>JBEDMQ010000001.1:0-2735 GCA_041171045.1 Pseudomonadota bacterium
GTCTACGCCACAGCCGATGCCCAGACCGTATCGCGCCTGCAACAGCAGTGCGATGCTCACCTGCTGGGCAGTCGCATCGAACAGCTGCTCGGCAAGGTCGCGCAAGACCTGGTGGAAGACGGTGTGGATCAGTTGGTAGTCGCCGGTGGCGAGACCTCGGGTGCCTGCGTGCAGGCCCTGGCCATTGAACAGATGCAGATTGGCCCTCAGATTGATCCCGGCGTGCCCTGGTGCTTCAGCCAACTCAGCTCAGCAGGCCCTCGGGCTGGTGGCCTGCACCTGGCCCTCAAGTCGGGCAACTTCGGCACCGACGACTTTTTCACCAAAGCCTTCAAACTGCTGTAACCCAAAGCACCACTCCATCGGTAAAGTAGACGGGTTATGTCCTCTTCCTCTCGCCCATCAAGCCCCCAGGTCCCCACCAGTCGACCAGTCCTCTCCGAGGCCCAGGCCCGCGAGGAGATCTGTCGTGTGGGGAAAAGCCTCTTTGACCGAGGGTATGTCCACGCGACCGCCGGCAACATCAGTGTTCGACTCGACGATGGCTTTCTGATCACGCCCACCGATGCCTGCCTGGGGACACTCGAGCCAGCCCGACTGGCCAAGATCGACCTGCAGGGCCAGCAGATCAGTGGCGACAAGGCGAGCAAGACCATCGCCCTTCACCAGGCCATCTATTCAGCTGCTGCGGCTTTTGACCCCAACACCCGCTGTGTGATTCACACCCACAGCAGTTATTGCGTGGCTCGTAGCCTGCTGTTGCAAGACTCGGCCGAGCCCGAACTGCTGCCGGCCCTCACGCCCTACTTTGTGATGAAGGTGGGACATGTGCCGCATATCGGCTATGACCGTCCCGGCTCACCCGCCGTCGCACAGGCCGTGGCTCAGGCCATTGATGACTATGGTCAGGCGGGTCGGCCCATTCGGGCGGTCATGCTCTCAAGGCTTGGGCCCAACGTCTGGCATGAGACGCCTGCTGCCGCTATGGCGGTTCTGGAGGAGCTCGAAGAAACCGCCAAGCTCGCCGTCCTCACGCAAGGCCAACCCGTGGCGTCGTTGTCCAGCAGCGACATCCTGGCCCTCAAAAAACAATTTCAAGCCCGTTGGTAACCATGACCACCGATCCATCGCTATCCACCTTTCTCAGCCAGGCGCGCGAACTGCTCGGTGATCGCGCAGTCCTCACCGATGCAGAGGGCTTTGCCCCCTACGCCAATGACTGGCGGCAGAAGTTTTTTGGCAAGCCTGCTGCAGTGGTCTTTGCCAGCAGCACAGAGCAGGTGGCCCAACTGGTGCGCCTGGCCAACACGCACGAAGTCGCCCTGGTCCCCCAGGGGGGCAACACCGGACTCTCCGGTGGCGCCACCCCCGATGACACCGGCCGACAAGTCATCCTGAACCTGTCTCGCATGACCCGCATTCGGGCCAGAGACCAAGACAACAAGACCATCACCGTCGATGCCGGCGTCACCATGCAGACTGTGCAGGAAGAGGCTGACAAGATGGGGCTCACCTTCCCGCTCAACCTGACCGCACGGGGCACGGCCACCATTGGCGGCAACCTGTCGACCAATGCGGGCGGTACCGCTGTGCTGCGCTATGGCAACGCCCGAGCCCTGTGTCTGGGCGTCGAAGTGGTCACCGCCGACGGCCAGATCTGGGACGGTCTGCGCGGCCTTCGCAAGGACAACACCGGCTATGACCTGCGTGACTTGTTCGTAGGGGCCGAGGGCACCCTGGGCATCATCACCGGCGCCGTCATGGCCCTGCATCCCAAGCCTGCCGGGGTGATGACCGCCTTGGCCTGCCTGCCCGATCCAGTACCTGCCAAGGCAGCCGCTCAGGCCGTCGCCTTGCTGCAGATCGCCCAGCAGCACTGCAATGCCAGCCTCACCGGTTTTGAGTTCATGACACCGTCATCGATGAACCCGGTGTCGGACTACTACCCCCAGTTCGCCAGGCCAACCGGCCTCGGCACACCCGAGCAGTCTTGTGTCTTGCTTGAGGTCTCGCATGCGGAGAGTGAGCAGGCCGCCACGGCCCTGCTCGAGCGGGTCCTGGAGGTCGCCATGGAACAAGACTTGGTGGTCGATGCCCTGGTCGCCCAGAGCATGCAGCAGGCCCAGGCCTTCTGGGACCTGCGCGAGCACATCACCATGGCGGCCGCCGAGGATGGCCTGCAGGTGAAGTTCGACATCGCACTGCCCATCTCTTCGATTGCCGAGTTCTGTCGGGTCACCGAGGACAAGCTTCGCCAGGCCTACCCCGGCATTCGCCTGTCTAACTTTGGTCACCTGGGTGACGGCAACCTGCACTTCAATGTGGCCGCACCTGCTGAGCTGTTTGAAGGACTCGATCGCCAGGGCCGTCATGACGCCTGTCGCCAGTATGTCAAGGCCAACGAGGACGGTATTCGGCGCATCATTCACGATGAGGTCGTGGCCAGACAAGGCTCCATCAGTGCAGAGCATGGCCTGGGCATTCTGCGTCGTGACGAAGCGGCCCACTACAAGTCATCCATCGAGATGGACCTGATGCGCAGAATCAAGCAGGCGCTGGACCCGAAAAATATTTTGAACCCCAACAAAGTGCTACGGACACTGTCATGACACAAAACGTCGACCTCAGCGAACTCGAGAAATTCAGCGCCCTGGCCAGTAAGTGGTGGGATCCCAACAGCGAGTTCCGCCCACTTCACCAGATCAATCCCCTGCGGCTCGATTGGATTGATGGCA
>JBEDMQ010000002.1:0-4679 GCA_041171045.1 Pseudomonadota bacterium
GCCACATGGCCGAGTTTGACGGTGACCGTCTGGGCCTGGGCAGAGGCGGCGAACAGGGTGGTGATGGACAGGGCTAACAACTGCTGACGGTTCAACATGGTCTTCTCCTGTAAGAGGGTCGTTTGGGCCGCCCCCTGGCGGCTAGCACCACAATTTAATCCAAACTAGGCTGATTTGGTGGACTGGCGAAGCAGGCGCTGCTTCTCCCGCTGCCACTCCCGCTCTTTCTCGGTGGCGCGCTTGTCATGCTGCTTTTTGCCCTTGGCCAGGCCAATTTCCAGCTTGATGCGTCCACGGTTGTAGTGCAGGTTCAGAGGGACCAGGGCATAGCCGGCTCGCTCGACCTTACCGATGAGCTTGCTGATCTCCTCGGTGTGGAGCAGCAGTTTGCGGCTGCGGGTCGGGTCTGGGGTGATATGAGTGGATGCGGTCGGCAGTGCGGTGATGTGGCAGCCAATCAGCCAGAGCTCCGCCCGTTTGATGACCACGTAGGCCTCCTTCAACTGAACCCGCCCAGCACGGATGGCCTTGGCCTCCCAGCCCTCCAGGACCAGACCAGCCTCATAGCGCTCCTCTATGAAGTAGTCGTGAAAGGCCTTCTTGTTATCAGCGATGGACATAAAATGCGGGAATGGCGGAGGTTATTAAAACAGTCTTGGTGCCCTACAGCGCACAGCAGATGTTCGGGCTGGTGGCGGATGTGGAAGCCTACCCCACCTTTTTACCATGGTGTGGCGGAGCGCGCGTGAGCCCGCAGCCTGACGGTTCCGTCCTGGCCGAGGTCGACATCGCCTTCAAGGGCCTCAAACAGTCGTTCTGCACCCGAAATGTCAATGTATCGGGGCAGCGCATCGACATGAGCCTGCACAGTGGTCCATTCAAGTCTCTGGCTGGACATTGGCAATTCCAGGTGCTCAATGAGCAGGCCTGCAAAGTTCAGTTTGAACTGGACTATCACTTCTCCAGCCGCATTCTGGAAAAGCTGGTGGGCCCAGTGTTTGCCCATATCACCGGCAGTTTTGTGGATGCCTTTGTTCAGCGGGCTGAGCGCCTGTATGGCGCCGGGGCTCCAACGGGTCAGCCCAGCCGTGGGCCTGCTGGCTGAGCATCCCGAGCCGATGAGCGCACAGGACACCGACTCGGCCGGCCTTCCGGTCACCGTCATCTGGGTCGATGACCAAGGGCAGGTCTATCGGGCGGGCCTCATCCTGCCAGTCGGCGCCAGTCTTCGAACGGCTGGTGACTGGCTGCTGCGATCAGGCGAGCATCCGGTGCTGGTGCAGGCCTGGTCTGAGGCCGCTGGCTATGCTGTATTTGGGCACTTGAAAGACCTAGACGCGAGCCTTGGTCCCGGTGATCGCATTGAAATTCTGGCGCCTTTAAAGGCCGATCCCAAGGAGGCCCGTCGGCAGCGTGTGAACTCGGTCAGACGGGCGCGGGCGCAGGCGGGGGCGTTTGATCGGTGGACTCGGGCGCGGTAAAATCAAACATGCGAGTCCTTCAAAAAGCCCTTACCTTCGACGATGTGCTGCTCGTGCCAGCACATTCGGCCGTTCTTCCCAAAGACACCCAACTCTCCAGCCAGCTCACGCGAGGCCTTCGGCTCAACCTGCCCATTGTCTCGGCCGCCATGGACACCGTGACCGAGGCTCGATTGGCCATTGCCCTGGCAGAAGAGGGTGGCATTGGCATCGTCCACAAGAACCTGAGCCCAGTCGCCCAGGCTCAAGAGGTGGCCAAGGTCAAACGATTCGAGGCCGGTGTCGTCAAAGACCCCTTCACCATCTCGCCGGACATGACGGTTCGGCAGGTCTTGGCACTGATTGCCCAGCGCAAGGTCTCTGGCCTGCCCGTGGTCGAAGGTGGCAAGGTGGTCGGCATTGTGACCAACCGGGACCTGCGGTTTGAGACCCGTCTGGACCAGCCAGTTCGCAACATCATGACCCCCAAGGATCGTCTGGTGACCGTGCCCGAGGGCGCCTCGGTCGAGGAGGCCAAGGCCCTGATGCATGCGCACAGGCTCGAGCGGGTCCTGGTGATCTCCAAGGACTTTGAGCTGCGTGGCCTGATCACGGTCAAAGACATTCTTAAAGGCATTGAGCATCCGCAGGCCGCCCGCGATGAGCAGGGCAAGCTGCTGGTGGGTGCGGCGGTGGGCGTGGGCGAGGGCACCGATGAACGGGTGGCTGCGCTGGTTGAGGCAGGCGTGGATGTCATCGTCGTTGACACGGCCCACGGCCACAGCAAGGGCGTGCTGGACCGCGTCAAATGGGTCAAGCAACACTACCCAGCCGTTCAGGTGGTTGGCGGCAACATCGCCACGGCCGAGGCTGCAAAGGCGCTGGTGGACCACGGGGCCGATGCGGTCAAAGTGGGTATCGGGCCAGGCTCCATCTGTACCACTCGCATCGTGGCAGGCGTTGGCGTGCCCCAGATCTCGGCGATTGCCAATGTGGCCAAGGCCCTGGAGGGCACCGGCGTGCCTCTGATCGCTGACGGCGGCATTCGTTTCTCGGGCGACATCGCCAAGGCGCTGGCTGCTGGTGCCAGCACGGTCATGATGGGCGGCATGTTCGCAGGCACCGAAGAGGCCCCAGGCGAAGTCGTCTTGTTCCAGGGCCGCTCCTACAAGTCATACCGCGGCATGGGCTCTGTCGGTGCTATGCAGGCTGGCTCGGCCGATCGATATTTCCAAGACGATGAGGACAATCCCGGCGCAGACAAGTTTGTGCCAGAGGGCATCGAGGGCCGTGTGCCCTACAAGGGCAGTGTGAAACAGATCGTCTATCAACTGGCTGGTGGCGTCCGCTCCAGCATGGGCTATTGCGGCTGCAAGACGATCCAAGATCTGCATGACAAGGCCGCCTTTGTCGAGATCACCGCCGCTGGCATTCGTGAGTCGCATGTCCACGATGTCCAGATCACAAAAGAAGCCCCCAACTACCGAGCGGACTGAGCCGTGCAGCACGACAAGATTCTGATCCTGGACTTTGGGTCGCAGGTCACCCAGCTCATCGCCAGACGCGTCCGTGAGGCCCACGTCTACTGCGAGGTCCACCCCTGCGATGTCTCAGACCAGTGGATTCGAGACTTTGCGGCCGATGGTCGTCTTCGTGGGGTCATCTTGTCCGGCTCGCATGCCAGCGTCTACGAGGAGACCACCGACAAGGCGCCGGCTTCGGTCTTCGAGTTGGGCATCCCGGTCTTGGGCATCTGCTACGGCATGCAGACCATGGCCAACCAGTTGGGTGGTCAGGTCGAGAGTGGACATCAGCGGGAGTTTGGCTATGCCGAGGTGCGGGCCCATGGCCACACGGCTTTGCTCAAGGACATCGCAGACTTCACCACCGAGCAGGGCCACGGCATGCTCAAGGTCTGGATGAGCCACGGCGACAAGGTCACCCAGCTGCCACCAGGTTTTAAGCTCATGGCCTCCACGCCCAGCTGTCCGATTGCGGGCATGGCTGATGAGACCCGCGGCTTTTACGCAGTGCAGTTTCACCCGGAGGTGACGCACACGGTTCAAGGCAAGGCCATGATCGAGCGCTTTGTGCTGCAGATCTGTCAGGCCAGACCCGACTGGATCATGGGGGACTACATCGCCGAGGCGGTTGACAAGATTCGCGCCCAGGTCGGCGACCAGGAGGTCATTCTGGGCCTCTCGGGTGGTGTGGACTCTTCTGTGGCGGCGGCCCTGATTCATCGGGCGATTGGGGATCAGCTGACCTGTGTCTTTGTAGACCATGGCCTCTTGCGCCTGAATGAAGGCGACATGGTCATGGAGATGTTTGCGGGGCGGCTGCATGCCCAGGTTATTCGGGTCGATGCCAGTGATCTCTTTTTAAGGGAGCTGGCCGGCGTCTCGGAGCCCGAGCAAAAGCGCAAGATTATCGGCCGCCTGTTCGTCGATGTGTTCAAACAAGAGGCGGCCAAGCTCAAGCAGGGCGGGCAGGGCAGGCAGGGCCATAAGGGCGCCAAGTTCTTGGCCCAGGGCACCATCTACCCCGATGTCATTGAGTCCGGTGGCGCCAAGAGCAAGAAGGCCGTCACCATCAAGAGCCACCACAACGTGGGCGGCCTGCCAGAGCAATTGGGTCTGGACCTGTTGGAGCCCCTGCGCGATTTGTTCAAGGACGAGGTGCGCGAGTTGGGTGTCGCACTGGGCTTGCCCCGCGAGATGGTCTATCGCCATCCCTTCCCAGGCCCGGGCCTGGGTGTTCGGATCCTGGGCGAGGTTAAACGCGAGTACGCGGACCTGTTGCGCCGGGCTGATGCCATCTTTATCGAAGAACTCCAGCAGACCGTGGATGCTGAGTCTGGCAAGTCCTGGTATGACCTGACCAGTCAGGCCTTCACTGTCTTTCTACCGGTCAAGAGTGTTGGGGTCATGGGCGATGGCCGCACCTATGACTATGTTGTGGCCCTGCGCGCGGTGCAGACCAGTGACTTCATGACGGCGGACTGGGCCGAGCTGCCCTACAGCCTGCTCAAGCGGGTGTCCTCACGCATCATCAATGAGGTCCGTGGTATCAACCGGGTGACCTTTGACATCTCCTCCAAACCACCGGCGACGATCGAGTGGGAGTGACTTGATAAGGTTTTTCGTCGTTCAATGACGATCTGAAAAACCAAAATTATCTAACGCTGACAATGACTTACTTGTTCCTGTCGTTCAAGTT
>JBEDMQ010000003.1:0-5203 GCA_041171045.1 Pseudomonadota bacterium
AGGTAAGGCAAGACATCCTGGCGCAGGATGGTCTGCAGGTCTCGGTCATCAACTGGCAGCGCATGATGCGAGTCGGCACTGGCCCACCCATGACCGGGAAAGTGCTTGCCGCAGTTTTTAAAGCCCGCCTGGGCCAGTCCAGTCATGGTGGCCTCGGCCAGGGCACTCACCAGGTTCTCGTCACGGTGAAACGACCGATCCGAGATCACCTGACTCTGGCCATAGTCCAAATCCAGAACCGGGGTGTAACTAAAGTCCACCCCAACGGCCTTGAGTTCACTGGCCAGGGTGTAAGCCGCCTGGCGCGCCTGGTCACAGGCGGCTGCCAGCTCGGCCGCACCGCAGCCGGGCTTGAGGCACTCCCCCAGGCTTCTAAAACTGGGCAAGGCCGTAAAGCCATCCCGAAACCGCTGAATGCGGCCGCCCTCGTGATCCACCGAGATCTTGAGGCGCTCACGATCCGACTGGGCCAGACCTGGGCGCACCGCATGAATCTGTCGGGTCAGTTCGATGAGCTGTGAGCGATCCACAAAATTTCGGCTGAACAGAATCACCCCACCGACCCAGGGGTGGGCCAGCTTCTCGGCCTCCTCGGCCGTCAGGCTGGTGCCTGCCACATCGATGATCAGGGGTCCCAGCATGAGGTGTGCTCCTAGTGGCTAGAGGGGATTGAATGGGACTCGACGATGGCAAAGGCCTGGGCCAAGTCTTGTTCATCGGAGACCGAGATGTGAACGACGAGGCCACGCTCAGCCAGGTAGCTGGCCAGGCCTTTCTGGGCAACGGCCTGCGGCGCACCCGCGGCATTGTTCAAGACCTGCAAGGCGTGCAGGCTCATGGGCGAGGACAGTCCGCAGCCCAGGGCTTTGCCAACCGCCTCTTTGGCCGCGAAGCGTTTGGCCAAATAAGAGACTGCTCTGGAGAGCCCCGCCTGTCCTCGGCCAAGACGGGCCTGAAAGACCTGACGCTCCTGCTCGCCCAGAATCCGGTGGACCAGCCGATCGCCCCAGCGGTCGTAGAGCGCCCGCATACGTGCAATCACCACCACATCGGTTCCAATGCCGACAATCACCGACAGCAGGCCTCTCGCATCAGTCGCTTCATCTCACGGACGGCCTCTCGCATGCCCACAAAAACCGCGCGCGAGACAATGGCATGACCGATGTGAAGCTCACGGACACCCTGCAGGGCGGCGATGGGCTGCACATTGAAATAGTTCAGGGCATGGCCCGCGTTAAACCGCATGCCCAACTCACAAATCCTTTCACCGGCTTTGGCAATCTTTTGGATTTCCTGCTGAACCGCTGGCCGGTCGGCATCACGGCCCTGTTCGTGAAAGACCTGCGCATAAGGGCCGGTGTGGATCTCACAGACCTCAATGCCCAGGTCATGGGCCGCCTGGATCTGCTTGAGATCGGCATCGACAAAGGCACTGACCGTGATACCAGCATCACGCAGCCTGGCCACCATGGGCCTCAGTGCAGCCGACTGACCCAGGACATCCAGGCCACCCTCGGTGGTGATCTCTTGACGCCCCTCTGGCACCAGCATAGCCATCTCGGGTCGGATCTCGCAGGCCATGACCACCATCTCAGCGGTGGCCGCCATCTCAAAGTTCAGTTTGATCTGGGTATGGGTACGCAGTCGCCGCACGTCATCGTCCTGAATATGCCGACGATCCTCACGCAGGTGAACCGTGATGCCATCTGCACCGCCCAGATGGGCCTCAACCGCCGCCCAGATGGGATCGGGGTCGTAGCTGCGACGAGCCTGACGCAGCGTCGCGACGTGATCGATGTTCACACCCAGTTCAATCATGCTGACCTTTCCTCTCAAACCCCAGATTCTGCCCGCATCTGCGAGAGTGTGCGGACCGAATCTCGGGACATCAGATCCACCTCGCCCAGTTGGTGACGAATCAAGGCCCGCAACAGGCGTTTGGCCTCACCGGTCACCTGCGGCCGATCAAATCCAGCCGCAAAGTCGGACAGGGGTTGATCATAGGCCGCTAAGGCCATCAGCGTGTAACCCGTCACCGCCATCGGGTTGGCCTCATCTGGGTCTGCCTGGCATAGGTAGACCCCATCGGCCGGCCGCATCTCGTAGCGCGCCTGTGGGTGAGCCGAGACTGCTGCCGGTGCGAACTCGGGGGCTAATCCCATTTCCCGTAGGAGACGACACTCAAACTGACGCAAGACCGGCTCGACCAACTGGCTCTGGTCGGTCGCATGCGAGAGGGCATGCAGCGCCTGCTCGTAGGCCTGAAACAAAAAAGGATGGGCATCCTGTCTGGGCAGCAGCCGAATCAACAATTCGTTGAGATAGAAACCCGCCATCAGACTGCTGGCGGGCAAGGCCCCCAGTCCACCGCGCCACTCTGCGGACATCAGGGTCCTTAAGTCACCCTTGGCGGAGTAACGGACCAAGACCGGCACAAAGGGCTGCAGCAAACCCCGCAAGGCTGATCTTGGCCGACGGGCCCCACGGGCCACCAGCCCCATGCGCCCCTCGTCCCTGGTCAGCACCTCGACAATAAGGCTGGTCTCGCGCCATGGCAGGCTGTGCAAGACATAGGCTTCATTCATAGCCAAAGCTGCGAACGGCGGCCTCGTCATCGGACCAGTTGGCCTTGACCTTCACCCAAAGACGCAGCCGCACAGGCTGCTCGAGCAGTCGCATGATGTCCTGCCGCGCCTGGCTGCCAATCCGTTTGATTCGCTCGCCGCCTTCGCCAATGACCATGGGCTTTTGCGAGGCCTTGGCCACCACAATGGTGGCGTCAATCTCAACAGCGGGCTTGGCCTCAGAGGGATCGGGTTCTACAAAACGATCGATGACCACTGTGCAGGCATAGGGCAGCTCATCACCCATCAGGCGAAAGAGTTTTTCTCGGATCAACTCAGCTGACAGAAACCGAACACTCTTGTCGGTTACCGTCTCCTCGTCGACCAGGGGATCTTGCTCGGGCAATTGTTCGGCCAGGGCATCGGCCAGGGCATCGAGCTGAAAACTTCGCTTGGCCGAGACCGGCACCAGGGCCGCAAAAGTCCGCTGCTGGCTGAGTCGCTTGGCCAACTCAAAGGCCTTGACCTTGTCAGCATCGGCCTTGAACAGGTCCACCTTGTTCAGGGCCACCACCACTGGCAGATCGGAGGGCAGCATCTGAAGGACCCGTTCATCCTCTGGGGTCAGCCGATCCGACTCAATGACCCACAGGATGGCATCTACGTCGCCGAAGGCCGAGACGGCCGCCTTGTTCAGTTGACGATTCAGAGCCGCCTGATGACTGTGCTGAATACCCGGTGTATCGACAAACAGAATCTGATGCCGATCCACGGTGCGAACCCCCAGAATCTGGTGGCGGGTGGTCTGAGCCTTCTTGGAGGTGATCGAGATGTTGGCCCCGATCAAGGCATTGAGCAGACTGGATTTGCCGACGTTTGGCCGACCGACAATGGCCACGGTGCCGCAGCGATGGGCTGAGGTCACTTAAGACTTCTCGGCAGAGGACTTCGAGGACGTCACCGATGCGCCTGACTCGGGCTGATCGGCCACCGAAAAAGCAAGCTTGGCCTGCGGGGCGGGTTCGGCTGACTTGCGAGACCGACGACGTTTTTTAGGCGCCTCAGACAGGGCCTGCTGGGCGGCCTCGAAGGCCTTGGTGGCCGCAGCCTGCTCGGCAGCCCGCCGGGAGGCCCCATTGCCCAAGACGGTGATGTTGAGCTTGAGCAGGCTGCACTCGACCTCAAACATTTGATTATGAGCAGCACCACTGGTCGCCACCACTTGGTAGGCTGGCAGGGGCAGTCCATGGCCCTGCAGGAATTCTTGCAGCAGGGTCTTGGCGTCTTTGCCCAAGGTTCTGGGATCCACCTGCTTCAGAATGGGGCTGTAGAGACCATCGATGACCCTGGCGGCGGCATCAAAACCACCGTCCAAAAAGATGGCGCCAAACAGGGCCTCTAGCGAATCGGCCAGGATCGAAGGGCGCCTAAGGCCACCGCTCTTGAGCTCGCCCTCACCCAGGTGAAGGTGCTGATGCAACGAGAGCGTCTGGGCAATGTCATGGAGCGCCTGCTGACGAACCAGGCTGGATCGAACCCGGCTCAAGTCCCCCTCATCAAAACCGGACAGCTCACGATAGAGCAGACCAGCGACGGCCAGGTTCAAGACACTGTCCCCCAGAAACTCCAGGCGCTCGTTGTGCTGGGCGCTGTGGCTGCGGTGGGTTAAGGCCAGTCGACGCAGATCCGGGTTCTGAAACCGATAGCCCAGCTTGGTCTCGAGATCGGTCACGCTCACTCAAAAAATCCCAGCCGTGAGAACTGACCCGAGAAGATCTCGTCGGCATTGAACCAAATCAAGAAGGCCTGGCCGACCAGGTTTCGCTCCGGGACAAAGCCCCAGATGCGGCTGTCGGCAGAGTTGTCGCGGTTGTCGCCCATGACGAAATAATGCCCTGCGGGAACCGTGCAGCGCATCCCCCCGAAAACCCGCTCGCAGTTTTCACGATATGGAAAAGCCTCGGCCAGCAGGAAGTCTCCTGCCCCGGGGTCGTTCAGGCTGGTGTAAGTCTTGCCGCCCAGGGTCTCTTGAAAGGCCAAGGCCGGCGCGGTGGCCCCAGCATTCAAAAACCCGCCCAGCGGCTTTTTCTCAATGGGCTGACCGTTAACCGTGATCTGCTTGTTGATATAACTCACCGTATCCCCCGGCAGGCCAATGACTCGCTTGATGTAGTCCACCGACTCATCCTTGGGGTAGCGAAAGACCATGACATCGCCGCGCTGAGGCAAGCCGGTGTCAAACACCTTTTTGTGGACAACCGGTAGGCGAACCCCATAGCTGTATTTCTTCACCAGGATCAGGTCCCCAATCCGCAGGGTGGGAATCATAGAGCCAGAGGGGATGTTGAACGGCTCGAACAAAAAGGAGCGAACAAAAAACACCAGGAACAACACCGGGAACAGACCTGCCGTGTATTCCAACCAGAGGGGCTGGGCCGCCTCGGCGCCCCGCTGTTTGCGCCAGACCAGCCGATCGACAAGCCACAAGACCCCCGTGAACAGACAGGCCATGGCCAGAATCAGAGCAAAGTTCATCAGTCGTCCACCTTCAGAATGGCCAGGAAGGCCTCTTGAGGAATTTCAACACTACCCACCTGTTTCATGCGCTTCTTACCGGCCTTTTGTTTTTCCAGCAGCTT
>JBEDMQ010000004.1:0-2830 GCA_041171045.1 Pseudomonadota bacterium
AGCAGGCCCCAGTTCATGCCGAGTTGGTCAAGCGCATGATCAATGCAGGCATCTCGCCCAAGCTCTGCGCCGACATCGTTCAGTCGTTGCCCGAGCAAGGCAGCATTGACGACTTGAGCGAGATGGTTGCCCAGACCCTGGAGCGTCTGATCCACACCCAAGACCCCATGGACATCTTTGATGAAGGCGGCATCTTTACCTTCATCGGCCCCACCGGCGTGGGCAAGACCACCACCGTGGCCAAGATCGCAGCCCGCTGTGTGCTGCGCTTTGGTCGCAACGAGGTGGTGCTGCTGACCACCGACACCTACCGAATCGGTGCGCAAGAACAGCTCAAGGTCTTTGCCAAGATCCTGGGTCTGCCCGTGATCGCTGTGCGGGACAGCGAAGACCTGACCGCCAAGCTCTCTGAAGCCAGCAAGAAAAAGGTTGTTCTCATCGACACCGCTGGTGTGAGCCAACGCGACACCCTGATGCTCGACCAGGCCCAGCTCTTGGCCAAGGGACAGGCCAACCGCCATCGCATTCTGGTGATGAGTGCCACCACCGACCTGCGCACCCAAGAAGACATCATTCAGCTGCACGGCCACGCGGACAGCGGCCATGCCATTCAGTCCGTGGTGGTGACCAAGACCGACGAGGCCGCCCTGATTGGCCCAGTGGTCGATTCACTAATTCGCCACTCGCTGCCGCTGCTCTTTATCTCCAACGGCCAACGCGTGCCCGAGGACCTGAGCGCGCCCAGCGCCCAGTACCTGGCCCACCGAGCGCTGCGACCACGTCAATTGGGTGCAGACATGGACGTCACCGCCGAGCAAATGCCGGCCGTGCTGGCAGACCAGCTGGCCCAGTGGTCTGCCAAGTCGTAAGCGGGAAACAAGACCTTGAGCGAAACGGCATCGGAGACCATGGACAGCTCAGAGCAGGCGGTCACTGAGGCACCTGCTGCAGAGGTACCTACTGCAGAGACGATAGCGGCCTCAGCAGTGCCGACTGCCCCAGCCGCTGCCAGCATGACTGGCGATCAGGCCGATGGCCTGCGGGAGCTTTTTGGCAATGGTGCACCCCGCACCCTGGCGCTGGCCTGCGCCCTGGATGCCGACGACACCGTCTGGCTCGGTCAGGGCGTGGCTCAAATTCTGCGTCGTGAAGGCACCAAGACCCTGCTGATTGACGAGGTTCGACTGGCCGATCGTCGGGCCTTTCCCAAGCTGGCCTATCGCACCAAGTACGACCTGGGCCAGGTCATGGAAAACCTGGTGCCCATTGAGAAGGCCATCGTCGATGCCGAAGAGAACCTAAAGTTTGCCTGCGCCATTCGGCTTCGCAAGAGCCATGAGCTGCGCCGGGCCAAACATCCCAACGTGCTCGAGCGGCTGGCTACTGCCGGTATCGAGATCGATGTCATGATCATCGCCACCCAAGACCCCAGCCATGAAGGCTTTGGGTTTTTTGCCGATGAGATCGATGTGATTGTGGTCGCCACACCGGAGCAGACCAGCCTGGTCAGGGCCCTGGAGCTCATTCGCAGCATGACCGCCCAAGACCCCGACAGAGTAGTGCCGGTGCTCATGGTGGGCAAAGAAGAGGCCGAATGTCAGGAGGCCTTCTCTCGTCTGCAACAGGCCAGCAACAGCCTGCTGGGCACCGATCTAGAAGACCTGGGCTGGGTGGCAGCACGGCCCACCATCGACCCACTGCCCGCACGCGCACGCAAAACCCCAACAGGCCTTATCCTGCCGGCTGGGCTCTTCAAAAAATTGGCCAACCTGGCCAGAGGCCTGGGACGTTAAAAGGCAGATGGCAAAACTCAAACAACCCTATGCGCAGGTGCTGGCCGATGATCTTCAAGAGGCCATTCGGGCCCACACCCCGCTGGTTCGCCGGCTGGCCTACCAGGTGGCCTCCCGGCTGCCCGCCAACGTGGAGCTCGACGACCTGATTCAAGAGGGCATGATGGGCCTGCTCGATGCCATCAAGCGCTACAAGCCTCAGCCTGGTCTGCCTTTTGAGTCCTATGCCCGCATTCGGATTACCGGGGCCATCTACGACAGCTGCCGCGAGAACGACATCCTGCCGCGCAACCAGCGCGACAAACTGACCGAGCTGGAGCGGGCCACCCGCAAGCTAGAACAAGAGCTGGGCCGTCCGCCCACCGAACAGGAAATTGCCGAGGCCTGCTCGCTGACCATGGAGGAGTACTTTCAGACCCTGGATGCCAGCGTGGGCATGACCGCCATTGACGATGTGCCAGAGACCCTGCTGCCGATTGCGGAAGACGCAGATCCGGCACTCATCACCTCGCACAAGCAGTTAAAGCTTCAGATCAGCACCATGCTGAAAAACCTGCCCGAAAAGGAGCGGCTGGTGGTGGCCCTGCACTACCAGGAAGACTTGAGCTTTAGAGAAGTGGCCTACGTCATGGACCTGACGCCCGGCCGCATCAGCCAGCTGCACACCCAGGCCATGGTGCGCATTCGTGGGCTGATGTCAGACTTTGCGCGATAACAGGTTGCCCAGCACATTGGCCACCTGGCCCTTGGCCGAGTAAGTCGCCGACTCAGACTGCTGGGCCAGGGACGCCATCAAAGCAGAGTTCTTTAAGCTGGCCGCCCGGATCAACTCACCATTGACCAAATGATCCTGCTGCGCCTTTAAGAGGGTGGACCGCAGGCTGGTTTTTTCTTGCTCGGGCAGCAGGTCGATCTGGGCCTTGAGGCCATCCAATCCGCCCGGGAATTGGGCCAGGGCATCGAGGGCCCGACCAGCCCGGTCGACACCCGCCGCATAGTCGTCCACCCGCTCGGCCTCCAGGGCAACGCGCAACTGG
>JBEDMQ010000005.1:0-4138 GCA_041171045.1 Pseudomonadota bacterium
TGGGTATCGGCTGTGCGATCTTGGGCTACGCCCTGCACGGCGGAAACATTGTGGTGCTCTGGCAGCCGACCGAGGTGCTGTCGATTGGTGGTTTGGGCATTGGCTATCTGATCGCCAGTAACTCGCCACGTAACCTAAAGGCCACCATGGCGGCTCTGCCACGGGCTTTCAAGTCTCCCAAGTCCAACAAGCGCAAGTGCCTGGATTTGCTCTGCCTGATGTTCGAGATCCTTCAAAAGATCCGTCGTGACGGTCTGATGTCGCTGGAAGCGGACATTGAAGAGCCAGAGGCCAGCGCCCTGTTCGAAAAATACCCCTCGATCAAAGAGGACCACCACCTGGTGGAGTTTATCTGTGACTACCTGCGCATGATGCTGGCCGGTGCCCTGAACAACGTTCAGATCGAGGCCCTCATGGAGCAGGAACTCGAGGTCCACCACCAAGAGGCCCACGTGCCTGTTGACATCATCGGTAAGCTGGCCGACGCCTTCCCCGCCTTCGGTATCGTGGCGGCGGTGATGGGTGTGGTGAACGTGATGGGATCGATCGGTCTGCCACCGGCTGAACTGGGCAAGATGATTGGTGCGGCGCTGGTGGGTACCTTCTTGGGTATTCTGCTGTCGTACTCGGTGACCTCGCCTATCTCGATTGCCCTGCTGCAGAACGAGGAAGTTGAAGGCAAGCCCTTCCTGGCGGTCAAGGCCATTTTGCTGGCCAGCCTGAACGGCTTCCCGCCGCAGGGCGCAGTGGAGTTCGGTCGCAAGGTGCTCTTCTCTGATATGCGTCCCAGCTTCAAAGAGCTCGACGAAGAGACCAAGAACGTCAAGGGTAAGTAGGTCCTTCACCAGCACTCATAGAGCGATAAGAGAAACCCATGGCGGACAACCAAGAGCCAATAGTCGTCAAACGCGTCAAGAAGGTCGTCGGTGGTCACGGTGGCGGCGTCTGGAAGATTGCCTACGCCGACTTCGTGACGGCGATGATGGCCTTCTTCCTGCTGATGTGGGTGTTGGGCTCGACCACCTCAGGCGACCTGGCCGGTATCTCGGCCTACTTCCAAAACCCGCTGCGACTAACGCTAGAGGGTGGGCAGGGATCGGGTGATACCAACAGCATCATCAAGGGCGGTGGCCCGCAGATCTTTAGAACCGATGGTGTCGAGGCCCGGGCCGATGCGGATACCGAGCAGCGTCGGGTGAGCGAGGCCGTTGAGTTTGACGAGCGCGCCCGCAAGAACGTTCGCAAGATGTTGGATGCCAAGGAAGGCATCGAGCAGGAGATCAAATCCGACCCTGAGTTGGCCAAGATTAAAAACCAGGTCTTCATGGACATCAATGCCTCTGGCCTGCGTATTCAGATTGTTGATGAGAAGAACCGGGCCATGTTTGGCGTGGGCGGGGCAGATATGGCGGGCTTTGCCAGCAGGCTGCTTCGTGCCATTGGCGGGGTCCTGAAGGACATGCCCAATGGCGTTCGCATCGAGGGCCATACCGACAGTCTCAAATACAGCAATGGCCAGGCGGGCTACTCCAACTGGGAGTTGTCCACCGATCGGGCCAATGCGGCCCGCCGTGAGTTGATTGCTGGTGGTCTACCCGAGCAGCGCGTTAGCCAGGTGGTGGGGTTTGCCGACACCATTCGGCTCAACCCAGACAATCCCAACGACCCCCTGAATCGACGCATTTCGATCACGGTCCTGGACCAAGACACTGGTGCTACCAAGGGTGGCTTAGATCGCCGCAATGCGCCGCCGGGACCTGGGCAGAATCAGCCGGCGGCTGCACCGCAGGGGTCCGTCGCTGTTCCGGCTGGTGAGCCCACTGCCTCTGGTCGGGTGCCCATCCTGGTCTTGCCATCGCGACCCAGTCTGGGGCCTAGCTCGGGGCCGCCTTCCGGTAGCGGGAATCGATAAATGTCCTCGGTTTGGCACGCTCGCTGCGCTGGGCTCGTGGTCACGAGCCTGGCGTTTTATGCTGGCTCGGCCTGGTCGGCAACCAGTGGACATGCCGCGGCACCAGCCCCGGCCCAGTCAGCGCACACGACGCCAGCCTCGAAGCCGGCAGCCCCGACCTATCAGCATGCGGCCAGCTACCAAGCGGCCGAGGCCAAGTACAACCAGATTCGGGCCCTGCAGGCCCAAGCCTTCGACGCCTCGGAATGCATCCGAAAAAAAGACTGTCCCAGTGATGAGTCCGACATGTTGCGGCCCCTCGAGCAGGCCTTGCTGCTCAAGAAAGAACTAGAGTCCCTGGCTGCTGGCGGTAATCGAGATGCCGCTTACTTTCGGGCGAAGGTCGCGGCCGAGGAGTCGGCCCGGTTTGGCGAAGAGGGAGACATCTACACCGGCTTTCAGGACCCCGCCTACAAACGGTCGGCCGGACTGGCCTATGAGCGCGGGGTCCGCGAGCGCGAATTTGCCAAAAACATTTTGGTTGCTGGCGCCATCGATCTGCATCCATGGAGTTGCATGCTGTATGCCGACCTGAACATGGTGGCTCAGCCGGGCGTCAACAATCGTGATGCGGCTTTTAATGCCTATTACTGCGCGGCCAGTGGTTTTGCCGATCGTGGGCTCAAGGACCTGGCTCTGAAGGCCTACGCCGGCATGCTCAAGACCGGCCATCCACAGCATCCCTACGTGCTGGATATACATACCCGTCTGCTCAACAATCGGCCGGAGAACCCATGGCGTCAGATTGAATCCACGGGCGTGGTTCGCAAGCCAGCCTCACCCGTTAAAGCCAACCCCCACTAGTCAACACTTCGATTACCAGGACCTCACCATGCTAGACAAAGTCAAAGTCATCCTACGAAAGACGCTCTTCTTTGCCGTTTTCCCGGCCGCGTTTTTTGTCTTCCTGTTTTTCTTGGGCGAGCAGTTTGAAGTAGGACGCTTAGGAGCCATTGCCTCCTGTGAGGGCAATTCCAATCCATCGGCCTGCATTCGTTCCAAGGGGTATCTGCCATCGGCACCTCACTACCCTGACCTGGGCCGCCGTTACCTGGGTGCCATGGCCAGGGCCGTGGGCGGTGATCTGGGGGCCAGCTACAAGGAGCCGGTGCCCGCAGCTGACCTGGCTGCTGGGCCTCCGGGAGCGAATCCTTCCGCAGGCGCCGCTCAACCCGGGGCACCCGCCGCACCAGCGCCAGCAGGTGTGACGCCGGGCGCTGCTCCTGCAGCGGTTCCGGGGGCTGCTCCAGCCTTGCCACCACCAACGCCTAACACCAGAGCCCTGTAACCTAATGCCCATGCCTCTAGCCCCCGTCGTGCCTCATTCGCAGCCGGTCTGCTCCTCTCGCAGGGGTTTCACTGGCCGTCTGGCCGTCATGACAGGGGTGGCGATCTTGGGCCTTGGGTTGGCAGGGTGCTCTGACTACCACCGGGCTCGTCGGGCCTACGAGGTAGGGCGGTTCACCGAGGCCCTGCAGATTCTCGAAAAGCTCGCCGAAGGCGGGGATGCCAAAGCCCAATACGAGATTGCGCTGATGTACCTGCAGGGCATCGGCACGCGGGTTGATCCTGCGCGTGGTGGCTACTGGATGCTGGCAGCGGCCAACAATGGCAATGTGGCGGCCATGGTCGAGATCGGTGGTCGTTTTGAATCGGGCGCCAACGTCGAGCGCAATTACCTCCTGTCCTTTACCTGGTACAGACGTGCGGCCGCGCTGGAGGATCCCATTGCCGCCTTCCGACTCGCGGGTCTCTACGAGCGAGGCGCAGGCGTACAACGAGACCTGCCCCGTGCATGGGCCTGGTACCGCATGTCGCGCAAGTTTGGAAATCCCATTGCCATTGAATCGACCGACCGGGTCTGGAAACTGATGGACGCCATTGAGCGAGTCCAGGCTGAGAGCCTGTTTGAGCAGCTCAAGTCAAACCCACAGGCCTAAGCTAAACTGCCGCCATGGCAGAAGAGAGTTCGCAAGAGGACAAACAGTTAGAGCCTACCGAACGGCGATTACAGCAAGCGCGTGAGGACGGCCAGTTTGCCCAGTCCAGAGACCTGACGACTCTGGCTCTCATCACCATCTTTTTGCTCTTCATTTTTGTCGCTGGTCCCACGCTCATGACGCAACTGGTCGTCATGGTCAAAGAGGGCCTGACCTTCTCGAATCCAGATCGATGGGCCGATCAACT
>JBEDMQ010000006.1:0-5306 GCA_041171045.1 Pseudomonadota bacterium
ATGCGAATCTCGCCATAGTCGACGTCGGCCATGTGCGTACAGACCGAATTCAAGAAGTGCCGGTCGTGGGAGATGATGATCATGGTGCTGTCACGATCGTTGAGCACATCTTCCAGCCAACGAATGGTGTCGATGTCCAGGTTGTTGGTGGGCTCGTCTAACAGCAGCACATCGGGGTTACTAAAGAGCGCCTGGGCTAGCAAGACCCGCAGTTTCCAGCCCGGTGCGATCTCGCGCATGGGGCCATTGTGAAGCTCGGTGCCAATACCGGCACCCAACAGCAACTCGCCTGCTCTGGCCTCGGCCGTGTAGCCGTCGTACTCGGCAAATTTGGCCTCCAGATCGGCTGCCTTCATGTAGTCCTCTTCCGAGGCATCCGGGTTGGCGTAAATCGCATCGCGCTCGGTCATGGCCGACCACATCTCGTCGTGACCCATCATGACCACATCGAGAACACGCACATCCTCGTAGGCAAACTGGTCCTGACGCAGTTTGCCCAGGCGAACACCAGGATCGGTCATGACCACACCACCGGAGGGCTCCAAGTCACCCCCCAGAATCTTCATAAAGGTGGACTTGCCGCAGCCGTTGGCCCCGATCAGGCCGTAGCGATTGCCCCCACCGAACTTAACCGAAACGTTTTCGAACAGGGGCTTGGCCCCAAACTGCATCGTGATGTTGGCGGTCGACAGCATGATTATTGAACCCAGCGATAAGCGTTGCGGAACATCTGAAGCCAAGGCGACTGATCACCCAATGCATGGAATGCAGGCGGCAGATAAGAGAACTGAACGTTGCGGAAGACCCGTTCAGGGTGCGGCATCAGAATAGTGACATGGCCACTGGTGGTGGTGACTGCGGTAATGCCATCGGGTGAGCCATTGGGATTGGCTGGGTAGCGATCGGCCGCCTGACCCTGAGGGTTCGCATACCGCATGGCCACCAAGCTCGCCGACTGAGCACAACGTGCATCGGGGTGATGTGACCAGTCTGCCCTGCCCTCGCCATGCGAGACCACAATCGGCAGCCGCGCACCGGCCATGTCTTGGAAGAAGGCCGACGGCGAATCGGTGATTTCAACAAAGGACAGTCGCGCCTCAAACTGTTCAGACAGGTTTCGCTTGAACCGTGGCCAATGCTCAGCCCCTGGAATGATCGGCGCCAGTCCACTGACCATCTGACAGCCATTGCAGACACCCAGGGCAAACCGATCTTGGCTCGCGAGAAAAGCTTCGAACTGCCCACGCAGTTGATCGTTGTAGAGAATGGACCGAGACCAGCCTTGGCCCGCACCGAGCACATCCCCAAACGAGAAGCCGCCACAGGCTACAAAGCCCTGAAAGTCCTTCAAGGACACTCGGCCTTCGGCCAGGTCAGACATGTGAACGTCCCAGGCCTCAAAGCCGGCCGCATGAAAGGCTGCGGCCATTTCCACCTGTCCGTTCACACCCTGCTCGCGCAGAACTGCCACCTTGGGGGCTGCGCCACGGTTGACCATGGGCGCCTGAAGGGCCTTGATCAAGGCATCTGGCAAGACCACCGGCATGGGGTCTGTCGCCAGGAGTTGGTCCTCGTATTCCTGTGCCACCGCCTGGGGGTTGTCCCGTTGTCCGGCAATCCGAGAAGAGGCCGATGACCAGGCAGCCTGCAGCTTTTTTCGAGGGGCACTGAAGACGCACTTGGCGTCACGATAAATCTCGATGCTGTCGCGTGGATTGGGACTGGCTACTTCAAAGGCATATTTGGACAGGTCATGGGCCCGCAGGATGTCCATGAAGGCAGACCGTTTGGCCTTGCCCACCTGAACCACCACGCCCAGCTCTTCATTGAACAGCGCTTTGAGGGTCCACTCGGCTCGCTGAACGGCCACCTGCTCAGGACGAATCTTGAAGTCACCCCAATCCGCAGCCACTGGGTCAATGGTCAGCAGGTCGATGTTGATGGTCAGGCCACAGCGCGAGGCAAAGGCCATCTCGGACAGACAAGCGATCAGGCCACCATCCGATCGATCGTGATAGGCCTGCACCAACTGCTGCTCACGTGCCTGCAACAAGGCCTGGCGCAGGCGCTCAATCTGCTGAGGGTCTTCTAGGTCCGGTGTGTCCTCGCCGAAGACGCCTTGCGTCTGAGCCAGGATGGATCCACCCAATCGGGCACGGCCCTGACCCAGGTCGATCAGAATCAGCACGCTGTCCGACTGCGTCTGCAGCATGGGTGTCCAGATCTGTCGAACATCTGACACTGGCGCAACCGCGGTGAGGTTGAGCGATACCGGCGAGATCACCGACTGCCGCTGCCCATTGGCATCCTGCCACTGGGTGCGCATGCTCAAAGAGTCTTTGCCCACCGGAATCGACAAGCCCAATGAAGGGCAGGCCTCCATGGCCAGGGCCTCAACGGCCTGGTAGAGCGCCGCATCCTGACCAGGCTCACCACAGGCTGCCATCCAGTTGGCGCAGAGCTTGGTCTGTTTAAAGTCGGCCACCGGTGCAGCCAACAGGTTGGTGAGAACTTCACCCAAGGCCATGCGGGCCGATGCTGCTGGATTGACAATGGCCAGCGGCGGACGCTCAGCGGTTGCAATGGCCTGGCCGCCAAAGCCTTGGTAATCCCAGAGGGTCGCAGCCACATCGGCCACGGGCGTCTGCCATGGACCGACCATGGGGTCTCGGGCCGTGAGCCCACCGACGGTTCGGTCTCCAATGGTGATCAGAAATTGTTTGGAACCCACGGTGGGCTGGGCCAAGACGGCCTCAATGGCCTGGCCCAAATCCACCTGCGTCAGATCGAGCTCGGCTCCAGGCAGGCTGACGGCCTGGACATCTCGGTGGACCTTGGGTGGCTTGCCCAACAGAACCTGCATGGGCATGTCCACTGGCTGCTGTGAGCCCTGCGTCTGGGTATCCACCAACTGCAGCTGATGCTCATCGGTGGCCACACCCACCACGGTCATCGGACAACGCTCACGCGAGCAGATCTTGGCAAACAGATCTTCGTGTTCGGGCGAAATGGCCAGAACGTAGCGCTCTTGGGACTCGTTGCACCAGATCTCGGCCGGCGACAGACCCTTTTCATCGAGGGGCACACGGCGCAGCTCAAATCGGCCACCTCGGTCAGCACCATGAACCAATTCTGGGAAGGCATTGGACAGACCGCCTGCGCCCACATCATGCACCGACAGAATGGGATTGCGTTCGCCCAAGGCCACGCAGGAATCGATGACCTCCTGGGCCCGACGTTGCATCTCAGGGTTGCCACGCTGCACCGAATCGAAGTCAAGGTCGGCCTGGTTGGTCCCGGTCTGCATCGACGAGGCCGCGCCGCCGCCCATGCCGATTCGCATGCCGGGGCCGCCCAACTGGATCAACAGAGACCCTGGCGGAATGCCGTGCTTGTCGACCAGAATCTCGCGGATCACACCGACACCACCAGCCAGCATGACGGGCTTGTGGTAGCCCCAGCGCTGACCGGCATGGGTGAGCTCGAAACTTCTGAAGTAGCCCAATAGATTGGGCCGACCAAATTCGTTGTTAAAGGCGGCCCCGCCCAAGGGGCCTTCGGTCATGATGGCGAGCGGCGAGGCAATGCGATCGGGCGTATGGGCCCGGCCATCAAAATGAAGTGCCGAGACAGCAAAGCCCGTCAGACCGGCTCGAGGCTCTGCCCCACGGCCAGTCGCACCCTCGTCACGGATCTCGCCACCCGCACCGGTGGCGGCACCAGGAAACGGCGAGATGGCCGTTGGGTGGTTGTGGGTCTCGGCCTTGAGAACCGTGTGCAGCGGCTCGCTCTGGGCTTGATACGGACCAGGCTGACCAGCGGGCGGCGCCCAACGCATGGCCGGCGCCCCAGCCAATACCGCAGCATTGTCTGCATAGGCGCTGAGCGTGTTCTCAGGCGTCTGCTGATGGGTGTGACGAATCATGCCAAAGAGCGACTTGGGCATGGCCTGACCATCAATCGTGAAGTCGGCGTTAAAAATCTTGTGTCGACAGTGCTCTGAGTTTGCCTGGGCAAACATCATCAGTTCGACATCACTGGGGTCCCGCCCCAGGCCCTGATAGGCCTGCACCAGGTAATCGATCTCGTCCTCCGAGAGCGCCAGGCCAAGAGACTGATTGGCCTGGGCCAGGGCCGCCTTTGCACTGGAGGGCGTCGCACCCAAGGCGATCAGACCCAACGGCTGGGCCTGAGGGGCCTCGAAGAGGTCCAGAGGGGCCTCTCCCACGAATACCTGCTCAATCATGCGATCAGACAGACAGTTCATCACTTCGGCAGAGGGCTGGCCGCTGTGCTTGAGATCAAAACAAATGCCCCGTTCCACTCGGGACACAGTGGCCAGTCCGCAAGACCGCAGAATGTCCGAAGCCTTGGATGACCAGGGTGATCGAGTGCCCCGCCGGGGAAACACCCAGATCCGCATCGCCTTGCCAGCCGATGGAAACTCGAGGCCCTCCAGGTCCAGCAGATCCGTGAGCAACTGACGGGTCTGGACCGAGGCCTCTAGGTCATCCGCGTTTGAAAATTCGGTGAGGTAGGCCCACCGCGCACCCAGCAGGCTGATGGCGGGCGCGTGGGACTGAAGACTCTGAAGAAGCCGGGCCTGACGGAAGGCAGAAAGCGCTTGCGCCCCCGGAAGGCAGCGGACATTAGACATAGTCCTCAATTATACGATTCGGCCGGCCCTCATTTGGACCAGCTGGTCACAGCGACCGGCCAGGCTCTGATCATGGGTCACCACCACCACGGTGGTCTGATGCTCCCGCTGCAATTCAAAGAACAAGGCCATGACCCGCTCGCCACTGGCCGCATCCAGACTGCCCGTGGGCTCGTCGGCCAGCAACAGTCGCGGCGACAGGGCAAAAGCCCGCGCCAGGGCCACCCTTTGCTGCTCGCCTCCACTCAGGGTGGCGGGGAAATGCCGACTGCGCTTGGCCAGGCCCACCATGTCCAGTAACTCTTCAGCCCGAGCCTGCTCATGGGACCGCCCAGCCAGGGCCAGTGGCAGCATCACGTTCTCGAGTGCGCTGAGCTGGGGCAGCAGCTGAAACGACTGGAAGACAAAGCCCAGTTGGCCATTGCGCTTGGCCGATCGCGCCTCCTCGTCCAGGCCACTGATCGCCTCGCCAAACCACAGGACCTCGCCAGTGCTGGGGACATCCAGACCACCGAGCAGGCCCAGCAGGGTTGATTTGCCGCAGCCCGATGGGCCACAAATGGCCATGGATTGACCAGCTGGGACGGCCAGACTGACCTGAGCGAGAATGTCGATGGAATCTTCCCCATCAAAAACCGTCTTACCAAGG
>JBEDMQ010000007.1:0-5020 GCA_041171045.1 Pseudomonadota bacterium
GCCCATGCCGACGTTGAGCGCCTCAAAGAAAACTTCCAGATTCAAGCCACACCGCCAAGCCCATGACCGAACCCAATCAGAATCCAGACCTGAATTCAGAGCCGCAGATCGACGGTCCGGAGCAGGACATGCCGACACCACGGCCCATCTCGTTCTGGTTTCTAGCGGCCAGCAGTGCCTTGCTGTTGTTGTCCCTCATCTGGATGGGGTCGGTGGGGTCTCAGATTGCCAGTAAGAGCAATGCCCTGTCACAGGTGACGCCCAAGTTGCCGGCCTTCGAGCAATACGCTCGTGTGGCCAAGCTCACCGGCCTTACGCCCACGCCTTTAGAGCGCGGCACTACCGAGCCCGAGCCCATTCGAGGCAGCTCTGCCAGTGATGCCCTTGGGGCCATCTTCGCGACCTTCGCTGCCTTTGAGAATACTCGCTCGGAGGCACGTCTCAAACAGCTGCGCCCCATGGTCTCTGGTGTGGAAGTCGAGTCGCCAGCCTATCGCGCAGGGATTCGGATTGGTGATGAGATCGCAGCCATTGGCACCACAGATGTCAACACGGTCTACGACTTCATGATTCGTATCGGTGATGTCAATGACAAATCCGTGGGCATGGTGCTGCGTCGCCAGGGTCGCCTGTTCAATGCCACCTTGGTGATGGGGGCCGATCAGATCATCACCGCTCAAAACCACGGGCTCATGTTCGCAACCCCCAAGGGCCTCAATGTGGTCTCCCGGCTCGAGGCGGCTCGACTGGCCGAGCGTTTTGAGCGTGACTTCGTACAGGCTGTCTCCTCTAGCTGGCGCGGTGTCTACATCGAGAGCCTTGGCCGCTTGGCCGCTCAACTCAGCCGATACAACCTGTCTCAACGCAGCCTGGGTGCGGACGATGTGGGCTACGTGTCACTGGCCAATTTTCTGATGTGGCACCACGATCAATTCCAGCGGGCCATCGATGACTACCTGGCCGACTTGCAGACCGCCACCGTCTCCCAGGCGCAGGTCTTAAGCCTGTTGGGTGATGCGGTCATGGGTCTGGTGGCCGCTCTGGTCTTGTTCTTTCTATCGCTGTGGTTTCACTTTCGGCGTCAGGCCCGCGAGGCTGAGGTCTCTCAGGCATGAGTGCCACACAGCGTTTGTTCGGCTTTGTCTGGCAGGGCCAGGCCATGGCCATCGACTTCGCAGCGGTTCATGCTGCCTTTCGTAGCAGTCAGCTGCTGGCCGGCCCTCCCAAATCCGCAGCCCTGGGCATGCTGATGAGAGAGGGCACGCCTACCATGGTGCTGCCACACGACCACTTGCTCGAGACCCTCGATGGCACGTCTCTCTCGCCGGCTCAGGCTGAGCCGCCTTTGGATGCTGCGATGTGGGTGGTGGTCTTGAGTGAGCAGACCACGCCGGTGCGACTGGCTTTTCGGGCCGAAGAGACCCATGGGCCCTTCAGGGCCAGCCTGGTCCGCGGGGAGCACGGGGTGATCGCGGAATACAGTGACCGACAGTGGCAGGTCCTGCGCGCCAAAGCCGGCGTAGCCTGATGTGATGATCCAGAATCAGAACCAAACCAGCGACAACGGGGAGAAGACTGCGTGACCAGCAAGACGGACCAATCAGACATCCATCAGGAACTGACGCGGGTGTCTCGCGCCAAGCTCTGGACCTTGCTGTTGTTTGCCCTCAGCGTGGCGGGTGCGGTCTTTACCTTTGCCCTGGGTATTCGTCACCCGGCCTTGCTGCAGTTGCTGTCGATTGAATCGTCCAATGTGCAGCGCGAGGTCAGCACGGCTGCCCAGCCCAATGACGCCCGGGTCCCGGCAGACAAGCTGATTGCAGACCTGCGCGCTCGTCTGCAGAAACGTGATTGGTTTGATCCCGGCTTTCAAATGGGCATCAATGGCATCGCCGTAGGATTGTCCGAGTTGCCCCAGGCCGAGGCCAAGCTGGTTGCCGAACCACTGAAGCGACTGCAAGACCTGGCACCAAAGCTCTCAAACCTGTCCAAGGCCGCTGCCGACGGCCTAACCCAGATCGATGCCTTGATCGGGCCAGGCCGGCCGCTTGAGACCGCCAGGGTGCCGTCTTACTCGCCCTTTCTAGAGGTGAGCAAGGCCCTGTCGCAGGTACGCCCCCATCTGCTGGGCATGAAGACCACCAAGACCCTGGACAAGCCCGACGCCTTTCGGGCTGCCCTCAAGGCCGTTGCAGCCGGTCGTCAGCGCATCGACCAGGAGCAATTCAAGTCCGCCATGAACCCTCGACGCATTGGCATCCGTGATCAGATTGATCAACTCATTGTGATCAAGCGCGCCAATGAGTGGGAGAGTGCAGTCTTCTCCGCCAACGCAATCGGCGAGGAAGTGCTGGCCAGACTGGTCGGCCTGGAGTCGGCCCTGGCCAATCAGCAGGCGGTCCATCAGCGCACCAGCGACAAGACCAATCAATTCGATCTCTGGACGCTCACCTTCCTCTCGGGCTTTGTGGCCACCCTTGCGTTTGTCGCGGCCAGTGTCTTGCTGTTCGCCGCCGATCGTGAGCTGAGGGCTCTGATCGAGGAGGGGCAGGGCCGCCTGGTGCCCAGCGGCCCCTCGGGCGACGCGGTGATGGAGCCGTCACTCATGGCCAAGGCGGACCTTGTCTCCTCTATCGAGGTCAACGTCACCAGCACCGCCATCACCGATCGCGATACCCAGGCCAGTCAGACCCTGCGACTGGCGGGAGAGCAGGTGACCTATGTGCTCTTGGCTGCCAAGCAGATTGGCGACCTGGGTCGTCAGCTGTCCGATGCCATTCGCAAGCTCTCCGAGGGCCTGGCTGAGGTTCGACAGGCCACGGACAACAGTCGTCCCAAGGACTTGGCCTCGGTCCTGGAGCCGGCCCGTCTTCGCCTACAAGATGCCCTGGGGTCCTTGGTCAGTCTGAAGGAGCAAGGGCTGCAGCTGTCAGTCATGGCCTCGAATCCAGATGCACCGCGTGGCATGTCCGATCTCTGCGACCGTTTCTCTGAGAACGTTGATTACATTGAGCTGCAGGCTCGCAAGCTGGACAAATCGCTGGCCGACCAGCAGCAGCTCCTGCAAGACCAACCGTCCGATCAACCCCCGGCCTGGAGTCGTCTGCAGACCGATGCTGAGGCTATGGTCATGGTTACTCGGCAGTGGGTTGGTCAGATTGGCCGCCTGAACGAGGCCCTGGCCGAGCTGTCGGCCACACTCGAGACTCGCGCTTCATGAGTGATCTGCAGCAGCCCTTTGTAGCGGACCTGCGACGGGCCGCTGACGGACTGGCCCATGCCCAGGCCAGCGGGCTGTCGGTTGATGCCATGGCGGTGTCAATGTATGTGCGAGACATCGCCGATGCCTTGTACTGTCTGAGACTCACCCGTCATGGGGAGCTGGCCGAACGTCTGGCGCGTCAGGCCACCTCTGGCTTTCCTAATCTGCAAGACCTCTTTGCGGTGTTCTCCGATTTGGTGGCCGAGCTGTTGCAGGCCCTAGAGTCGGGCCATTTTGATGCCAGCCTCAGCCTGGGACCTGGCCATCACCAGCAGCTCGCCAGACTGGCGGCAGAGTTGTCTGGTCAGGGCGAGGCTGCTATTGACTTGTCGGGATTGGCCTACCGAGCCACTGACCAATTGCCGGACCCAATGATCCAACGGGCCGATGCCCGGGTGGCCCAGGCCGACACTGACGACATTGACCTGTCGGACATGCAGGGGCTGGTCTACTTTCAAGGCAACGGCAACGACCTGACCGAGGCAGACAACTCGCAGGTCTCAGCGGCGGACAGCAACGACGCCGCCTCGCCTGGCCTCAGCATCTACGACCGCACACGGGGTTTGCAAAAGCTTCAGGCCATGGCCCAATTTCTGGGTGACTCGGGCTCCGATGAACTCGCCCGTCGCGGTCAGCTCATGCTGGCAGACCATGCCGACTGGATGGTGGGCATCGGTCAGGAGTTACTGGCCAAACGACTCTATGGCCTGTCGCGCACGCTCGACCTTGGCGATCTGCGGGCTGACGCCGATGTGGTGGATTATCTGGTGGCCATGCTGGGCCAACTGCCCCAGCCCTCCAAGATTACTGGCTCGGTTCAGTCACAGACGTTATTTATTGAGTTGGCCGACATTCCGGCCAATGGGCCTGCGCTGGAGCGCATCAACCAGGCCATGCAGGTGGTCAATGGGCGACTGCAGCCCGTTGACAACGGCCTGTGGATGATTCTGCCCAAGAGCCTGTCCCGCCTGCGGGTGGTGCCCTTTATGCGGGGTGGTCAACGCTTTGCGATCTCCTGGGCCCAGTTCCTGTCGGCCGAGACCTGTACCAAGCCGCGCGGGGTGGATTTATTGGGCGAGGTGGATGCCCCTCGACTTCGAATCCATGGTCAATCCGGTGCTGAGCCCTTTGTGCTCTATGCCGATGCGGTGCTGCCTTTTACGGTGGCCAATGCCTTCGTCCTGCCCCAGGTGGTGGCCGCCCCAGAGTGGGTGGCCGGGGTCTTGGTGGGTGAGGATGCCCAACTCATGTCATGGCTGATTCCCACCTAAGGATCACAGGGACCAAGGGGACGACCACAGGGACCGCAGGGGCCACCTGGCTGATGGTGGTTTTGGCAGTCTTGGCGGTTGCAGTCCCTCAGCCCACCTGGGCCCAACGGGCCCTGATCGGGTCAGAGGGGCTTGATCGATTCCCCCTTACCGATCAAGACCAGAAGCGGGCGCAGGCCATCATCGCCAGTCACCCCAGTCTGCGGGGCCAGACCATTCAAGTGGAGTTCCCCCCAAACGCCGGGCTCCGAACAAAATGTGAGCAAACACTATCGTTTGAGAACCCCAAAAGAGACCGCATGTGGGGAAATGTGCAGGTCCTAGCCCGGTGCGACAAGCCTAGCTTCAGCGCCAGCATTCCCCTGCGGGTCCGGGTCTTTGGCCAGTCGATCAGGGCCGCCCGCTACCTTCCCAGCGGGGCCCGACTGGGCCGCGAAGACCTGGTGGTCGACCAGACAGAAATAACCGACGCCCCACCTGATGCCGC
>JBEDMQ010000008.1:0-9092 GCA_041171045.1 Pseudomonadota bacterium
CCGACCCGGGCTGGGTCGGTGTAGGCGAGACTCTGAAGAGACTTGTCCCTGAAAGGCAGTCTGACAAATGGCTGGTGTCAGAAATGCCGACAGGGGGTCTTGATGGTTTATTCGTCTGGACGGACGATGTTGAACCGTTTCATAAAGTAATACAGGTTCTCTCGGCTGATGTTCAATCGCCGAGAGGTTTCAGAGACATTGAAATTTGTTTCGGCCAGTGTGTTTCGAATGAGCTTGACCATCACCGCCTCGCGAGCTGCCTTGAGACCCTCCTCCGATGAGGCATCCGCCACCACCATCACCGAGTATTTCTGGTCGTCTTCACGCAGTTTTTTCTCGTTGCGCAGCCAGAGCTCTGCCTGGTTGATGGCGAACTCCAGATGGTCCCGTTTGAAGGGCTTGGCGAGCATGCTCATGGCTCCAAACTCCACGACACACTTTTGGGCGTCCTCGTGGCTCTGGCCGGAGATCACGATGACTTTGCGGTGGCTATTCCAACTGGCCAAGGCCGTCAGGAATCGAACGCCCTCTGAGATGTCCTGTGGTGCTGGAGGCAATCCCAGGTCCAACAGAATCAATTCGAGTTCGTCATCGCCTTGCAGCATCGCAAGGGCATCGGAGGCGTTGGTGGCCTCGTCCACCGAATGGCCCAACGATTCCACCAGGTCTCGAAGCATGAGCCGAAGGCTGGCGTCGTCCTCAACAATCAAGATTCGCATGCCGCGCACTCTAAGGGAATTTCACCCGTGTTAACTCACCAGCTCTTTGTGGTTTTTCTCTCGGTTGCGGTGGCGATTTTGTCGGCCGGTGCGGCCTATGTGCTGGCCAGCAGGGCAGCCGCAACCCAGGGGTTCGCTCAAACAGCCTGGCTCTGGGCCTCCGCGGTGGCCCTGGCACTGGGCATCTGGTCTATGCATTTCATGGGCTTACTGGCCCTGCGGCTTCCCATTCGACTGCACCTGGATCCCTGGGTAACGGCCCTGTCCTTTTTGCCTGCATTGGCGGGCGCTTGGAGTTTGATTGGACTATCCAGGCCAGCCACTCTTCAGCCTTTGGCCGAGACCCCCCGGACCCTGCTTGCCGGTCTGGCACTGGCCAGTGGCGTGGTGGGCATGCACTACCTGGGTATGTTGGCCATCGACCCGGTCATGCCCCTGCGATTTTCGTCAGCCAGTGTCCTGGTGGCGAGCACTTGGGCCTTTTTGGTGAGCCTGCTGGCTTACCGCGTCTATCGCCGGCTTTTTCTCTCTGGGCAAGGCCTGGCCCTGGGGCAAGCGGCTGGTAGCAGCCTGGTCATGGGTATCGCGATTGCGGGCATGCATTACCTGGCCATGAGCGGCACTCGCTTTGGGATTCAGGGGTTGTGCCTGACGGACCGGCTGACCCCGGTAGGCGATCGGTTGGCTGGCTCGGTGAACCCATCAACGGATCCCAATGCAGGGTTTGCGGGCGTGCCATCCCCCCTGGACATGCCCGACCTTCTCTCACTCCAACTGCTCTCTGAGAATGTCTGGCTGGCTTTGGTCATCTTCTTGCTCCTGATGGTGGTCCATGTCGCGGGCCTGTTAGCCGGCATTTACGACGCCCGCCTCGCTGACCAGAACCGGCGCAAGGCAGAGCAATTGGCCCAAGAAAATCAGGTGTTGGACCAAAGGGCAGAGCATTTGTCAGCCCAACTAAGCCACGAGCAATCGATTTTGAAGGCGGCTCTGGATGCAACGCAGGATGTGATCTTCTCCTGGTGCGGTCACGAGAAGACCTTTTTTGTGTCCCAGGCGGTCTACCCGCTCTTTGGGTTGCAGAGCCATCAGATGCTCACCGGTCCGCACGACCTGCAGGCGCAGATGCTCCCAGACGACGCCATGCGATTTGAAGAGGGCATCGCCGATATGGTGGCTGGTCAATCCACCGCCATGCACCTGGATGTTCAAGTCCAGCGCCCCGACGGGGAGCGGCGCTGGCTGGCCGTTCGGGCCCAGGTCACCACGGCCACTCGCCGGCCCATGATTGTCGGGGCGTTGACCGATATCACTTTGCTCAAACAGCGTGAACTCGATGCCTTGGCGCTGGCTGATCAACAGAAAGAGCTGGCAGCTTTTCGGGGGCAAATTGTGCGCATTGTCAGCCATGAGCTGCGTACGCCCTTGACGGTCTTGGCGACCGGTACTGAGTTGTTGCGCTCGCGTTGCCAGCCAAGTCCGGGTCTACCGCCTGAGAAGATGGCGACTTATTTCCAGAACATGGATGACGCCATTGAGCAGATCAAGGCCGTGCTCTCGGAGGTCCTCCAGTACAACAAACTGGAGACCGGTGAGCTGGCCAATACCCCTCGGTGTCTGAGCCTGTCTGCACAGATTCAGCAGACCGTCGAGTTGGTCTGCAAGGCTCACCATCGACCGATTCAGTCGGTTCGTGTGTCGATCGATGCGGAGCAAGACCACCTGTGGCTGGATGGATTTTTATTTGAGCAGGTTATTCGCAACCTAATGACCAATGCCCTGAAGTATGGTCAGCAGCAGCCAGTCTTTCTGAGAGCGGTGGCGGATGCTCATCTGCTATCAGTGGAAGTAGAGGACCAGGGGTTCGGCCTGTCGCCAGAGTTGCTGCCAAGGCTCTTTCAGCCCTTTGCCCGTGGTAGCAATGCAGCCCATCTGCCCGGCACCGGGCTGGGCCTGTCGATTGCCCACAGGGCCGCGGTGGTCATGGGTGGCAGTCTGCGCCTGTTGCGAACGGGTGAGACCGGCAGCACCTTTGTATGTGCGGTACCGGTCAGCCCGTGCGAGCCGACCTAATCGTCGTGTGCCCAGGGGATATTGCTTGGGTCCGTGGCGGCCCTAAGCCATAATGGACCCATGAACCTAAAAGACCTCATGGCCGACATCCGGCTCTCTGAATTTAAAACGGTGCGGCGTGACATTCACGCTCACCCAGAGTTGAAGTTCGAGGAGTTTCGGACCGCCAAAGTGGTGGCCGACCAGCTTCGGGCCATGGGCGTGGATGAGATCCACGAGGGCATCGGTGGCACCGGTGTGGTGGGCCTTGTTCAGGGCAAGTTCCCCGGCAGCCGCATGATTGGTCTGAGGGCCGATATGGATGCCTTGCCCATGACCGAGAGCAACACGTTTGCTCATGCCAGTCGACACCAGGGCAAGATGCATGCTTGCGGACACGATGGTCACACGGCCATGTTGTTGGCCGGTGCCCGCCTACTGGTGGAATCCCGTGAGTTTGCTGGGCGAGTGGCGCTGATTTTCCAACCCGCCGAAGAGGGCGGTGGTGGCGCCAAGGCCATGATCGAGGACGGCCTCTTTGATCGCTTCAACTGTGACGAGGTCTACGCCATCCACAACTGGCCTGGCCTGCGAGAGGCTGAATTTGGGCTAAATCCTGGCCCCATCATGGCCTCGAGCAATCAGTTCCAGATCAGCATCGAGGGCAAGGGCGCCCACGCGGCAATGCCTCACCTTGGCGTCGACCCTGTGTTGGTCGCCAGTCACTTGGTGCAGGCCTTTCAGTCGATTGTGACGCGTACCAGCAAGCCGATTGATGCGGTGGTCATTTCGGTGACGCAGATTCAGGCCGGCGAGGCGATCAACGTGATTCCCAATAGTTGTCTACTCAAGGGCACAGTGAGGACCTTCAGCCTAGAGGCTCTTGATTTGGTGGAGTCCACCATGGGTCGTATCTGTGATCAACTGCCATTGGCGTTTGGCGCGCATGCTCGACTGACCTTTGAGAGACAGTACCCGCCGACCATTAACCATCCAGATCAGACCCATGCAGCCGCAGAGGTGGCCAAGGCCATGGTCGGCGCCGACATGGTCAGGCTACCGGTGGAGCCCACCATGGGTGCAGAGGACTTTGCCTACATGCTCCTGGAAAGACCAGGCAGCTATATTTTTCTGGGCAACGGCGAGCTAACCGGCGCTCATCGAGACTCAGGCCATGGCCTCGGACCATGCGCCCTTCATAACCCCAGTTATGACTTTAACGACCGGCTGATTCCAGTCGGGGCCCATTTCTGGTTGAGTCTGGTTCAGGCCCGTCTCTCACAGTAGGTTTAAGAAGGCCCGAGCAGGCGCTCGCAGACCTCGGTCATGTCGGCCGATCGTTTGTCGCCGCTGGCCAACTGTTGAATGGCGGCCTGCATCGCCGCCTTGCGACCAGGTTCATAGGCTCGCCAGCGGTCCAGCGATCTGGCCAGCCGAGCCGCCAACTGACCATTACGCTGATCCAAACGACCCAGCTCCCGAGCCCAGAGTTGATAGCCCCGGCCATCGGCCTGGTGGAAGCCAGCCAGGTTGCCCGCGAAGAAGGCACCCAGGACCGATCGGACCCGATTGGGATTGGCGATGTCATACCGATGGTCGGTAAGCAGCGTCTCTACGATGTCAGTGGTGTTCTGACCCTCTGGATCTGACAGCCGGGTGGTGGTGATCTGCACGGTGAACCACTTGTCCATGGCCAGCATGTTGTCGGCAAATCGCTGGGCAAACTCGTCTAAGGCCTGCTGGGCATATTGGCCTTGGCCATTGCCCAGGGCAATGAGGCCAGACAGATGGGCCATACGGGCAGTCATGTTGTTGCAGGTCTGGTACCGGGCCAGTAGCCTCGCGCGGCGGTCGTCAGAGTCGTCCAGCAGGTTGACCATAGACTGAGCCAAGTGGCTCAAGGCCCGACGGCCAACGCTGCTGGCGTCTGGACTGTAGCTCTGGGAAGTCACCTGATCCAGGCTGGCATCGAGTGCCTGCAGGGCAGTCTGGCCAGCCTGAGCCAGGACTCTGCTGAGCGCCATGGTCTTGAGCCGAATAGCCTGTGGGTCAATGGCACAACCCTGTTGAGCCCAGGCCTCGGCGACAACCGCTTCGGAGGGCAACTGCCAACACTGCGTCTTGAAGCCCGGCGATAACTGGTCATCCAACAGAATGCTGACGAGGCTCTTGGCCACAGCCTGTCCCTCGACGGTGGGCTCAGCCAGCAGGTGACCCATGATCAGTCGCTGGCAGGCATCCCAGCGGTTGAAGGCATCCGAATCAAACTGGGCGAGGGTCTGCAACTGCTCCACTGAGTAGGGGTAGTCGAGCAGGACCGGCGCACTGAAGCCGCGCAGCAAGGAAGGCACCGGTGCCAGTCCGGCTAGACGCTGCTGATCTGCCGCATCGAGTTGGAAGCTCACGGTGGTGGTCTGCTCGGTTAGCAAGAGTTGACCGGGCAAAGAGGCCGAGCGAAGCAACTCGCCACTTGGTGTCAGAAAGCCCAGGACCATGGGAATGGGCAGGGCCGCCTGCTGGGGGCTTTTGCTGCTGAGTTGTTGCTCAAAGGTCAGGCTGTATTGACCAGTCGATGGGTCGAACTGATCACTGACGCGAACCAGTGGGGTACCAGGTGTTGCGTACCAGCGCATGAAGGCTTCGAACAGGTCGCCTCTCTCGTTGGCATCCAAGATCGACGAGACAAAGTCTTCACAGGTGGCAGCTGAGCCATCGTGCCGTGCGAAGTAGAGGTCCATGCCCTTTCGAAAGCCGTCTACGCCCAAGAGGGTCTGGAGCATGCGGATGACTTCAGCCCCTTTTTCGTAGACGGTCGCGGTGTAGAAATTTCGGATTTCCTGGTACTCGGCCGGTCGAATGGGGTGGGCCATGGGGCCTGCATCTTCAGGGAACTGATGGGCCCGAAGCGTGCGCACATCGTCGATGCGCTTGACTGCTCTGGCACTGGCAGCTTGGGCTGTCGGCAGGCCATGGGCCAGCATGTCGGCGGTGAATTCTTGGTCTCTGAACACCGTCAGGCCCTCTTTGAGGGTCAGCTGAAACCAGTCACGACAGGTGATGCGATTACCCGTCCAGTTATGGAAATACTCGTGACCAATCACGGCCTCGACCAGTTCGTGGTCGCGGTCGGTAGCGGTCTGCGGATCGGCCAGAACATATTTGGTGTTGAACAGGTTAAGGCCCTTGTTCTCCATGGCACCGGAGTTAAAGTCGGGCACGGCGACGATCATGAAGCGCTCTAGATCCAACTCTAGGCCAAAACGCTTTTCGTCCCAGAACACGGCGCGTTTGAGGCTTTGGAGCGCAAAGTCAGCCCGATCAATGTCCTGGGCCTTTGTATAGACCTGCAATAACTTCTGGGCTCCGCTGGCACTGGTTACCGTCTCTTCAATGCAGTGCAGGTCGGCTGCCACCAGGGCGAACAGGTAACTGGGTTTGGGGAAGGGATCGTGCCAGGTGCAGACCAGGTGTTCACCTTCAGCGACTTGTTTGATGAGGTTGCCGTTGGAGAGCAAGGTGGGGAATTCACTGGCCTTACCTCGCAGGGTCACGGTGTAGACCGACAGGACGTCGGGTCTGTCCATGAAATAAGTGATTCGGCGAAAGCCCTGAGATTCACACTGGGTGTAGAGGCCACCGCGTGAGGCATAGAGGCCCATGAGTTCGGTATTGGCCGTTGGGTTCAGCCGGGTCTGCACGGTGAGCCGTCCCTCGATGCCTGCCAAAGCAGCGGGCAGCACCAATTGTTGCTCGCTGACTTGCAGATCACTGACCGCTAGCGCCTGACCGTTTAGCCAGGCTCTGACAAAGACCAATTCGTCGCCATCGAGCACCAGATCAGCCGGCTGCCCGGTCTGGCTGATGTAGGCGAACTCGCTGGTCACCAGGGTGCTCTCTAGGCCCAGCTCGAAGTGCAGGGCCATGGTGGGAATCTGGTGGCTGGGTGCGGTGTAGTCGAGCCTGCGGATGGTGGGCAGGCTGTTGGCGGTGGCGGGCTGGAGGCTGTCTTTCATAGTCTGCAATGGTATAATGTGCGGCTTTTCAGGGGTTGAATGACCACAAAACCAAAGCCCCCGAAACCAAAGTCTGATCCAGCGGTGATGTAGCTCAGTCGGTTAGAGCGTGGGATTCATAACCCCAAGGTCGGCAGTTCGATTCTGCCCATCACCACCAATCCCCCAGTTGTCAGTCGCTATCGCGCGAACGGCGCCACCCCGATCAGCAGGGCATGGCCCTGGAAGGCAAACCAGGCCCAGGCACCGACTCCAATGCCCAGTGTGGCCACAGTACCCAGCATGCTGGAGGGCTTGCTGGCAATGACCGCAGGCAGACCATCGGCCAGGCCAGGATTCGACACCGGCGGACGCTTGCGCGCGCTGCGAAAGACCAGGATGGCCCAGACCAAGAAACCACCAAAGAGCAGCAGGTCATGCAGGCCACCATTGGCCAGCAGGTGACCCAAAGCCCAGGTTTTGACGGCCAGGGTCATGGGGTGTTTGAGCTTGAGTAGGAACCAGTTGCCGGGAATATAGGCAGCCACCAACAGTACAAAAGCCACCAGCGTAAACAGCGAGGCCGCATGGGCCATGCCAGTTGGAGGGGTATAGAGCATGACCGGATCCGTTCGGGCCGCCGCATAGCCGGCCACGATCAGGATGAAGCCCACCACCGAGACAATGCTGTAAGCCCCCTTGAAGGCCAGTGCACCATAGGTCTGAATCAGTCGGGTTCGTTGTTCTTCGGAGAGGACCCGAAGCAGGTGGACCCCTAGGAATACAACCAGACCAGTAATCAGCAGCCCCATGGCGACAACCTTTCAAAAGTAAGATGACCGTATGAGTACGCATTCAACCACAGGTTCCCTTCGCCCCCTGATCAGCATGGCCCTTCAATACAAGGGTCGTTGGCTCTTGGCTCTGGTCTTTCTGGCTTTGGCTGCCGCCTCGACCCTCATGGTGCCGCTGGCATTTCGGGACTTGATTGATCGGGGTCTGTCTCAGATCAACGAGCCTTTTGCCTGGCTCATGGGCCTGTCGGTTCTGGTGGCACTGACCACCGCAGCCAGGTTCTTCACCATGAGTTGGCTGGGTGAGCGGGTGGTGGCGGACCTGAGGCGACAGGTCTACAGCAGGGTGCTGCTACAACCGCCAGCCTATTTTGAGACGCTGCAGGTCGGTGAGGTCTTGTCTCGTCTGACCGCTGACACCACCTTGATTCAGACTCTGGTGGGTACCAGCGTCTCGATGGCTTTGCGCAGCGGCGTGATGTTTGCAGGTGGGGTTGGCATGATGCTGATCACCAGCCCCGTACTGGCCAGCCTTATGGTTGGGCTATTGATTGCAGTGATTCTGCCGGTGCTCGCCTTGGGGCGACGCGTGCGCAAAGTAGCCAAGGCCAGCCAAGATCGAGTGGCCGACACCAGTGCCCTGGCCGGTGAAATGCTCGGAGCGATCACCACCGTGCAGGCCTTCGGTCGGGAGGGCTATGAGGTTCAACGGTATGAACGGGAGGTCGAAAAGGCCTTCGATACGGCCCGTCGGCGAATCTGGACTCGGTCTTTGTTAACCGCCGTGGCCATTGTCTTGGCCTTTGGTGTGATCGTATTTGTGCTGTGGATGGGAGCTCGTGAGGTGGTGGCGCAGCGCATGAGCGCTGGCGAGTTGGCGCAGTTTGTCTTGTACGCCACGCTGACGGCCGGCTCCATTGCGGCCTTGTCGGAGGTCTGGGGCGACCTTCAGCGAGCCCTGGGGGCCACCGATCGGCTGATGGCCTTGATGGCTTTATCGACGATGTGCGCAGATGACACCAAGGCAGCCCTGTCTGGCTCCGAGCAGCCCATACCCCAGGTCTCGGTTGAGTTTCGGGATGTCTGGTTTGCCTATCCGTCTCGTCCGGATGATTGGGTGCTCAAGGGGCTCAGCTTCCAGTTGGCGGTTGGCCAAGTGCTGGCGTTGGTGGGCCCCTCTGGTGCAGGCAAGACCACGGTCTTTCAGCTGATGATGGGCTTTTACAAACCACAGCGTGGTCAGATTCTTATCAATGGTCGGGCCTGGGAGGAGTGGGGCGCTCAGACCATTCGGGCCAGTATTGGATTGGTGCCACAGGATCCGGTGGTCTTCTCCGATGATGCTTTCAACAACATCCGCTACGGTGATTTGTCAGCCAATTCTGAGCAGGTCTATCGGGCTGCCAAGGCCGCTCATGCCCACGCGTTTATCGAGCAGTTGCCACAGGGCTATCAGACCTTTCTGGGCGAGCGTGGGTTAAGGCTGTCGGGCGGCCAGCGCCAACGCATGGCCATTGCCAGGGCGGTTCTGCGTA
>JBEDMQ010000009.1:0-11614 GCA_041171045.1 Pseudomonadota bacterium
GTCTAACTCTCGAATCGTGTGCTCTTCGATATCCAGCAGCTGCGCCACGCGGGCCAGCGCTCTGTTGGGCGAGAGTTTCAGCAGAACGCGTCCCTGGTGGGTGAGTTGCCAGCCCATGTCGGGCCGGATCATGGCCTGGCGAACAAAGGCCTCTCTGCAGTGGTGCAATTCCGTGGCAGCCGTTTTCAGAAAACGTCGGCGCGCGGGCACCGAGAAGAAGAGTTGGCCCACATCGATGCTGGTGCCCTGGCCTCCTGCGGCCGGGCTGATCTGCCAGGCACCACTGCTATTGGACAGGCAGCTGGCGTAGCTGGCCTCTGCGGTGCGAGAGGTGATGGCGACACTGGCCACCGATGAGATGGCCGCCAGGGCCTCTCCCCGAAAGCCGTGGCTGGCGACCTGCATCAGGTCATCCAGGCTACGAATCTTGCTGGTGGCATGACGGGCGACTGCCAGTGGCAGGTCCTCGGCCGCAATCCCACTGCCATCGTCTCTCACTTGAATCTTGGCAATGCCACCTTCTTCTAGCGCGAGGGAGATGGTCTTGGCCTGGGCGTCGATGGCGTTTTCGATGAGCTCTTTGACCACGGAGGCTGGTCGCTCGATGACCTCGCCGGCGGCGATCTGGCTGATGAGCACGTCGGGGAGCAGGGCAATGCGGTGGTTGGTGGCTGACATGGTTACATCATCCGCGACTTCGCCAGCGGTGGGTTTTTGTCGACGTAGGTCTTGATCCCCCGCATCAGGGCTTCGGCCATCTGGTCTTGGTAACTCGCATCGCGCAGCCGGCGTTCTTCCTCTGGGTTGCTGATAAAGGCCGTCTCCACCAGGATGGAGGGGATGTCAGGCGCCTTGAGCACGGCAAACCCCGCCTGTTCCACCTGCTGTTTGTGAAGTCGGTTGACGGTCTGGACCTGGTTCAAGACAAAACTGGCGAACTTCAGAGAGTCCCGAATTTGGGCGGTGGTCGACATGTCCAGCAGGACCTGGGCGACGTCCTCATCGGCCCCGCCAAGTCGCACACCACCGATCTCGTCGGAACTGTTCTCTTTGTTGGCCATCCACCTGGCGGCGGTGCTCGAGGCCCCCCGCTCTGAGAGCACATAGACCGAGGAACCCCTGGCGTTTGGGGAGACCCAGGCATCTGCATGAATCGAGACGAACAAGTCCGCTTTCACACGCCGAGCTTTTGCAACCCGTCTGCCCAGCGGTACAAAGTAGTCACCATCTCGCGTCAGATAGGCCCGCATACCGGGCTGCTGATCAATCTTGCGTTTGAGCAAGCGGGCAATTCGCAGCACAACGTCTTTCTCTCGCGTGCCGCGTTTGCCAATGGCCCCAGGGTCCTCACCCCCGTGACCAGGGTCTAAAGCAATCGTGACCAGCCGCTTGGTGGTCGGTTCTGATCGAGGGGCGTTGGGAGCCGGCTTGTCTTTGGGGCTGACCTGGGCCGTTTGTTCGGGCGGACTGGTCTGGCCGGATGCTGGCGGGGTTGGGTCGCTGAACGAGGGACCGGTCTTGCCACTGAGGATGTCTTGGATTCGGGCGGCTTCGGCCGGATCACGCCGACTCTCGTCGACCTGTTCCAGCAAGGCCTGCAGAGGGTCTCTGGCAACAGTGGGGTATAGGTCAATGACCAGTCGATGTCGATACTGGGCTACGGGCTTGAGCGTGAAGACCTGCGGCTTGATGTCAGTCTTGAGGTCAAAGACGATGCGCACCACATCGGGCTTGTATTGGCCCACACGCAACTGCGAGATATAGGGGTCATCGGGCTTGACGCTGGCCAGCAGGGTCTTGAGCTTGTCGTTCAGTCGAACGCCGGAGATGTCGACAAAGAGTCTTGGTGGGCTTTGAAGGGTCTGCGTGTAAAAACCCAGCTTGGCGTTGTCATGCTCGATGGTGATGCGGGTGTAGTCCTTGGATGGCCAGACGCGCACAGCAGTGACCGCAGTGGCCTGGGCCTCGGTGGGGATCAGGACAAAGCTCAGACTCAGCAGTCCACTGGCGCTCCCCGCCCCGACTGCACCAACCGCGCCGACGGCCTGAACCAGCCCACCCATGCTGGTGCGCTTGTTGGGGTCTGCTGGCTGATCGACCGGGTCAGTGGAAGCCTCACAGACCTGGGGTGAGAAGCCTGCCGTCTGCGCCGATTGCACCAGCGCCGCACTCAGTGATGCTGGCAGGCAGACGCGAATATCACGCGGTCCCTCTGGCTCGTTGGCCTGACTCCAGTCGATGGCAAGGCTGAGGTCGGCTGCGGGCAGGCCCTGAGCTTTCTCTGGCCACTCCACCAAGGCCAGATCGCTGGCCAGCGCATCTCGCAGGCCAGCAGCCTGCCAGGCATCTGGGTCATCCAGTCGATAGAAATCACAGTGCGCCACCTGGCTGCCATCGTCGAGCTGGTAGTTCTCCACCACCGAGAAACTGGGGCTCTTGATGCGACCGGTCACCCCCAAGGCGGTTAACCAACTGCGCACCAGGCTGGTTTTGCCAGCGCCCAGCTGACCACTGAGCGTGACCAGACGAAGGCCGTGATCACGGGCAAAATGCCCCAGGCAGCTGCCGAGCAACTGCAGGCCTTGCAGGTCTATGGCATTGAATCGAATCGTCTGGCGGTCAACAATCATGGCGTGTCTAATCTGAATCCTCATCCTACAGTGAGTTCCCCCCAGTCGAGCCTGCTGCAGGTGGTTCGCGACCAGGCCTTGGCCCTGGGCTTTGCAGACCTGCGTGTGGTCTCGCTGCAAGCAGATGTCTTGGCGCCTTCGGTGGCCCAGATGCAGGAGTGGCTGGAGCGGGGCTATGCCGGTGAGATGGACTACCTGCACAAACACCTGGCCTTGCGGGCCGATCCGTCGGGCCTGCTGCCAGGGGCCCAGACCGCCTTGGTGGTCAGCATGAATTACCTGCAAGACGCCGACTGGCAGACCAACGAGGCGCAGGCCATCGGCGATCCGTCTCGCGCGGTGGTCTCGGTCTATGCCCGTGGCCGCGACTATCACAAGGTGTTGCGCAGTGCGCTGGCCAAGCTCGGTGATGCCGTCTCGTGTGCCATCGGACCCATGGGGCATCGGGCTTGTGTGGATTCCGCACCGGTGATGGAGGTCAGCCTGGCCCAGGCCGCTGGCCTGGGCTGGCGGGGCAAGCACACCCTGCTGCTCAATCGAGAGCAGGGCTCGATGTTTTTCCTTGGGGTCCTGCTCACGGACCTGACCCTGGCGCAATGGCAGGCAAACCCACTCCAGCAGAGTGACTCAACGGATTCGCCCTTGGGCCTCTCGCCATCGGCTTCGAGCTCAGCCCAGGACGGCGCCCACTGCGGCAGCTGCACGGCCTGCCTGTCGGCCTGTCCGACCCAGGCCTTTGTCGGGCCCTATCAGCTCGACGCCCGACGTTGTATTTCGTATCTGACCATTGAGCACTCGGGCGACATCGATGAGGCGCTCCGTCCGCTCATGGGTAATCGGCTCTATGGCTGTGACGACTGTCAGCGGGTCTGCCCTTGGAACAAGTACGCCCAGATGGCTGCTCATCCAGACTTTCGGGTCCGTCATGACTTGGACCGCACGCAACTGCTCGATTTGTTGACCTGGCGTCAGGCAGACTTTGAACGGGTCTTTCAGGGCAGTGCAGTCCTTCGCATTGGGTATGGCCGTTGGCTTCGCAATCTGATGGTGGTGGCTGGTAATGCCTTGCGATCCCAGGCCGCAGGGCAGAGCCTGCGAGACCATTTGGTGCAGGCCCTGCATCGTCTTCGCGCAGACCTGTCTGGTGAGGCATTGGGTGATTCGTCTCGCCACTCGCTCGCGGCAGAGCAGTCGGCTCAGGTGATTCGTCACTTGGACTGGGCCTTGGCACAGTCTGCGGAATGCACCGCATGACCGAGACCAAGACACTCCAGGTCTTGCCACCGGCCAGCCCAGAGGACCTGGCTTTGATTGCCGACTTTGAGCAGGCCATGTGGTTAGAGGAAGGCCTGTCGGCCAACACGCGGGAGGCCTATGCTCGGGACCTGACTGACTTGGCGCGATGGCGCTCGACTGGGTCAGCTCAAGGCGATAGCCTCAAGAACCTGACCGCCGTGGACGTCAGCCGCTACATCAGCGAGCGGCTCTCGGGCATTCGGGCGACGAGCCTCAACCGCAAGCTCTCGACTCTGCGTCGTTACTTTGGCTGGCTGATTCGTCAGGGCCAGCGCATGGACGACCCTTGTGGGCAGATCAAGACGGCCAGAGCACCGGCCCGTTTCCCCAAGGCGCCCAGCGAGGCCCAGGTCGAGGCGCTGTTGGCCGCACCGCCCATTGACACGCCCCTCGGCCTTCGCGACAAGACCATGCTCGAATTGATCTACGCCAGTGGATTACGGGTCTCCGAGCTCATTGGCCTGCGCATGGTGAATGTCAGCCTGACCGAAGGCTTGGTGCGAGTCACTGGCAAGGGAGACAAGGAGCGTCTGGTGCCCTACGGCCAAGAGGCTGGACATTGGCTGACCCGTTACCTGCAGGAGTCCAGGCCACTCATTCTTGGTGGACGGCTGGCCGATGCAGTCTTTGTGGGTCAGCATGGTGGTGCGATGACGCGCCAGTATTTCTGGCAACTGATTGGTCGCTATGCCAGGGCGGCAGGCATTGACTTCAAGCTCTCGCCACATGGCCTTCGTCATGCCTTTGCCACTCACCTGCTCAACCACGGTGCGGACCTGCGGGCTGTGCAGATGCTCTTGGGCCATGCCGACATTTCGACCACCCAGGTCTACACCCATGTCGCTCGGGATCGGCTCAAGCGCATCCATGCCCAGCACCATCCACGCGCATAATGGCGGCCATGGATTCTTCGATCGTGTTCTGGTTGGTGGTCTTGTTGGCCTATCTCATGGGCTCGGTCTCGTTTGCCATCGTGGTCAGTCGACTGCGCGGCCTGGCTGATCCGCGCAGCTATGGCTCTGGCAATCCCGGGGCCACCAACATCATGCGCAGTGGCGACAAAGTCGCCGCGGTCCTCACTCTGCTGGGCGATGCGGCCAAGGGCTGGCTGGCGGTTTATTTCGTTGGCTGGACCATTGCGGGACTCGAGCTGGATGTCGCCACGCACGATGCCCAACAGCTGCTCGCAGCCGGTGGGTTGGCTGTGTTCCTGGGGCACTTGTTTCCGGTCTTCTTTCGATTCAGGGGCGGCAAGGGTGTGGCCACAGCCTTGGGTGTCCTGCTAGGGCTCTCACCGGTTCTGGGCTTGGCCACGCTGTCCACCTGGCTGGGTATTTTTCTGCTCACCAAGATCTCCTCGCTTGCTGCCTTGGTGTCTGCCATCGCGGCGCCGATCTACGTGGCCACGCTAGGACTGGGTCTTCCGGTGATGGCCGCCGGGATGGTCGATCCAGTGAGCTGGTGGCAGCAGCCCGTCTGGCGGGCGGTGTTTTGGATGAGCGTCTTTCTGCTCATTCGCCATCACCGCAACATCCGCGGTCTGGCCACCGGTCAAGAGCTCGCCTTCAAGAAGAAGCCAAAAGACTAGGGGGCCAGGCTGGCCAAGTCCCAACGAGGTCTGGCCATGATCTGAGGATCACCCGCTTCGGGACGGACCATGGACTGGCTCAGGCGCAGGCCTGCCGCCCAGGCAATCATCACCCCATTGTCGGTGCAGAGTTGCAGCGGCGGAAAAAAGACCTTGGCCCCCCGTTTGTTGGCGGCAGACAGCAAGCGGTCGCGAAGCAGAGCGTTCGCACTGACCCCACCCGAGATCACCAGTTGTTTCAGACCCTTCTGATCCATGGCCGCCATGCATTTGTGAACCAGCACATCGACGATGGCCGCCTGCACGCCTGCGGCCACATCGGCCCGGTCCTCGTCAGAGAGTGGCGTCTGCAACTTCTGCACCTGGGTCAGCACGGCGGTCTTCAGGCCGGCAAAACTGAAGTCCAGGTTGGGTCTGTTTTTGAGGGGGCGGGGAAACTCAAACCGGTCGGCTCGGCCTTTGGCTGCCCATTTGGAGATGGCCGGCCCACCGGGGTAGCCCAGCCCCAAGAGCTGGGCAGACTTGTCAAAAGCCTCGCCAGCAGCGTCGTCGATAGTTTCTCCGAGTAGTGTGTACTGACCTACCCCATCGACCTGCATGATCTGGGTGTGCCCGCCTGAGACCAGCAAGGCCAAAAACGGAAAGCGCAGGTCTTGGCTGCCGGCGTCCAGCAGGGGGGACAGCAGGTGCCCCTCTAGGTGATGAATGCCCATGAGCGGCTTGTTCAGGGCGGCAGCCAGGCCATGGGCCACGCTCACCCCCACCAGCAAGGCCCCCGCCAGTCCGGGCCCCTCGGTCACCGCAATCCAGTCGACCTCGTCCAGGCGGGTGTTGGCCTGCTCCAGACAGGTGGTCAGCAGGGGCATTATCCTGAGCAGGTGGTCTCGGGAGGCTAGTTCGGGCACCACGCCGCCGTAGGTCTTGTGCAGGTCGATCTGGGAGTGCAGGGCCTGCCCCAGCACCCTGGCCTTGGGCCATTGGCCGTCCTGGGCCGGCGGGCCGAGTTCCAGCAGGGCCAGTCCGGTCTCGTCGCAGGAGGTCTCAATGCCCAGAATGCGCACTGGCTTGCCAAATTGGGGTTCAGCGGTCATAATTTTCGATTCTTCTGCCTTTGAGTTTAGAGAGAATACCGACAATGCCTTTAGTTCGCGTCAAAGAGAACGAGCCTTTTGAAGCCGCCATGCGGCGTTTTAAGCGCACCATCGAAAAGATTGGTCTGTTGAACGACCTGCGTGCCCGTGAGTTTTATGAAAAGCCCACGGCAGAGCGCAAGCGCAAGAAAGCAGCAGCCGTGAAGCGCCATTACAAGCGCGTTCGCAGCCAGATGCTGCCCGCTCGCAAGTACTAAATCCCCCTCGCTCAAGCCATTGAGCAGCATCAAAGCCAAGCTGGCCGACGACATCAAGTCGGCCATGCGCGCCAAGGACTCGCAGCAGCTCACCACCCTCCGGCTGGTCAGCGCTGCGATCAAGCAAAAAGAAGTTGACGACCGAGTAGAGCTCGATGATGCGGCTGTGCTGTCGGTCATCGAGAAAATGGTCAAGCAGCGCAAGGATGCCATCGAGCAGTTCAGCGCTGGTGGCCGCCAAGACCTGGTCGACAAAGAATCTGCAGAACTTCAGCTGCTCACGGGCTACCTGCCTGCTCAGCTTTCTGCACAGGACATCGACCAGATCCTGCAGGCTGCGATCGATCAGGTAGCTCAACAGGGCGCATCGGGCCCAGCGGCCATGGGCAAGGTCATGGCCATCATCAAGCCGCAGTTGGCTGGCCGCGCCGACATGGGCCTGGCCTCTCGTCTTCTCAAAGACAAACTAGCCCAGTCGTAAGCCTGGCCGCCAGTGTCAGAATAAGGCCATGATCCCCCAGGCCTTCATTGACACGCTGCTCCAACGCGTCGACATCGTCGAGCTGGTGGGCAGCTATGTGCAGCTTAAAAAGGCCGGCATCAATTACAGCGGCCTGTGTCCGTTTCACACAGAAAAATCCCCTTCGTTCACGGTCAGTGCCAGCAAACAGTTCTATCACTGCTTTGGCTGTGGGGCCCACGGCACGGCGGTGGGCTTTCTGATGGAGCACCTGGGCCTGTCCTTTCCGCAGGCGGTCGAAGACTTGGCCCGGCGGGCAGGTCTGGAGGTCCCACAGGAGCAGGCCAGCGAGAACGACAAGGCAGCCTCGGCCGCCCAGCGGGACCAGCGTGTTCGACTCATGGACTGCACCCTACAGGCGGCCAAGTTTTATCAAAGGCGGCTAAAGGAATCCCCACAGGCCATTGATTACCTCAAGCGGCGTGGCGTGACCGGCGAGATCGCCAAGCGCTATCACCTGGGCTACAGTCCAGAGGGGTGGCAGCCTCTGCAGTCAGTCTTTGCAGACTACGAGCAGGCGGACTTGGTGGATGCGGGTCTGGTGATTGCCTCACAGGACGAGTCGGGCAAGTCCAAGCGCTACGATCGTTTTCGCAACCGACTCATGTTTCCGATTCTGAGCGCCAGAGGCGAGGTCATCGGCTTTGGTGCCCGCACCCTGGGTAGTGACGAGCCCAAGTACCTCAATTCCCCCGAGACGCCACTCTTCTCGAAGGGCCAGAATTTATATGGTGTCTTCGAGGGCCGCACTGCCATTCGTGAGGCGGGCCAGGTCTGGGTGGTCGAAGGCTACATGGACGTGGTAGCCCTGGCCCAGCATGGCTTGGGCCATGCCGTGGCCACCCTGGGAACAGCGACCACCGAGCAGCACCTGCGCATGCTGATTCGCATGGCCGATCAGGTGGTCTTTATGTTTGATGGGGATGCTGCTGGACAGCGGGCAGCGGCCAAGGCTCTCGAGATCAGCCTGCCATTTGCCACACCCAAGACCACTTTTAAATTTGTCTTTCTGCCCAATCAGCACGACCCGGACAGCTTTGTTCGAGAGTCTGGCGTCCAGGCCCTGCTGGATCATGTCGCTGCCGCGCCACCGCTGTCCAGTTTTCTGTGGACGCAGTCAGTGGCCGATCAGGACTTGGCCACGCCCGAGGGCCGTGCCGCGGCCAGTGTCGAAGTCAGGCGTTTGCTTGGTCTCATGCCGGCGACAGAGCTCAAGCTGCAGATCGCCCAGTCCTGCGCCAAGCGGCTGGAGTGCGATCTGGCGAGCCTTGGGGTCAGTGCATCGGTGACTCGGTCGCCCGGGTCTGCTCATTCTGAGCGCCCCAACCGAGGCGACTTTGCCAATCGCTCCAGCGCTCATCGCTCAGACCACCGCCCAAACAATCGCCCGGCGGATCGACTGACCGATGGCCGGCCGGCTTGGGTGCCTGGTTATGGCCAGCGCGAGCGAATGGAGCGCCGGCCGGTCCGTCGGCCAATTCCCTCTCTGTCCGATCGGCTCATGCAGATTCTCGTCCGCCAGCCCCAGCGGGCCGGTAGCCTGCAGCCCGAGGTGTTGGCGACCCTGACGCCCGCCCAGCAGGCTCTGGTCCAATGGGTCCGCGGCCAGCCCGGACGATCGTTTGCTTCCTTGCACGAAGCCGCCTTGGCCGCGGCGGGCACCCAGGATTCATCCGGGTGGGTCGGAGCAGGACCGGACCCGCAGTTGGACGTCTCGCCAGCTGCGCTCTTTCAACGGTATGCGCAGCCCGAGATCACCCTGGACGACCTCATGGCGCAGGACCAGTCCGACTTGGTTCAAACCGAATGGGATCGAGCGGCCAGTGGCCTGCTGCTGCGAGACCTGCAGGCCCGCGCCACCAGCCTGGCCAAATCCCTGGGCGCAGGCCAAGTCGCCAGCCCAGAACGCTTCTCGGAACTCAGAGATTTACAGGCGAAAATTGCTGAACTGAAACAATCGTTGATGCAATAGGTCTAATCGCTTAAAATCGAGGGTTCGACTCTTCGTCAAGCCAGATTTAAGCCGGATTCCCTATGCCCAGAGCCACTCCCAAAGCAGCCCCCGCCAAGTCCAGCAAGCCTGCCGCTGCGGCCAAAAAAGGTCCCGCCAAACCGACCAAGGCCAGCAAGCCGGCCGCGCCAGTCAAAAAGCCGGCTGCCAAAGCAGGTGCAGCCAAGGCAGCCGCACCCAAGGCAGCCGCCGGCAAAAAAGCCAGTGCCGCCGATGCAGCCCTTAAAAAGGCGATCGCCAAGCTGCGTGGAGAGCCTGTCAAACCGGCCAAGTCGGCCGCTAAGTCGCCCTCTAAGGCCCCAGCTAAGGCCCCAGCCAAGACGGCGGCCAAGCCCGTGACCAAGTCTTCAGCCAAGCCCGCATCTAAGCCGGCCGGCAAAGTGTCGTCCAAGGCAGTCTCGTCTAAAACAGTGCCGGCCAAAGCACCCGCCAAGGCTGTGGCCAAGCCGGCGGCCAAGCCCGTCGCTGCCAAGGCACCAGCCAAACCAGCCACCAAGGCTGCAGCCAAAGAGGTTGCCAAGGAACAGGTCAAAGAGCCTGCCAAGGCCAGCAAGGCCAAGGCCAAAGCGAAAAAGGCCGCCGAGCAAGACGATGACTTGGATCTTGACGATCTCCCCAAACCAGCCAAAAAGCGCGGCCGCCCTGGCCGTCCGGCCAAGAACACCAACAGCGATGACGAGGGCATCCCGGATGCGGATGACGAGGGCGATGGCGATTCAGACGCCAGCGTCGACATCGAGGTTCCGGTTGCCACCCCCAAGCGCGGTGGTCGTCGCTCACGAGACAAAAAGCTCCTGGATTTCATTCCATCGGGACCGGCTACGGCCGAGGAACTCGAGGCTCGTAAGGCCCGACTCAAGTCTCTGATCGTGCTGGGCAAGGAGCGTGGCTACCTGACCCATGCCGAGATCAACGACCACCTGCCCGAGATCCAACTGGACTCCGATCAGATGGAAGCGATCGTGGTCACCTTCCAAGAGTGGGGCATCTCGGTCTATGAGACCACCCCCGATGCCGAGACCCTATTGCTGGCCACCAACAACACGGCCTCCAACGACGATGCCGAAGAAGAAGCCGAAGCCGCCCTGTCTACTGTGGTGGATTCAGAATTCGGTCGCACCACCGACCCAGTCCGCATGTACATGCGGGAGATGGGCACGGTCGAGCTGCTGACCCGTGAGGGCGAGATTGCGATTGCCAAGCGCATCGAGGCCGGTCTTCGTGAGATGGTCTTGGCCATTTCTGCCTGCCCCGTCACCATCCACGAGATCCTGGACTCTGCCACCAAGGTGCGCGAGACGGTGATGCGCATTGAGGAAGTGGTCGATGGCATTGTCGACCCCAACGCCCCAGAAGAGGACCTGTTGTCCGCAGCCGATGCCGAGATCGCCATCGAAGAAGACGACGACGAGGCGCAGGACAACGCAACCAAGGCTCGCCTAGAAGAGCGCAAACAGGCCGCCCTGGAAAAATTCACGGTCATCGAAAAGAACTTCGACAAGATGCGTCGGGCCTTTCAGACCGATGGCTATCGTTCGCCGGCCTACGACAAGGCCCAGACGGCGATTAGCAACGAACTCATGGGCATTCGTTTCACAGCCAAAATGGTTGAGAAACTGGCTGACACCATGCGCGCGCAGGTCGACGAGATTCGCCACATCGAGCGTCAGATTCGCAACATCGCCGTTGACAAGGTGGGCCTGGATTCAGCCTGGTTCCTCAAAGTCTTCCGAGGCAATGAGGTCAATCTGAATTTGTTTGTCAAAAAGGTGCCCGTCAAGAATGCCGATCAGCAGTCCCTGCTGGATCGCAACCTGCCGGCTCTGCAAGAACTCCAGAAGCGCCTGATCGATATTCAGGCTCGTGTGGTGCTGCCGCTGGCCGACCTGCGTGAAATCAACCAACAGATGACGGCTGGTGAGCGCCGGGCCCGTGATGCCAAGAAAGAAATGACCGAGGCCAACCTGCGTCTGGTTATCTCGATTGCCAAGAAATACACCAACCGTGGTCTGCAGTTCTTGGACCTGATCCAGGAAGGCAACATTGGTCTGATGAAGGCCGTGGACAAGTTCGAATACCGCCGTGGCTACAAGTTCTCCACCTACGCCACCTGGTGGATTCGTCAGGCCATCACTCGCTCCATCGCGGACCAGGCGCGGACCATCCGGATTCCGGTTCACATGATCGAGACCATCAACAAGATGAACCGCATCTCCCGTCA
>JBEDMQ010000010.1:0-9975 GCA_041171045.1 Pseudomonadota bacterium
CTCAAAGAAGGCCAAAAGGTGCAGTTCGACATCATCCAAGGCCCCAAGGGTAAGCAAGCCTCCAACATCGTTCCCCAGGGTTAATCTGGCACGATTCAGGCCGTCGCCTTTTGCAGGTGATAGCCAACAAAAAGCCCGGCAATGCCGGGCTTTTTGTTGGCTCAATGCAAGGCTTACATCTGCTCAATCATCACGTCGCCAAAGCCGGAGCAGGACACCTGGGTGGCTCCATCCATCAGACGGGCAAAGTCATAAGTGACGCGCTTGGTGGAGATGGCCTTCTCCATCGAGGAGATGATCAGATCCGCGGCCTCGAACCACCCCATGTGACGCAGCATCATTTCGGCCGACAAGATCAAGGACCCGGGATTCACATAGTCCTTGCCAGCATACTTGGGTGCTGTACCGTGGGTGGCCTCGAACATCGCCACGTTGTCTGACAGGTTGGCACCTGGGGCAATGCCAATACCACCGACCTGGGCGGCAAGTGCATCCGAGACGTAGTCACCGTTGAGGTTGAGGGTGGCAATCACGCTGTACTCAGCCGGACGCAGCAGGATCTGCTGCAGGAAAGCATCGGCGATCGAGTCTTTGACGACGATCTCTTTACCCGTCTTGGGGTTCTTGAAAGAGCACCACGGTCCACCGTCGATCAGTTGGGCACCAAACTCCTTCTGAGCGAGTTCATAGGCCCAATCCCTGAAACCACCCTCGGTGTACTTCATGATGTTGCCCTTGTGGACAATGGTCACAGAGGGTTTGTCGTTGTCAATCGCGTATTGCATCGCCTTGCGCATGAGACGCTCGGTGCCCTCGCGAGAGACCGGCTTGATGCCAATGCCACTGGTTCCGGGGAAGCGAATTTTCTTCACGCCGAAGTCCTTGATCAGAATCTCGATGAGCTTTTTGGCCTCGACCGACTCTGCCTGATACTCAATGCCAGCGTAGATGTCCTCAGAGTTCTCACGGAAAATGACCATGTTGGTCTTTTCGGGCTCCTTCAGAGGGCTGGGCACACCGGCAAAATAGCGAACGGGACGCAGACAGACGTATAGGTCTAGTTGCTGGCGCAGGGCTACGTTCAACGATCGAATGCCACCCCCCACCGGTGTGGTCAAGGGACCTTTAATCGAGACTACATAGTCCTTGAGGGCCTCAAGGGTCTCTTCTGGCAGCCAGACGTCGGGGCCATAGACCTTCGTGGATTTCTCCCCACAAAAAATCTCCATCCAGGCGATCTTCCTTTTGCCTCCGTAGGCCTTGGCGACGGCCGCGTCAACTACCTTGATCATGACCGGCGAGATGTCCACGCCAGTCCCATCACCCTCGATGTAAGGAATAATGGGGTTGTTCGGTACGTTGAGCGAAAAATCGGCGTTAACCGTAATTTTCTGGCCCTGGCTGGGCACCACAATCTTGCTAGACACGGTGGATCTCCTTGGATGGGGAAAATTTTCTGAGGTGGCCATATTCTAAACTGCGGCCGCCTACCAGTTACATTTCTAAAAATTTAATTCATACCAATAAAGCTGCCACAAAAAGACGGCGAAGCGATATAGTTCTCCCGCGCTCTCGCGTAGGGCGTACTTACTTAACCATCGAGGACATTATGAAAACGTTGATCGCTGCTCTGGCCGCTGGCCTGTTCGCTACCGCTTCTATCGCTCAGACCGCTGCTCCTGCTGCCGCTCCTGCTGCCCCCGCCGCAGAGAAGAAAGTAGAGAAGAAGGCTGAGAAGAAGGCTGAGAAGAAAGCCGAGAAAAAAGCTGAGAAGAAAGAAGAAGCCAAGAAGTAAGCTCTTCTGACTCAAGGTTCTGTCCCCTGGACAAAACCTTGTCTCGACAAAGCCTCTAACGGTTCGCCGCTGGAGGCTTTTTTTATTTATGCTCGGGGCATGGTCCAAGCTTCGAACACCACCAACCGTCAACCGTCACTCGGCCAGATGGGGCGGCTTCATCACCCTCAGGGACGCCCATACCCATCCATTGCCAGGCCCATACTGGGACTAGTCCTCAGCGTCGGCCTGGGCATCTGTCTAACGCTCGCTCAAGGCCCAGCTCAGGCCAACCCAAAGACCATCCCTCTAACGCTCAAATCGTTTCAGGTCCAGGCCGAAGTCGCGGACCGACCGGCCAGCCGCGCCAGAGGTCTCATGTACCGAGAGTCACTTCCCGATAACCAGGGCATGCTCTTTGTCTTTGATACCCCCAGTCGGCAATGCATGTGGATGAAGAACACGCCGTTGCCCTTATCGGTCGCCTTCATCAAAGCAGATGGGCGCATCGCCAACATCGCTCAGATGCAGCCTCAGACCGAGACGATCCATTGCGCCACGGAGGATGTCCTGTATGCCCTTGAGATGACGCAGGGATGGTTCTGGAGCAGGGCTATTAAACCAGGCGATTCGGTGCTGGGCCTGCCCAAGCCCAAAAATTGACCTACCGCTGGACAATCTGGCGATGACGCGCACAGCCAATGACAATGGGCTGCCGAGGCAGCCCATCCTTCCATCATCCTGCAGCGGACTTTAGCCGAAGTTCTTGGCTACAAAATTCCAGTTCACCAGGGCCCAGAAGGCAGCCATGTAGTCAGGCCGGCGGTTGCGGTAATCCACGTAGTAGGCATGCTCCCAGACGTCACAGGTCATCAGGGGCTTGTCAGCACCCGTCAATGGCGTTGCTGCATTGCTGGTGTTCACGATGTCCAGGCTCCCGTCGGACTTTTTGACCAGCCAAGTCCAGCCACTGCCAAAGTTGCCGATGGCACTCTTGGTGAAGGCGTCTTTAAAGGCATCGAAGTTGCCCCACTTGGCATCGATCGCCGCAGCGAGCGCACCAGTGGGCTGGCCGCCCGCATGGGGTGCTAGGCAATGCCAGTAGAAGGTGTGGTTCCAGACCTGAGCAGCATTGTTGAATACGCCACCGGAAGACTTGCGAACGATGTCTTCCAGAGAGGCAGATTCAAACTCAGTGCCCTTGATCAGGTTGTTCAGGTTGGTCACATAGGTCTGGTGGTGCTTGCCGTAGTGAAACTCCAGCGTTTCTTTTGAGATGTGTGGTGCCAATGCATCCATCGCATATGGCAAGGCGGGCAAAGTGTGTTCCATGGAGGATCTCCTGTTTTTTGTTTGGCCTAACAGCCCGACATTATGACCAGAAGCGGATTCAAAAACGCGGGGCCCTCGAAAGGGTTTCCACCTTGACCCCAAGCTCGCCGTCTTGCAACACCACTTGCATGGTCTGGCCGGCTTGCACATCGGCCACGCGGGTAACCACCTGGCCGTTCGGCCCCGTTACCAAGGCGTATCCCCGTCCCAGGACGGCCATCGGCCCTAGGTGCTCTAACTGATCACCGGCCCTCTCCAGCCGGCGGTGGGCATCGGCCAGCCATTGCCGTCTGGCCAAGGCCAGCTCACGGGCGACCTGTTCCAGTCTCATGCGGTTGACTGCCACCGCTCTGCGCGGGTTGGGCAACAGCGCTTGGGCACGATCCAGACGCTGAGCGAGAGTCCCGAGTAGCGACAGCATCATCAGTCGAAGGTCGCGTCCAAGGGTGTCGAGCCGGTTCCGATGGGTCTGATCCGGCTCAGCCAGCCAGGCAGCCGCTGCTGTGGGGGTGGCAGCGCGATAATCCGCGGCGTGGTCCACCAGCGTGATATCGGTCTCGTGGCCCACGCCACTGACCACATGGACCCCCTGACGCACCACCGCTCGGACGACTGCTTCATCGTTAAAAGCCCAGAGATCCTCCAGGCTTCCGCCACCCCGAACGATCGCCAAAGCATCCACATCCAGCCCAGCCGCGCGATCCAAGGCGGCCACCAATTGGGCGGGGGCATCGGCCCCCTGCACCAGACTGGCCAAGACAGTCACCCGCAGGCGTGGGGCCTGTCGTCTCAGGGTCACTAAAAAATCCCGGAGGGCTGCCGCCGACAGAGAGGTCACCACGCCGACATGACGCAGACGACTGGGCCTTGGCCGCTTTCTGGCGGGGTCGAAAAGCCCTTCGGCCTCCAATTTGCGTTGAAGCCGAATGAAGGCCTCGTAAAGCCCCCCAGCCCCAGCGGGCTGCATATTTAGGATCCTGACCTGAAATTCACCCCTGGGCTCGTAGAGGCCCACGGACACTGTTAGAGAGACGAAACTGCCGACCTGGGGCTCAAAGGTCAGGCAAGCGGCTTCTCGTCGAAACATCACCGCCCGGACACTGGCCTGGGCGTCCTTCAAGGTCAGGTACCAGTGGCCGCTGGCGGCGACGGTCATCTGGGAGATCTCGGCCTGAAGCCCAAGGGATGGAAACTGCCGGTTCAGGCTTAGGTTTACCAGCCGATTGAGCTCGGAAACACTAATGACTGCTGAGTCTGCCATTCAGAATTCGCCTGGATAAAAGGGTTAGGGAGTATCACTTCTCCACAAGCCGCATGTTTACTGAGTTCTACGATCGAAACATCACGATTTTTTTGACCTAGACGGCCCAAACACAGCCAAAAGCCTTTATTTTTCGTGTAACCAATTGATTTATAAAAATAAAATAAAATGCGCGGCTGGTGCAACATGCCGCCAATGACATCCGGACTCGGGCACCGGTGGCTTACACTCAGGCATGCAATCAAGGCTCTACCCTAACTGATTCCGGCATGTCCACAGAGTTATCCACATCCCCAAGAACTCAAAGGGTGCTGACCGAGGCCCTCTGGGATATCTGGTTCCCTCGAACAGCCAAGTCACTCGGGGAGCGCAGAACAGGGCGATCGCCGGCATGGGCTCGGGCTTTGATCTGGTGCGGCTGGCCCCTGCTGCTCGTATGTGCCGTCTTGGTCGAGGCATCGGCCAGGCGCCGTGTCAGGGCCCAGCAACGCGCGCCCAAACTGGCCGCAGCCCCGGTCCTATCGGTTGGCAATGCCATCGTGGGTGGCTCCGGTAAGACCCCTACCGTCCTCATGCTCATTGACCTGCTGAGATCGGTTGGCCATCACCCCGGGCTGGTGTCCCGGGGATACGGACGCAAGCCGCATAAGCAGGTCTTGGTTTTTCAGGGCGATCAACTCCACCAGTTGGACACCCAAGCGGTTGGCGACGAGCCCTGGCTCATCGCATGGCGGTCTCGGGCGACAGTGGCCGTCTCCCATGACCGTTATCAGGCTGCCAGAGCCCTGTTGGCAGCAGACCCAAGGGTCACGGTCATCATCCTTGACGATGGCATGTCCCAGACCACACTCCGGGTTGACCATCACCTGATGGTGGTTGACCATCGCGGACACGGCAACCAACGTTGTATGCCGGCTGGGCCCCTGCGAATGGGGTGGCGCGGCGGCCCCCCCAAGGGTTTGCACATCGATGCGGTGTTGCTGCGTGACCCGAGGCTGGCCGTCCAGGACTTCTTCGCTCCAGCAACGATGCAACCAGTGGTCCTCCGGCCCCAGACCCAAATGACAGGCTGGTTCTCCTTAACCGAGCAAACGGCCCAGCAAACCGACGGCCTGAGCGCACCTGATCCCCGGGCCTTGGTCTCCTCACCCCCATCGGCCAGTGCTCGTTTGGTGCTCACCACCATCGCCAACCCCTCGGCCTTTCACGACGCCTTGCAGCAACTCGGTCTCACATGGACTTGGCAGCTCAGCCTACCCGACCACTCACCGACGCCTTGGTTAGCCCTTGACAGAGCGCTAGAGGGTCAGGCTCATGCGGCCGACCAGTTGCTGATGACCGAGAAAGATGCCGTAAAATTTTTAAGCACACCAGAGCAACTCGAACACTTGCGGCAGCGTTTTGGTCAGGAGGTCTGGGTGCTCCGCCAGGACCTCCAGTTGGACCCAGACCAATCGGCTGTCCTCATCGACCGGCTGACCACCCTGAAAGGACTGTGAAGTGGATCCGAAACTCCTTGAGATACTGGCCTGCCCGAACTGTCATGGCACGCTGCGTCATGATCGAGTCCAGCAACAGCTGATTTGCGACAGTGAAGGTCTGACCTACCCCGTGGTCGATGGCATTCCGCACCTCATGGTCCAGGAGGCCAAGCCTATTCAGCCACAGACTGGCCAGCATGTCGGCTGATTTCTGGATCTGCATACCAGCCCGACTGCAGTCCAGCAGACTGCCACGCAAAGCCCTGGCCGATCTGAAAGGTCAACCCATGGTCTTGCGGGTCGTGCAGGCCGCCCAGAGAACCCAGGCCAGCCGCATTCTGGTGGCCACCGACGATGAGGCGATTGCCTCAGTCGTACGCGCCGCAGGCGTCGAATGCCTCATGACCCGAGCCGACCACGCCAGCGGTACGGATCGCCTCGCCGAGGTGGCAAGCCTTTGTAAAGCCAAGCCCGATCAGCTCATCGTGAACCTGCAGGGCGATGAGCCACTGATGCCCGCCGAACCGCTCACACAGGTCGCTCTGGCCTTGGCCAATGATCCAACGGCCAGCGTGGCGACAGCGGTCACTGCCATTGACGATCCCGAGACCTTCGCCAACCCCAACGTGGTCAAAGCAGTTCTGGATGCCCATCAGCATGCCCTCTACTTCTCACGAGCGGGTATCCCATACAAGCGATCGGGCCAGTCGGCCCCAGACTTATTGGCTGCGGCCACTCATCCAATCGGTTGGCGGCACCTCGGTCTTTATGCCTACAGGGCCGGTGCTCTGTCGCAGTTTGCAAGCTTAAGCCCGAGCCCTGCTGAGCAACTCGAACAGCTCGAGCAACTGCGCTGGCTCCACCATGGCCACCAGATCAGATGCGTCATTTTGAACCAGGCGCCGCCTCCCGGTGTCGACACGCCAGAGGACCTGGCCGTGGTTCGAAAGGCCTTCGAGAAACAGCCTGCCGGCTTATAATGGGCCGCAAAACAACAATATTTTCTGGAGACAATCATGCGTCTTATTCTTCTGGGCCCACCTGGCGCCGGTAAGGGAACACAGGCGAACTACATCAAAGACCACTGTGGCATCCCCCAGATTTCTACTGGAGACATGCTAAGAGCCGCCGTCAAAGCCGGAACCCCCCTGGGCCTCGAAGCCAAAAAAGTGATGGACGCCGGCGGTCTTGTCAGCGATGACATCATCATCAACCTGGTCAAGGAGCGACTAACCCAGCCGGACTGTCGGGCTGGCTATCTATTTGACGGCTTCCCCCGGACCATCCCACAGGCTCAGGCCATGAAAGATGCTCGGGTTGGACTGGATTTGGTGCTGGAACTTCAGGTGCCAGATGCCGACATCATCAACCGCATGAGCGGGCGTCGAGTCCACGTGGCCAGTGGCAGAACCTATCACGTCACTTTCAACCCACCCAAACGGCCGGGCCTCGATGACGAGACCGGTGAACCCCTCATTCAACGTGACGATGACAAAGAAGAGACGGTCCGCAAGCGTCTAGAGGTCTACCATGCCCAGACGCGTCCTTTGGTGGACTTCTACAGCCAATGGGCGTCCAGCGGGGATGCCTCTGCCCCGAAGATGACCAGCATCAGTGGGGTGGGCAGTGTTGAGGAGATCACCCAGCGGGTGATGAAGGCACTGGGCGCTTAGACAAGCCCAGGTCTACCAGGCAGGCCGGTGCCATGGGCAAGTCATTGTCCCTGGCAAAACTCACCACAAAATCCCAGGCCATGGGCTCAAGCTCCGCCAACCGTGCGTCAATGGCAACGCATTTGAGCCCAGCCACCACGACGGGCTGAGCATAGGGAGAAAAGCCCGTGGGCTGCGCATACGGATTGGCTCCCGCCTCTCGGCTATATCCCGGCCGGTAGGGCGATAAAACACCTGCCAGTCGCTCTGCCCAGTCACTCGGACGAAAGGTCTTGCCGGCATGGGTTCGGCCTTGGATCAGGAATTGGCCTGACTCTGAACTGGACGTTTGGGGTGCGGCTGGGGCGTCGGGCATTGCCAAGAGGGATGAGGACTTCCTAGAAAGCGTTATTCTAACGGTCTTAGCGCAGGCTCATGCACCAGATCTCACCAACGAACGACCGTCCAGGACCATGCCCAGCACTCTCAACCCTGTCATGCAGACTTACGCGCGCCTGCCGGTGGCCTTCGTTCGCGGCGAGGGTGCCTACATGTGGGACCAAGAAGGCCGCCGCTATCTAGATGCCCTGTCTGGTATCGCCGTGAATACTCTCGGGCATGCCCATCCCAAGCTGGTCCAGGCCCTCAGCCATCAGGTCGGACAACTCATTCACACCTCCAACCTGTACGAAGTGCCGCTGCAGACGGCGTTGGCCCAGCGCCTGGTCGACCTCTCCGGCATGACCAATGTCTTTTTCTGCAACTCTGGCCTAGAAGCCAATGAGGCTGCCCTCAAACTCGCCAGAAAGCATGGTTACGTGAAAGGCCTAACGGCCTCCAAGACCATCGTCTTCGAAGGCGCCTTTCATGGCCGATCCATCGCCACCCTGTCAGCCACGGCCAACGCAAAGGTCCACAAAGGCTTTGCCCCGCTGGTCGAGGGATTTGTTCGCTTACCACTCAATCAGATCGATCAGGTCCGTCAGGCCGTCGCCCAAGACCCCAGCATCACCGCCATCTTTCTGGAAAGCATTCAGGGTGAGGGGGGTATTCAGCCCGCCCATCTCGACTTCCTCCGCCAACTGCGCATGCTCTGTGACGAGCATGATCTGTTGCTCATGCTCGACGAGGTCCAGTGCGGCATTGGCCGAACCGGCCAGTGGTTTGCCCATCAGTGGGCGGGGATCAAGCCTGACGTCATGCCACTGGCCAAGGGTCTTGGCTCCGGCGTGCCCATTGGTGCGGTGGTCGCCCACGGCAAGGCGGCCAGCCTCTTCGAGCCCGGTAATCATGGCACCACCTTTGGCGGCAATCCCCTGGCCATGCAGGCGGGCCTCACCACCCTGCAGGCCATCGAGGAAGAGGGTTTACTTCAAAACGCCACCGAGCGTGGCGAGCAAATCATCAGCAAGCTCCGCGCTCGACTGGACCGGACCAAGGGGATTCGTGAGATCCGCGGCAAGGGGCTGATGATCGGCATCGAACTCGAAGCCCCCTGCGCAGACCTGGTCAAGACCGCTCTCGCCAAAGGCCTGCTGATCAACGTCACAGCCGAGCGGGTGGTCAGACTGCTGCCGCCTCTGATCATTGATTCAAAGCAAGCCGATGCCATTGCGGACCTGGTCAGCAACCTGATCATCGATTTTCAAGCCACATGACCAAGTCGCAAGCGCTCCAACACTTTCTGCAGTTCAAAGACCTGGATCGAGGCACCCTCGAGTACCTGTTTCGTCGTGCGCTGGTGATCAAGGACCGTTTTAAGAAATACGTTCGACACATGCCCCTGCTAGACCGAACACTGGTCATGGTCTTTGAGAAAGCCTCCACCCGAACCCGGCTGTCCTTCGAGGCTGGCATGCACCAACTCGGTGGGGCCGCCATCTATCTCAACACGAGGGATACCCAACTCGGTCGCGGCGAGCCTGTTGAAGATGCCGCTCAAGTCATGTCACGCATGTGCGACCTGGTCATGATTCGGACCTACGAGCAAGGCATCATCGAACGTTTCGCAGCGCACTCTCGCGTACCGGTCATCAATGGGCTCACCAATGAGTACCATCCCTGCCAGATTTTGGCTGACATCCTGACCTTCATCGAACACCGGGGCTCCATTGAGGGAGCCACCGTGGCCTGGATCGGAGACTCCAACAACGTCTGCAACACCTGGCTGCAGGCCGCAGAAATCCTCAATTTCCAGGTCCGCGTCTCCACACCACCGGGCTACGAGGTCGAGCCTGAGCGAGCCGGCCTGCATGCCACCAGTCATTTCCAGGCCTTCGCCGACCCATTAGAGGCCTGCCGAGGGGCAGACCTGGTCACCACCGATGTCTGGACCAGCATGGGGTTTGAGGCAGAGAATGAGGCCCGTCGCAAGGCCTTCGAACATTGGTGTGTCGATGCCGAGATGATGGCCCAGGCCAACTCGGATGCCCTCTTCATGCATTGCCTACCCGCCCACCGAGGTGAGGAGGTCAC
>JBEDMQ010000011.1:0-3775 GCA_041171045.1 Pseudomonadota bacterium
GTCTTTGAACTTGAGCTCAAAAAGCCTTGCATTCGTGGCGGCAATCAGTCGCAGTCTGATGCGACTGGGACCAGGCAGCATGAATCGGTCCGTGATGCTGCCATTGATGAGAACCACATTACCGATGCGCCCGGCATGTGCCTGATCATGACGATTGCTGAAAGACTCGTTCAGACGACCTTGGGCATCTACCCGCATGTCGCTCAGCACCCAGGTCAGGTCTTGGTCTACAGCCGTCTGAGTCCGCTCCTCGACCACCAGTGCACCGATGAGTCCGCGTCCGAGTTGTTCGGCGCTGTTGAAGTGGGGGTGGTACCAAAAGGTGCCTGCGTCGGGACAGTCAAACTCATAGATGAATTCGCCGCCCGGGGGCACTGGCTCCTGGGTGAGTCCGGGAACACCGTCCATGTTGTTGGGCAGTCGAATCCCATGCCAATGAATGCTGCTGGGCTGGGGTAACTGATTCACGAACCGCACGCGCAGCCGATCCCCTTGTCGGAGCCGGATCTCGGGCCCTGGGAATTGGCCGTTGAAGCACCAGAGTTGGGTTGGCTGCGTGCTATCTGGACCTACTTGAATGGCGGAGGGACTTGCGGTCAGTGTCAGCGTTTTAACATCGGAAGCCGGGGAGGCAGCCAGCAGCGTCGTCGAAGGAAGGCTGCCGAGGCTGGCTAGCGCAGCGCCAGCAAGGCCCACCGATTGGCCCATAAAGTTGCGTCTGGTTGTCATGAGAGTCTGACCCCAGGCGGGACCAAAGGTTTCAGGCCGGGCAACCTTGCAGTTGGCGACTGTAGCGTTTGAGCTCTTTGCAGACCGTGGTGCTGGTGCAGAGTTGCTTGGATTTGGGGCCGTTATCGATGTTGAGCTTGAACTCGTACTTCTCAAAGAAGGCCTTGAACATCTCACCGCCCAACGTGCCAACTGCGCGCAGGCCATCTGTCTTGGGATCGTGTCGCATGACGATGCAGGCCAGAGGTTGAGGCGCTGGGCCACCAATCACCTGAGCACCCTGGGATGGGTCATAGCGTGAGTCGTCACCGCAGCAATGAATCACGGCCTGGGGCTCGCGGCCAACTCCTTTTCGCAGACCAATAAAGCTGATGTTGGGGGTGGGGTACATCATCTTGTGGGCACAGATGGCCGAGAACGCCACAATCGTTTGATTTGGTCCGATACCGGACAGAGACTCGTAGGCCTGGCCGCTCTCGGTCTTGAGCCGACTGGCTTTGGCGGGCGCGGCCAGACGAATCAGAAAGGCAGGGGTGCCCTGGAACGGATAGTTAAAGACATAGGGCTCTGCCACCACTAGATCAGAGGCCTTGATGGGATCACCGAATTCGTTGACCAGCAGACTGGGGTCATAGGGTTTGAAGGACACCTTGCCCATGGCGCTGGGTGCAATGCCGCCGGCCACGGCCGTGGCTGCCAGGCAGCCAACGCTGTGAAGCAGGGATCGTCTCTGGTCGTCCGTAGGGGCGGAGGGCTCTTGCCCCGCAAAATCCTGTGCCATGAACAGAGTCTTGTTGGCAGACCGAAGTTTGGTCAAGGCCTCAAGCCCGTGGTTTCGGGTTTTCCCTGTCGCCTGCTCAGGGGCTATTCTTACTCTGGAATCGGCTGACCCAGTTGAGCGGCTAGCCCGATCAGACCCATGCAACGACCACCGCTGGCACAGTAGGCGAGCAGAGGATTGGGCAGTTGTCCCATGAGTTCCCCCATCTTCATGGCCTCCTCTGGGGTGCCACCGTATGGGCTCACCGGTAGGTAGGCGAACTGCAGACCCAGTGCTGTGGCCGCCTCTTGCATGCTTTGGGCAGTGGGTTGCGCGGGGCCACCCTCAAAGTCCGGTCGGTTGCAGATAACGGTTTTAAACCCGGCATCCGCGATTTCTTGGAGCTGGTCTGCGGAGAGTTGACCAGCGATGGCCAGCTTGTCGGTTAACCAGCGGTGCGGAAAGTTCATGACTGGCAGTTCTCGCAGCAATAAAGGTTGTAGAGGGTCTGCAGCAGGTCCTCGATGTGAGGATCACTGAGGCTGTAGAAGATTTGCTTGCCTTCTCGACGGGTAGCTACCACGCCTTCGGTCCGAAGCACGCCCAGTTGCTGAGACAGCGTGGGCTGACGAATGCCGGTGAGGGATTCGAGGGTGCTGACGTTTTTCTCACCCTGACTGATCTGACACAGCAGCATCAGTCGGTCCTCATTGGCCAACAGGCGCAGGGTGGCGCAGGCCGCGCCAGCTGACTGGCGTAGTTGGGAAATGTCGATGGCGGTGTCGGTCATCGCTGATATTTTAGAACTCAATAGTTTATAAATCAATAAACTAAGGCTTATAAGACTTCATGAGGTTCGTAAGCTGCGGAAACATCTTGGTCATCAGTTCGTTGCCTTGCTCCAGCACAAAGTAACGAAAAGCCTCGGCGGGCAGGGACAGGTTCTTACCCGTCAGGTTGACCACGTGCCAGATGCGGGTCACCGGTGTCTGCTCCACATCCAGCACCGAGAGTTTGTTGTGCTCCATTTCCAGACCAACGGTGTGAAGCGAGGTAAACGAGATGCCCAGCCCGGCCATGACGGCCTGTTTGATGGTCTCGTTGCTTGACATCTCGATGGTTGACATGGGTCGAAAGCGATGCTGCTCAAAGAAGTTCTCCATCACGGCGCGCGTGCCGGAGCCGGCCTCGCGAACCAGAACTTCCTCTTGGTCTAGGTTACCCACTGGGATGCGTTTTTGCTTGGTCAGAGGATGGCTGGGCGCCGCAATAAAGGCGTGAGGATGGTTGGCAAAGGGCTCTGCGCGAACGTCTAGATCGCGGGGTGGCCTTCCCATGACCGCAATGTCGATTTCCCCTTCACGCAGCAGTTTGATGAGCTGGTCACGATTCCGAACCTGAATCACCACCTGAATACCGGGATGGTCTTTTCGAAATTCAGCCAGTAACTGCGGCACAAAATATTTTGCCGTACTCACGAGGCCAATGGTCAGGCTCCCCGTCTCGATCCCCTTGAGTTTGGCCATCATGTCCTCGGCCTCGCGAAGGCTTCGAAGCACGCGTCGGGCGTAGACCAAGAAGTATTCTCCTGCGCTGGTCAGAGCGATGCCGCGCCCTTTTTTGGCAAAGAGTGGAATGCCCAGGTCTTCCTCCAGATCGCGCATCTGCATGGAGATGGCTGGGGCCGTCAGGTGCATCTCTTCGGCAGCCTTGGCAAAGCTCGACAGTCGGGCTGCCGATACAAAAATCTTGAGCTGTCTAAGCGATAGGTTCTTCATGTGGTCTCCCTCCAACTGCTTGTTTTTGCAGAGTCTTTCTAGAAGCTATCTAGATAAGCTCAGCTTATTTTTTGGGTCAGCAAAAGTGACTTTACCTTAATTGTTTGGGTTTCTAAAGTGGATTCGTCGTAACGCCTACACAGAGGAGACAAGACATGGCGAAAGAGGAACGCGTCACAGATATCAAAGAGCGCTACAAGGGTGGCGTTCTCAAGTACAAGCAGATGGGCTACTGGCGCCCAGACTATGAGCCCAAGGCCACGGACACGATCTGTCTGTTTCGAATCACCCCACAAGAGGGTGTCGATGCAGAAGAGGCAGCCGCTGCCGTAGCCGGTGAGTCGTCAACCGCCACCTGGACCGTGGTCTGGACCGACCTGCTCACAGCCCACGAGAGCTACCAGGCCAAGGCCTACCGCGTGGACAAGGTGCCCAACACGGGACCTGGCACCAACACCGAGCAGCAATACTTTGCCTATGTGGCCTATGACCTGATTCTGTTTGAAGA
>JBEDMQ010000012.1:0-4271 GCA_041171045.1 Pseudomonadota bacterium
CAGGCCGTTCGCCTCATGGCCGTGAGCAAAACCTTCGGAGCGGACGCTGTGCTGCAGGCCATCCAAGCCGGCCAATTCGACTTTGGTGAGAACTATGTCCAAGAGGGTGTCGAGAAGATTCAGGCTGTTGCGCTTGCGCTTGGCCAAGGCCCCACCGGTGCGACGGCGGCAGGCGATCCCTGCTGGCACTTCATTGGGCCTCTTCAGAGCAATAAAACCAAAGATGTGGCCGAACACTTCGACTGGGTCCACAGCGTTGACCGTCTCAAGATTGCCCAGCGACTCATCGACCAACGACCCGCCCATCTCAAACCGCTGCAGGTCTGCCTCCAGGTGAACACCAGTGGGGAGGAGAGCAAATCCGGGGTAGCGCCTGAGCAGGCCCTGGAACTAGCCGCTCAGATGGCCACCCTCATCGCTGAGCACCCAAGGGGTCCATCAGCCATGGTGCTTCGAGGACTCATGACGATTCCTGAGCCAAGCCAAGATCCCGCCGTCACGATCGGGCGCTTCGAGCGTCTGGTTCGACTAAAGAATGACATTCGCTCGGCGCTGTCGGCGACAGGCCAGGCTCAGAGCTTTGATGTGCTGTCGATGGGCATGTCGGCCGACTTGGAACTGGCCATTGCGGCCAGCGTGGCAGAGGCTACAACCTGGGTTCGCGTGGGCACCGCCATCTTCGGTGCCCGACCCACTAAAGCAACGACTTAAGCAGCGATTGCTTTAACAGCAGCAGCCAGACGGCTCTTGTGACGGGAAGCCTTGTTCTTGTGAACAATCTTCTTGTCGGCAATGCGGTCGATCACGCTGGAAGCAGCGCTGTAAGCGGTCGCAGCAGCTTTGGCGTCACCGGCAGCGACGGCCTTGCGAACAGACTTCACAGCGGTACGGTAAGACGAACGCAGGCCAGCATTGATCAGGCGGCGAGCAGCAGCTTGACGGGCACTCTTGCGTGCGGAGGCGGAGTTAGCCATAACAAATCCTAAAAAAAGGGTTCCGAAGCGGAAAAGCCCTACACTATAGCCGTTCTTATGAATCTGCTCAAGACCGCCGCCACCGTTAGTGGGCTGACCCTGCTGTCCCGCATCACCGGCCTGCTCAGAGAGGTCCTGACGGCGGGCCTGTTCGGCGCGGGAGCCCAGACAGACGCCTTTTTTGTCGCCTTTCGGCTGCCAAACCTGCTGCGACGCCTGTTTGCCGAAGGGGCCTTCACCCAGGCCTTTGTGCCGGTCCTGGGCCAGGTCAAAACCCAGCAGTCCCCTGACCAGGCCGCCAGCCTAGCCGCCCGAGTCGGTGTCTTGCTCTTTGCGGTCCTGGGCCTGATCACCCTGCTGGCCATGCTAGCCGCCCCGGTTCTGGTCTGGCTCATGACCGGCGGGTTCTCGGGCGATACCGCCACCTTTGAGCTCACCACCGACATGACCCGCTGGATGTTCCCCTACATCCTGATGATCTCCTTGGTGGCCCTGGCAGCGGGGGTGCTCAACACATGGTCCGAGTTTCGGCTGCCGGCCTTCACGCCCGTGCTGCTCAACCTGTCATTTATTGGCTGCGCCCTGCTGCTGGCACCCCAACTGGACGAGCCCATCTGGGCCCTGGTGGTCGCCGTCCTGGTCGGCGGGGTGGCCCAGCTGGGTCTACAGGCCTGGGGGCTGGCCAGACTGGGTCTGCTCAAGTCCCTCGGGCCCATGCTTCGCCGTCCACTGGCCAGCCTTCGGGAGAGCATGGCCGACGCCCATGTTCGGCGCATTCTGACCCTGATGCTGCCGGCCAGTCTGGCGGTCTCCGTGGCCCAGGTCAGCCTGATCATCAACACCCACATCGCCTCGCGGCTTCAGACGGGCAGTGTCTCCTGGCTGTCATACGCGGATCGGCTCATGGAGTTTCCAACCGCCCTTCTGGGTGTGGCGCTGGGTACCGTCCTGCTGCCCAGCCTGACCAAGGCCCACAACAGCAATGAGCAAGACCGAGTCTCCGCCCTCATCGACTGGGGTCTGCGGATGGTGATGGTCTTGGCCGTGCCCGCCTCGGTGGGTCTGGCCGTGCTGGCCATTCCACTGGCCTCTGCCCTGTTTCATTACGGGGCCTTTGACGACCAAGACCTGGTCATGACCGCCCAGGCCATGGTCGCCTATGCAGTGGGGCTGACCGGGCTGATCGCTGTCAAGGTGCTAGCCCCGGGCTTTTATGCCCGCCAAGACATCCGCACACCCGTCAAGATTGCCCTGCTGACCCTGGTCACCACGCAGCTGCTGAACCTGGTCCTCGTGCCGCTCTATCAGCACGCTGGCTTGGCCCTGGCCACCGGACTGGCCGCCTGCCTGAATGCCGGTCTTCTGTTCTGGAAACTCCGGTCCCGCGGAGCCTACGCACCGATGACTGGCTGGCTGTCGCTACTCATGCGAATTGTTCTGGCCGCCGCCGTGATGGGTGCCCTGCTCTACTGGCTCTCTGGACAACTCAACTGGCTGACACTTCGTCAAACACCTGGGCTGCGGATCGCTGCCCTCGCGGGGCTCATGGCCACAGCAGCGCTGTCATACTTTGGACTCCTCAGCCTGATGCGGGTGCGCTGGCTGACCATCCTGAAGGGACCGACATGACCTCATCAATGCTCAACGGACTGCACGTTCTGTTTATCGGTGGTGGCAACATGGCCCAGGCCCTCATTGGAGGACTGGTCCAAGCCCAGCCCAGGATTGTGGACAGCCTAACGGTGATCGAGCCCTTCGAAGCCACCCGCAAGACCTTGGCCAATGGCCTACAAATCAAGGCGCAGTCCAAGGGCATCGTCTTCAACCTCTTTGAGAGCCTGCAGGCAGCCCAAAAAACCACGGGCGTGAGCCTGGTCGTTCTTGCCGTCAAGCCGCGACAGATCAACGAGGTCTTCGCCGAGCTGCATGGCAGCCTTCGAGACCAGCTCTGCGGCACCAGTGCCCGGGCCGCTTGGCTGTCGATTGCGGCCGGCATCAGCACAGCCAGCCTGCAGCAACAGATTGGCCACGGTCGCGTCATTCGCGCTATGCCCAACACGCCGGCGCTTATCCAAGAGGGCGTGACAGGGCTTTTTGCAGCAGACGGGGTGAGCCCGGTCACCAAAGACCAGGCCCAGAGCATCATGCAGGCCGCCGGTCAGGTGGTCTGGATTGAAGATGAGAGCCTGATGGACGCCGTGACCGCCTTGTCGGGTTCTGGTCCTGCCTATGTCTTTCGATTCGTCGAGGCGTTGACGGCTGCTGGACAGTCACTGGGGCTTTCGGCCAATCAGGCCTTGGCACTGGCCAAGCAGACCGTCAAAGGTGCGGCCTTGTTAATGGACCAGAGCACCGAGCACCCCAGTGTCCTGCGCGAGCGTGTCACCTCTAAAGGCGGCACCACCGCAGCCGCACTGGCCAGCCTGGATCAGACCGGGTTCGATGCCGTGATCAAACAGGCCCTCACCGCAGCCAGAGACCGTGGCGTCGAAATGGGCAAAGGCGCCTGATTTTCTAAAGTAGAAAATCCAGGGCCAGGCCCAGCCAGATGACAGCCCCCACCCAATGGCTCTGACGAAAAACCCAAAAGCTGTCTTCTCGACTGCGAGACCGCAGCCGCATCAAAAGCCGATACGACCAGACCACCGCCAGCACCCAGGCCGCTGAATACGCCAGCCCCAGTGGCACAACAAACGGCAAAGCCAGCAGGGCCAGCAGCAAAAAGCCCTGGCAAAGACTCACCGCCAAGACATCAGCCCGTCCAAAGGTAATGGCACTGCTGCGCAGGCCCAACTTCACATCGTCATCCCGATCGACCATGGCATAGGCCGTGTCATAGGCAATGGACCAGGCCACGTTGGCGAGCCAGAGACCCCAGGCATAGAGCGGCACCTGACCATGGGTATCGGCAAACGCCATGGGAATGCCAAAGCCAAAGGCGATGCCCAAGATGGCCTGTGGCATGGGAAAGAACCGCTTAAAGTAGGGATAGGCGGCTGCCACAAAGACAGCGACGTAGGCGTATTGACGGGCCAACTCATTTAAGAAGACCAAGAGACTGGCGCTGGCTGCCAGCAAGACCAGCGCCAGCGCGACAGCCTGAGGAACACTAACCTCACCGGTGGCCAGTCGACGCTGGGCCGTTCGGGCCACTGCGCCATCAAAGCGCCGATCCGCCAAATCGTTGAGCACACAGCCCGCCGCTCGCATGAGCACGGTGCCCAGCGTAAAGACCAGCAGCCGAGGCCAGTCTGGCAGACCCTCCGCGGCCAGCCAGAGGGCCCACCAGGTGGGCCA
>JBEDMQ010000013.1:0-3571 GCA_041171045.1 Pseudomonadota bacterium
CAGTCTGCTGACGAAACTGCAGCAGCTCCAACAGCGTTTTGTCGCCGTGGAGCAAGAACTCTCTGACCCCGAGATTGCCTCGCGGATGAACGACTACCGTCGGCTGACCAAGGAGCGTGCGGACCTGGCCGAGATTGTGGAAGTCTTTGAGGCGCACCAGAAAGCCGAGCACGACCTCAAAGAGGTCCAAGGCTGGCTAAACGATGCCGACCTGAAGGACTTTGCCCAGGACGAGATGGGCCGCCTGAAGGATTTGCTCGAAGAGCAAGAGGCCGCCCTGCAGAAGCTGCTGCTGCCCAAGGACCCCAACGACGACCGCAACGTGATCCTGGAGATCCGGGCGGGTACCGGCGGTGATGAATCCGCCCTGTTCGCAGGCGACCTGCTACGCATGTACATGCGCTATGCGGAGAGAAACCGATGGCAGACCGAGCTCATGTCAGCCAACGAGAGTGACCTGGGCGGCTATCGAGAGGTGATTGTTCGCCTGGCCGGTGACAAGGTCTACTCACGACTGAAGTTTGAATCCGGTGGTCATCGGGTGCAGCGGGTCCCTGCGACCGAGACCCAAGGGCGAATTCACACCTCGGCCTGTACGGTGGCCGTGCTGCCCGAGGCCGATGAGGTGGCCGAGGTCGTCTTTAGCCCCGACGAGCTGCGCATCGACGTCTTCCGTGCCTCGGGAGCAGGCGGCCAGCACGTGAACAAGACCGAATCCGCAGTTCGCATCACCCACCTGCCAACCGGTACGGTGGCCGAATGCCAGGACGACCGCAGCCAGCACAAAAACAAGGAGCGGGCCATGAAGGTCTTGGCTGCGCGAGTGCGCGACAAACAGTTGGCCGAGCAACAGGCCAAAGAGGCCTCGACCCGCAAGCTGATGATCGGCTCTGGTGATCGCAGCGAACGGATTCGCACGTACAACTTTCCACAGGGTCGCATCACCGACCATCGCATTAACCTGACGCTCTATAAGATCGAACAGATCATGGATGGGGATCTGACCGAGATGACCGATGCCTTAATAGCGGAGCACCAGGCAGAGTTGCTGGCGGCCTTGGGTGAACAAGACGCCTGAGACCAAGGCAGCTGAGTCAGCCAAGCCAGAAAACCGGGCCAAGTCTCTGCCTCGGCATGAGGCCATGGCCATTGCCTGCTGGGTCACGGGTCGAGACCGAAGCTGGTTTGCAGCCCGTCGGCCAGAAGAGGTGGCCTCCGCCCTCTTGCCGGGTGAGCGAGCCCTGATCGATCTCTTGAGCCGAAGACGCTTGGCCGGAGAACCGCTCGCCTACCTGCTGGGCTTTCGCGAGTTCTACGGCCGTCGGTTCATGGTGAGCCCGTCGGTGCTCATTCCGCGGACTGACACCGAGTGTCTGCTCGAGTCCGCCTTGGACTGTCTGGCCAACGAACACCGGCGTCTTGCGACCGCTCCCAAGCGTGATGCACCGAACCGGGCCGACACCGGCTTGCAGGTGTTGGACCTGGGCACTGGTTCGGGTTGCCTGGCCATTAGCCTGGCGCTAGAGGCCAAGGCCAAAGGCTGGGTTGTCGAGGTGACCGCCACGGACCAGTCGGCTGGCGCCCTGCAAGTCGCCCGCAACAATGCCCACTGGCTGGGTGCCCGAGTGACCTTTTGCCAAGGGGACTGGTATGCAGCCCTGGGCCGGGCCAAGACCCGCTTTAATCTGGTGGTCAGCAATCCACCCTACATCGCGGCCCGGGACCCACATCTGGGCCAAGGGGATCTGCCTTTTGAGCCCCCGTCTGCCTTGGCCGGCTGCACGCCCAATGCCGATGGTCTGGACGACCTACGCCAGATTATTAAGGGCGCTACAGTCCACCTACGAGAGGGCGGTTGGCTGATGGTGGAACATGGCCATGACCAACAGGCTGCGGTGATTCAACTGATGCAATCGGCGGGATTCCGACTGGTCGCTGGCCGGCCAGACTTGTCGGGAACACCACGACTCGTCATGGGTCAACTATGATGTGGTCCAATTGAGGGTAGATGGACCCCTTCTTCGAGACAAACCCGTTATTAAAGGATGCCCCATGGACGCCAAAGACTTTGTCCACCAGACCGTGACCGATAACCCGGTTGTGTTGTTTATGAAGGGCTCTGCCCAATTTCCTCAGTGTGGCTTTTCTGGCCGCGCCATTCAGCTGCTCAAAGCCAATGGTGTCACCCAGGTGGCGACCGTCAATGTGCTGGAAGACGAGTCTGTGCGGCAGGCCGTCAAGGACTATGCCAACTGGCCCACCATCCCGCAGCTCTACGTCAAAGGCGAGTTTATTGGTGGATCCGACATCATGGGCGAGATGCACGAGTCCGGTGAACTCAAACAGCTGCTGGTCGATGCCGGCGTTGTAAAGGCCTAAGTCACAGAGCGCCCTCGCTCGCGGTCAAGCGCCCGCGTCGAAGCCCCGGGTTAGACCCCCAGGCTGGAAGCCACGGCAAGTCCGCCGTGGCTTTTTTATTTGAGCCAGCCCCAGCGTTGGCAGAGCTTGAGCATGAGGCCGGCGCCCACCACCATGAAGACCAGGCGCATGGCATGAAAGGCCGTCACCGTTGGTGGGTCCAGGTGTAGGACCTTGGCGGTAATGGCCATCTCGGCCACACCGCCCGGGGCCGTGGCGATCATGCTGCTGACCCACGGCACGCCCGTGCCGTAATGCACGAAGGTGGCGATGCCCAGACCCAACACCCCAAAGCCCACCGTCATGAGCGCGGAGGCGGCGATGAGCTTGGGTGATTCTTTGAAAATGCTGCGGGTGAACCGCTGGCCGAGATTCCATCCCAGCAGAACCTGACCGACCGCAACCCACTCGTAGCGCAGGCGATGCTCCGGTATAAATTGGGCCAATGCCAAAGAGGTTAGCAAGGGTGCCATGACCCATGCGTTTGGTAATCGAACCTTGGCCCCGATGAGGGCGGCCAGCAGGGCAGCCGCCGCCAGCAAGGCCGTGGCCTGAAGGGGCAGCCCAGGAATCTCGACCGTCGGGGCAAGCCCGTCTGCACTGCCCACCAGAATGGCTGCCACCACTGGCATGACACTGACCACCAGGGTGACACGGACACTGTGTGACAGGGCGACCAGATCCCCACGGCCACCGAGTTTGCTGGCCTGAATCGACATGTCGGTGGCTGCGCCAATCGCAGATGCAAAAAAACTGGAGCAGGCATCGAGACGCGTCAAACGTTGAAAGACGAAGGCCCCCATCATGCTCATCAGGCAGGTCATGAGGGCCGCCGCCAGAATCCAGCCAAACATGCTGCCCAGAATCGCCAACATGGTCGGTGTGAAGTAGAGCCCCAAGGCGAGGCCGATGGTGATCTGGCCCGCATGAACCGCCGAGCCGGGACATTTGTGCGCGCCGCTGATCAATCCAAGACAGCCGGTGGCGGCCAGACTGCCCAGAAGCCAAGGCAGGGGAGTACCCAGAACCCAAAACAGCGCGCCCCCACCCGCAGCCACCGCAATGGTGAGGAGGAATTTAAGGGGGGAGATGGTCATGGTGCAGGTGATGGTGCCGACTATCTGACTCGAACAGATGACCTACCGCTTACAAG
>JBEDMQ010000014.1:0-5058 GCA_041171045.1 Pseudomonadota bacterium
ACCAGGGTGTAGTCGGCATGCCAGGCCTCGTTGACCAGAACCCGGCAGGAGTCTGCGCCGATGTAAATCCGTGTGCTGTCAGACTGGGCCGCGATGAACCGTCGGATGGCGTCAAGGTCAAGGGTCATGTTCATGGCTGACCATAAGGCTAGGGCCAAATGCCTCGGAGAACAAGCCCTGTTTGATGTCAGGCCAGCAGAATCTCCAAAGCCCATGTCGTGGCTGCGGATTCGCATCGGTTTGCCAACGACTGACCTGCAATTGTCACAGACCAACTGTAAATTGAAAGGCCATTTCATTCGGCCAGCCGAAGACCGCTTGGGAGAAAAATTGTGGCCATGACCTTCGCAGATTTGTTGGGTCTTTATCGTGACAAAGGCGGGCTGCAGTACGCCGGTGAACCAGTCACACAACTCGAGCATGCCTGGCAGTCGCGATGTCTGGCCCATATGAACAACGCGAGTCCAGCCTTGCAGTTGGCTGCATTTTTTCACGATGTCGGTCATCTCTTCCAAAAGGGCAGTGACTCCCCCAATCTGCAAGACGTGGACGATCGCCATGAGGCGATAGGCCCGGCCTACCTCAGACGTGTCTTTCGAGAGGTGGGGATGGATGCCGCTCAGATAGAGGCCATCGCCGAACCGATTGCCCTGCATGTGGAAGCCAAGCGCTACCTGGTGACCGTTGAGCCCAGCTATCAGGCCTGCCTGTCTGCTGACTCGGTTCGAAGTCTGGCCTTGCAGGGTGGTCCCATGTCGCAGGCTGAGGCGATCAGTTTCGAGCGTCAGTCCTATTTTCAGGATGCTGTAGCCCTGCGCCGGTGGGACGAGGCGGCCAAGCAGGGGGCTCCAGAGGCCGCCTTGGTCTTGCCACAATGGCAGGGAATTTGGCAGGGGCTACACCAGCTGGTGGCGCAATGCACACACGGCCAACATGCCACCTAAGCCATACCCATGGCCATTTGTCTAGAACATGAATTTTTTGTTATTGCGTTGCATCACCGCTGAGTTTGTGATGTAATGCTGATCACGGGATGTCTCCCGTGTTGTTGTCTCCTTGCAGAACTTTTCTGCCTTGCAGCCCAGGCCCTTAAAAAGCCTGGGCTCTTTTTTTAGATCAACAGGGCCCTGATTCTGGCGGAGATAAAGTCAATGATCGAGACCGATGCAATCAGAATGATCAGCAGCGCACAGGTCTCGGCATACTGAAACCCCCGCATGACCTCCCACAAGACCTGGCCAATCCCACCCGCGCCCACAATGCCCAGGACCGAGGCCCCCCGGACATTGGCCTCAAAGCGATAGAGGGCGTAGGAGATCCAGAGCGGCAAGACCTGCGGAATGACGCCATAGGTAATTTCTTCCAGCGAATTGGCTCCCGTAGCCCGGATACCGTCGACTGGCTGGGGATCAATGGCTTCGACCGCCTCTGAAAACAACTTGGCCAGCGTACCGGTGGTCGAGATGAAGAGCGCTAGAACGCCCGCGAAGGGTCCCAGGCCAACGGCCACGATAAACAGCAGGGCGAAGACCATCTCGTTGACCGCTCGAAAGGCATCCATGAGCCGACGCATCGGTTGGTGGATATAGGCGGGGGTGATGTTTTCTGCGCAGAGCAGTCCGCAGGGGATCGCCAGCACAATCGCCAGAGCCGTGCCCCAGACGGCAATCTGGATGGTAATGATCATCTCTTTGAGATAGACCTCCCAGTCCCGGAAGTTGGGCGGAAAGAAGTCCGACAGAAAGGTGGCCATGTTGGCCGAGTCTTCGATCAGGGACAGCGGACGCATGTCGGCCCCCTTCCAGGATCCTGCCAATAGGGCCAACAGCATCAGCAGGATGAGCCAACCCGTCCAGGTCTTTGGCTTACTGGCCAGGGCTGCAGTCGCCCGGTCGTGGGTCTGCTTCAAGGTATCGGTCATGTCTGGTTCCTCTTGAGAAAAACGCCCGATCGATGGTGACCGACCGGGCGCTCTCGTGCTGATGCGGGACCGCTGCCCTGAGGGGCAGGGTCGTCCTACGCTTTACTTCTTGGCCTTCATTTGTGCTTCTAGTGCGGCCAGGTCTTTGTCAATGGCTGCCAGTTGCTGGCTCTTGTCCGCAGCGGTCATCTTGCTATCTCCCTCAACCTGGTTGCGCTTTTTAAAGAGCTCAAGCTGACGGATGGGTAGCAGCTGGTCGTTGGTCGATGGCTCAAAACCGCGCCAGGTCAGAGGTGCCATGATCTTGCGCTGACGCTCACCCTCGGCGTCGTTGCCACGGCCGTAGGCCAGCAGGAAGTCTTTGATTTTCTTCTTGGTGGCGGCGTCAAGATCCTTGCGGTAGACCAGAGGGTCAGAGGGAATCAGGGGCGAGCGCCAGATTTCTTTGATCATGGCGAACTTTTCCGGCTGGGTCTGGCGCAGGCGGTCCTGGTTCTCGGTGTTGTTGGTGGCCACATCGACTTGTTTGGCAGCGGCCGCCAGCAGGTTGCCCTCGTGGTTGGAGCTGGTCATGCTCTTGAAGGCTTTTTTGGGGTCGATCTTGTTCAAGGCGAAGACGTAGTAAGACGGCACCAGAAAGCCAGAGGTGGAGTTGGGATCACCAATGCCAAAGCGGATGTCCTTGGCGTTTTTCAGAACGTCTTGCAGGTTGTTGTAAGGGCTGTCTTTGTGGGTGACCAGGGTGGAGTAGTAGCCTTTGGAGCCATCCAGCGCCATGGTTTGAACAAAGATTTCGCCATTGGACCGGTCTACAGCCTCCATGGCGGCTTTGTTGCCATACCAGGCCATCTGGACTTTGTTAAAGCGCATGGCTTCGATGACACCGGCGTAGTCAGAGGCAAAGAAGGCTTTCACAGGAATGCCAACGGCTTTCTCCATGTCCTTCAGGAAGGGCTCGAAGTCTTTCGAGAGATTCTTGGAGGACTCGGTGGAAATGATGCCGAAGTTCAGCTCTTTTGGAGCAGCAGAATAGGCGGGAAAGGCGGCCATGGCTGAGACGGCCAAAGCTGCGGTCAGGATGCTACGACGCATAGACTTCATAAGAACTCCTCGAGGGTGCGGTGTTGATGGCAGAGACTGTTTTGACAGAAGTTGTCGCTTGGTCTGATGGCACTGGAGGGGTCTCCAGTTCATCGAACACAAGATCCGAGTCGGACCCGTAGAGGTCCTTGAGCTGGGATTCGGTGAGCTGGGCGGTGGGCCCGTCATAGACGATGCGCCCGGCTTTCAGGGCTACCACACGGTCGCAGTAGCGCAGGGCAACCGCTACCTGGTGAAGTGAGACCAGTACCGTGCAGCCCTGTTTAGTATTGAGGTCAACCAGAAGCTCCATCACCTTCCGGGACGACTCTGGGTCAAGGCTGGCAATGGGTTCATCCGCCAGAATCAACTCGGCACCCTGGGCAATGGCTCGGGCAATCGCCACGCGCTGTTGTTGGCCGCCAGACAAGAGGCGAGCTCGCTTGTAGGCCTGGTCCAAAATGCCGACCTGGTCGAGCGCCTCCAGAGACCGAAGTTCGATGCCCTTTGGGAAAAGGCCTACTAGGCTGCGCCACAGTGGCAGTTGATAGACCGCACCTACTGAGACGTTTGTGATCACCTGGAGTCGATTGACCAGGTTGAACTGCTGAAAGATGGTCGCAATGCGGCTGCGAATCGCCCGAATTTGTCGGCTGGGTCTGCCGGACTCTTGCAGGATCTGTCCGTTGATCTTGACCAGACCTTGGCTGCTCGAGTCTGCTCGGTGCAGGCCGTTGATGAGGCGCATGAGTGTTGACTTCCCCGAACCGGAGGCCCCCAGCAAGGCGACTCGCTCACCCCTTCTTATGCTCAAGTCGATCTGGTGAAGGACGGTCTTTTGGCCTGAGCCTTTTCCGAACGTCTTGCTGACGCCGGTCAATTCAACATGGGGGCACGGATTGTTCATGGCGCTGATGATCCGTGCCCCAGATGAAACAGCCATGACACTTCGGTGACATCTGGATGACAGGTCTTGTCATCTGGCGCTGATACTCTTTTTTGCAGTCAACAGAGGGGGCTGTGGTGCAGAAAAGTCGTCGTGATGGATATGACGTGGTGGTTGTGGGTGCTGGCATTGTGGGTATGGCCTGCGCCTGGATGGCCGTTAGACGGGGTCTGAGCGTGGCGGTGGTTGAAAGAGATCATCGTTGTGTTGGTGCTTCCATTCGAAACTTTGGCTTTGTCACGGTGACTGGACAGAGAGCAGGCGCCACCTGGCGGCGGGCGATGCGGTCTCGAGATCTCTGGGCGGAGCTTGCACCGAAGGCCAATATTCAAGTCATTCACCAAGGCTTGTGGGTCTTGGCTCAGAGGCCAGAGGCTCAGGCCGTCTTGCAGGCCTTTTCGCGGTCCGAAATGGGTGAGCAGTGTCGGTTGGTGGACGCCGAGCAGGCGGGCCGGGAAGCCCCTTTTTTAAAGACCGGTTGTGCTCACGCCGCACTCTACAGCCCCCACGAGTTGCGGGTTGAGTCCAGACAGGCGATCGGCCAGTTGGCACATTGGCTAGCCGAGCAGCAGGGGGTTGACTTCTTCTTTGAGCACGAGGCCGTTGGCTTGGTCAGTGGCGGACTGGAGATCACCAGCGCGAGGGGCCAGATTCGACTGGCGGCCGAGCGAGTGGTCTTGGCCCCGGGCACGGCGTTAACTGGACTGGCCAAACCCTATCTGGCGGACCTGTCGCTTGGGCTCACTCAGTTGCAGATGCTGCGCGTGCGTCCCAAGGCAGACTACCGTCAGACCAGTGCCGTCATGTCCGACCTCAGCCTGGTTCGTTATGCGGGTTACACGGGCCTGATGGCGCATCGGGCCTTGCTGGACAGACTAGAGCAGGAATGCCCAGAGTCTCTTGCCAACGGCATTCACCTCATTGTTGTACAGAGTGCCGATGGCAGTCTGGTGGTTGGGGACTCACATCATCCGGCTGAGTCCGTTGACCCCTTCGGACAAGAAGCGGTGGATCAGCGCATCTTGGACCACATGGCCGAAGCCATTCATGTGGGTGATTACCAAGTCTTGGATCGTTGGCTGGGCTGGTATCCGGTGGGCGGACCAGACGA
>JBEDMQ010000015.1:0-3027 GCA_041171045.1 Pseudomonadota bacterium
ATCCATCAACCGTTCACCACTTCACGATGGCCCGAATAGTCTCGGTGCTGCTCGACGTCTCGGCTGTTTGACGCTGGCGTGCTGGCCAAGGGACGACCCGCCCATTGCGCACAGGCCTGATGCAGCAGGCGCCCCACCTGCTCAGCAGCTGGTAGGCACCGCATCATGGGCACTGGGTTGGCTACAGTCCATGGCTTGGCATGCGGCCAGAGATGTAGAAAAGCAATCTTGTCCTCGGGCACGAGGGTCAGCGCAATGTCTCCGACACCCGAGGCCCCAAGTCGCAGGTCGGCCGATGCGATCCGCTTAAACGGCAGGTTGAAGGTGACGTTGAGCACAATGCCAATTCGCATGACCACGCGACGCGTGGTGATGGTGTAGACCGTTGTCCTGGCCATCAACCAGGCGATCAATCCAAACACCATCAACGCCAGGCCGGCCACCGGAATCATCCAGCTGGCCTCTCGCAGCGCGGCAGCCAAGCCTTGCTCTGGCTGATAGGCCAGGGCTACTCTCAGCGCCATGAGCAGGCTGAAGTAGACCACCAGCCCACGGGCATGGAAGACACGCTGAAAGAGGGCCGTCGCACTGGGGCTGCCCTGCCAGACAATTCGTTCTTGCTCTGGCAACCGCTCTGGCAGGCCGTACTCCGGCTCGAGCTCATGCTCGTGACCGTGATGATGGGCTTTCACAGCAGCGGTTCCCGACGATCAGGCGTTGCAAACAGCGTGCCAGCACCGAAGTAGCCCATGACAACCTCCTCCTCCAGACGAGAGATCTGGCTGGGGCTAGCCAATCCTGGAACACCCTCGAGCTGTCCAGCGAGGACCGCCTCGATCGTGACCCGGTTGCCTTTGATCCGATCCTTGCGCACACGCGCAAAGTTCATGGGCACCAGCACTGAACGGCCGCCGTTGGTCTGAACCTCTAGGTAGCGAATCAGATGCTCGGAGCGATCCACCCAGACATCGGTCACACGACCACCCGTCTGACCATCCGCGCCCAGCACGGGCAGGCCCCTTGGATCCAGGTCCTGCTCTGCCAATGAGAAGCCAGCAGCCTCACGCAGAGGGACGATGCGGGCATGCCCCTCAGCAGTCATATCAGGCTTATTAGAGCGTTGGGTAAACGCCCCTGGGCCAATCCCGCTGGTCATCGGATTGCCGGTAGGCTCCAATGGCATGCTGGGCAAGCCAGACAGCGAGCGGCCTTGAACCGGCAACTCCTGGCGATCCCGACCATGCGGTGCCACGAAATCACCGTGAAACTCGGTCTTGTAGACCTTGGGCGTCGGCATGCCGGCGATTCCATTGTCGAACCGAATGCTGCCATCTGCACGGTCGGTTTCCAAGGGAAAGCCCTCGCGCTTGCTCTCCACGGTGAGGTAATAAATCAAACCAGCGAAGAATGCCCAGAAGAGGTACAGCACCAGTTGGGCCACATCCACATACTGCGTAATTGCTCCGGTTCCCATGTCGTTCTCCTTCTATTGAACAAAGTCCTAGCCGGGGAATTCGGCCAGTCCAAATGCCTCGTCTGCCGAGGACCGTTTAAACACCTTCACCAAAGGCCCAAGGGCCACCAGCGTCATGAACAGCAACAACAATTCGAGGTGATAGACCGCGCTATAACCAGCACCGGTCGATGTCAGCACTGAGCCCAACTCGCCATGCAAGGCCATGGCTGAGACGATGTCCCGGATGGCACCACCCAGCCCGATGGCCAGGCCCAGACTGGTGGCCTGCACAGCACCCCAGGCGCCGAGTGCGAGCCCCGTATGGCCACCTGTCTCCATGGACATGGCCGCCGATAGGGTTCCGATGGAGAAAAATCCACCGCCAAAGCCGATGAGTGCGGTGCCGACCTGAAAGAGCAAGGGGCTGCCCACCGGCTCAGAAAAAATCACGAAAGAAAAGGCCACCGTTCCAACCAGGGCTCCTACTGCGGCCAACAGGTGTGCGGTATAGCCCTTTCGCAAGGCCACGGCCGAGAGCCAGAACGCCATCAGGGCTCCGCTGGCCAGCAAGACGGTTAGAAACGTCGTCTGAGAGACAGACATGCCAAGGACTTCGGCCCCATAGGGCTCCAGAATGATGTCTTGCATCGAGAAGGCGGCGGTCCCCATGAAGACAGCCACCAAGAAGCGACGGTGGCCGGGGGTGGCCAGGAACTGACGCCAGACCAGTCTGAAGTGAGGCGCCTTCGCCGTCCTGTTCAGATCCGGCCGGCGAGGCTCCTGCTTCCACATGGCCAAGAGGTTCATCGCCAAGACCAGACTCGCTGCACCCTGAACCACCTGAATCAGGCGCAAGGGACTGAAGTCCTGAAGCAAAAGGCTAAACAGCAGCCCACTTCCGACCATACCCACCAGCAGCATGGCGTACATCATGGCGACCATCCGGGGGCGACTGGGCTTGTCGACCAGATCAGTGGCCAGCGCCAGACCCGTTGTCTGAACCGTCTGAATGCCCAGACCGACCAGCAAAAAGGCCAAGGCCGCACTCGCCGGCCCAATCGCCATGGGCCAATGGGTATCGCCGGACAGCAGCAACAGGGCGAAGGGCATGATCGCCAAGCCGCCAAAGGTCAGCAGGCTGCCCGTCCAGAGATACGGCAGTCGACGAAGCCCCAGAAACGAACGATGGGTATCAGATCGATAGCCAATCATGGCGCGAAGCGGCGCCACCAAGACCGGCAAGGCCACCATACTGGCGACCAGCCAGGCGGCCACACCCATCTCCACGATCAAGACGCGGTTCAAGGTGCCGACCATCAAGGCCATACAGACACCCACCGACACTTGGAAAAGCGAGAGTCGCAAGAGTCTCAAAAGCGGCAGATCTGGACTGACCAAGTCCGCAAACGGCAGCCAGCGCGAGTTCACGCGCGACCAGCGTTTTGGCGAGAACAGGTCTAGCAGCATCATGAGCGAACCAACTCCAAAGCAGTCGAGGTGTAAAAACCTTTGGAGACGCGTTGAACTCGACCGATGCTCCAGTCACGCAGGGCCGGGGCCTGTTCAATGGC
>JBEDMQ010000016.1:0-14958 GCA_041171045.1 Pseudomonadota bacterium
CCTAAGTTCTTCGCCAGCAGTCTAGAAGTAGGAGACGTGACCGAGTGGCCGAAGGTGCTCCCCTGCTAAGGGAGTATGGGCCAAAAGCCCATCGAGGGTTCGAATCCCTCCGTCTCCGCCACCAAGCCCTCTTTTGAGGGCTTTTGTTTGGGACTCACTGTCCATCTGACCGAACGGTCAGTTGTCTAGACAGTTGATTTCGCGGTAGTCTGAACGCCCTTGGGTTTTGGATTGGGCACGGTTTGGCGTCTTCGGGTCACAAATACAGGTCTTTGACGGCTGGGCTGATGGTGGTGAGCCTGGTGGTGGTATTGACCGGTTGTGCCAGTCAATCTGGGCGGGTGGCGAAGTCATTGGACACCGAGCATGCAGACTACCAATCCAACTCCTGCAGGGGAGCACTGGCCTCGGTGGACACTCACGAGGCCATCAAAACATCCCGGCTCATCGCCGGTCCCACCCTGGTTGTTCTGTCTGGTGGCCTGTTGGCTCTGCCGGTGATTGCCACCAATGCTGCCTTGGATACCTATGACCAGGTGGATGCCGCCAAAATCAAATCTGCCTGCGCTGGTCAGCAGACCAGCGATTTAGAGATCGCTGGCAATGTCGCTCAGAACAGTGCTTTGTCGCTGGCGGCCAAAGGGCTAGATTTGCCCGCGCTTAGTGGCTCAAACCCTGCAGCCAAATAGTCCAGTTGCGATTTAGTACTTAATCGAGCAGCCGTAAGGGGTGGTCTCGGGTTCTGAGACGGGCTTGCCGGCCTTGATCTCCGATACAGCCTTCAGGACATAGTTGGTGGCCTTTGCGATATCGGCCTGACTCGCTGAACGAATGCTATCGATCGCACCGTTGTACACCACGGTGCCTTGCGGATTGATGATCACCATTTGGGGCGTTGTCTTGGCACCAAAGGCTTTGCCGGTGACGCCATTCGGATCCAGGCTGGCCAGGCTGACCTGAGCCTTCATCTGGCTATTCCAGGCAGCCATGTCCTTGGGTGCTTTGTAATCCTGATGACTGGGGTTGGTGGAGTTAATCTGCACCCAGGTGAAGCCTGCCTTCAGAGCAGCCGCCTGTGTGGCCTGCATATTGCCGGCCTGGTAATGCTTCTGAACGAATGGGCAGCCAGGGTTGGTCCATTCCAAGACCAGCCACTTGTTTTTGAGATCGGCGGATCCTACTGGTTTGCCGTCGAGTGTCTGCAGGGCAATGCTCGGCGCGGGCTGGCCAGCCGAGACAGCCAGCGCAGCCTGTCCGAAGGGCAGCAGAGAGAGGGCCAGGACGATTCGAAGGGTGGTGCGTCTGCTGGTCCGGGGCGATTCGTTTCTGCGGTGCATGATGGTTGGCCTGAGAGGGTGGATCGGAGTCTGGGTTACAGTTCTGATCTTATGAATCCATTTCAATTGAAAAGTTCATAAACTTAAAAACTCAAACAACCAGGAGACTCAAAACCATGAAAGTCATTCAATCTGCAGTCGTGGCCACCGCTCTGATGATCACTTCGGCTGCGGTCATGGCGGCTGAAAAAGTCGTGGTGCACATCAACGAGGGAACCGACAAGGCGCCGGTGGTTCTCAACAACGTGAAGAACCTGCTCGATGCCATGCCCAAGGACACCAAGGTCGTGGTCGTTGGTCATGGCGCTGGTATCGATTTCATGCTGGACGGCGCCAAGGATAAAAACGGCAACCCGTTTGATGCCACCATGCAGACGCTCAAGACCCGTGGGGTTGAGTTCCGCGCCTGTGCCAATACTTTCAAGTCCCGAAAGCTTGACACCAAAACCCTCTCGCCAGAGGCCGTGATGGTGCAGTCCGGCGTGGCTGAGGTGGCCAACCTGCAACTCAAGCAGGGCTTTGCCTACCTCAAGCCCTAAGGCTGTTTATTGGGCTTTGGCCTGATCCAGGGCGTAGGTCCTGGATCGGGGCCCTGCATAGACCACCTGTCCGCTGAGCGGGTGTTCCAAGAGTTCCCCAAGATCCTTCGAGACCTGCAGCAGCTTGGTCAGGTCGACACCGGTCTGAATCCCCTCGCAGTGCAGAGCGTGGACGATGTCCTCCATGCAGGCATTGCCACTGGCACCAGGCGCATAAGGACATCCGCCAATGCCGCCGGTGCAGGCATCGTAGTGACGAACGCCTGAGCGCAACCCCTCAAAGACGTTGGTCAGCCCAAGTCCTCTGCTGTTGTGAAAGTGCAGGGTGATGCGGGTGTCTCGTGACTGGTCCTGAACGCGGCCCACCAGTCCTCTGACCTGACTGGGGAAGGCCATGCCCGTGGTGTCGCAGAGCGATACGCCGTTGATGCCGAGCTCTGAAAAGGCCTTGACCCAGTGGAGAACCTGGTCAACTGGCACATCACCCTCGAAGGGACAGCCAAAACTGCAGGACAACGACACATTGAGCTTGACCTGATCTCGGGTCGCGGCAATGACCTCTTTGAGTTTTTCGAAAGACTCGTGGGGGCTCATCCGCAGATTGGCCCGGCTGTGTGATTCCGTGACCGACATGACCAGGTTGAGCTCGTCGGGCTGGCAGGCCAGGGCCCGCTCGGCGCCCTTCTGATTGGGGACCAGGACGACCAGCTCCACTCCGGGCTTTCGATGAAGGCCCAGCATGACCTCTTGCGCATCGGCCATCTGTGGAATGGCCTTGGGTGAGACAAAAGAGGTGACCTCGATGCGAGGCATGCCCGCATCAATCAATCCTTGAACCAATGCGATCTTGTCACTGGTGGAAATGGGCTTGCACTCGTTCTGCAGGCCATCACGGGGTGATACATCGCAAAGAATAACGCTCGATGGGTATTGACTGCTCATTTGATGACTCCTTTGCTTCGAAGGGCGGCCAGTGCGGACTCGTCGAAACCGGCCTGCTTGAGAACCTGGTCGGTGTGCTCACCAATCTTGGGGGCACGGTTTAGGATTTGGCCGGGCGTGCTCGAGAGCTTTGGCACGATGCCCGGTTGGGTGACTGGTTCGCCATCGTAGGCGGTGGTCTGGATCAGCATCTCTCGGGCCTGGTACTGGGGATCCTCTGCGATGTCCTTTGCGGTGTAGACGCGGCCGACCGGCACACGGGCCGCCTCTAGCAGTTCGATGATCTCCGCCACCGTTCTGCCCGCCGTGAACTCGCCGATGGCACCATCGATGCGGTCCGCCTGCTTGGCCCGGCCAGCATTGTTGGCCAGGTCTGGATCGTCCCTTAAATCGTCGCGACCAATTGTCTCCATCAGCCGGCGGTAAATGCCGTCGCCATTGCCCGCAATCAGGACCAGTCCGTCTCGGCAGTTGTAGGCATTGGAGGGTGTGATGCCAGGCAGGGCAGAGCCAGCGGGCTCGCGCACGATGCCGGCCTGACAGTATTCCGGCAGCAGACTCTCCATCACGTTGAAGACCGATTCGGACAGGGCGACGTCCACCACTTGCCCCTTGCCCGTTTTTCGTCGGGCCTCAATGGCTGCAAAAATTCCGACCACCGCATGCAGAGCCGCCAGAGTGTCGCCAATCGAGATTCCGACTCGAACTGGTTTGCGGCCCGGTTCGCCGCTCAGATAGCGCAGGCCTCCCATGGCCTCCCCGATGACGCCAAAACCGGGACTCTTTCGGTAGGGACCCGTCTGGCCAAAGCCAGAGATGCGCACCATGATCAAACCCGGGTTGTCCTTGGAGAGGCTGTCGTAGTCCATGCCCCATTTCTCGAGGGTCCCGGGGCTGAAGTTCTCGATCAGGATGTCGGCCTGCGTGGCCAACTGTCTGGCAATGGCCTGGCCCTCCGGCTGGCGCAGGTCAACCGCCACCGATTGCTTGTTGCGGGACTGAATGTGCCACCAGAGCGAGACGTCATTTCGCATGACTCGCCAATTGCGCAGTGGGTCTCCCCCTTCGGGAGGTTCCAGCTTGATGACCTGGGCACCAAAATCGGCCAGGGTCTTTGCGCAGAAGGGGCCAGCGATGAGCTGACCCATTTCAAGCACTTTCAGATCGGAGAGAGGAAGCATGCGAAATTCTATGCTGAGCCCTGAGCTTCAGGGAAATCCCGGGGCAGTCCCTGCCTACATTCGGCGGGTCGGTTGTTCATACTTGGGTTCTTCCAACTACAACCATGAGGGGATCCACATGCGTCGTTCTTTCTTGTCGGTATCGGTGAAGTGTGCAGTGCTGGGCCTGTCTGCCGCCCTGCTGGCGCCAGCCGCGCTGGCCGCCTCGGACAAAGACAAAGTCACCATTGCCGTGGGTGGCAAGGGCCTCTTTTACTACCTGCCCCTGACCATCGCGGAACAGAAGGGCTACTTCAAGGAAGAGGGCGTGAACGTTGAGATCGTCGACTTCGCCGGTGGTTCCAAGGCTTTGCAGGCCGTGGTGGGAGGCTCTGCCGACGTGGTCTCCGGGGCCTATGAGCACACCATCAGCCTGCAGGGCAAGAAACAATATTTCACGGCCTTTGTTCAGCAGGCCAGAGCCCCTCAGATTGTTCTCGCGGTCTCGACCAAGACCATGGCCAATTACAAGTCGATTGCCGACCTGAAGGGCAAGAAAATCGGGGTTACAGCGCCTGGTTCTTCTACCAACATGGTGGCCAGCTTTGTATTGGATGCCGGCGGCGTGAAGCCCAGTGAGGTGTCCTTTATTGGGGTGGGTGCTGGCGCTGGCGCAGTGGCCGCCATGCGTTCGGGTCAGATCGATGCCATCTCCAATTTGGACCCCGTGATTTCCACCTTGGAAAAGGAAGGCGCGATCAAGGTGGTGACCGATACCCGCAAACTCGAGGCCACCCGCAAGGTCTTTGGTGGAGACATGCCTGCGGGTTCCTTGTATGCACCTGAGGAGTTCATCAAGAAGTATCCAAAGGCCACGCAGGCTTTGACCAACGCCATCGTCAAGGCCAATCGCTGGATTGCCAAGGCCAGTGCGGATGACGTTCTGAAGGCCGTGCCGGCCAGCTACCACCTGGGCGACCCGGAGCTCTACAAGGCAACTTTTTTGAACGTAAAAGAAGCCATGTCACCAGATGGCGTCATCTCGCCGAGCGGCGCTCAGACAGCCCTCAAGGCATTGGCGGCCTATGATCCAAAGTTCGATGCCAAGGCGATTGATCTGAAGCGAACCTTTACCAATCAGTTTGTCGAGAAGGCACCGAAGTAAACATGACGTCTCCGGCAGCCCTTCGATTTCAAGATGTCACTTGCACGTTTGCGGACCGGCATCAACCGTCGCAGCGTTACACGGCCGTGCAAGACGTCAGCTTTGAGATTGCTGCCGGAGAGTTTGTCTCCATGGTCGGGCCGACCGGCTGTGGCAAATCAACCCTGTTGAACGTGGCAGCGGGTCTCTTGGCCCCTTCATCCGGTGTGGTGGAGACCTTTGGCCGGTCGATTGTTGGGATTAATCGTCGGGCTGGCTACATGTTCCAGTCAGAGGCTTTATTGCCCTGGCGAACCGCTCAGCAGAATGTCATGGCTGGCCTTGAGTTCACCGGTGTGTCAACGCAAGAGGCCCGAGAGCGATCTGCACAGTGGCTCAAAAGAGTGGGCTTGGGTGGGTTCGGAGACCGCTACCCTCATCAGATGTCTGGTGGCATGCGCAAGCGCGCCGCTATGGCCCAGACGCTCATCATGGACCCAGACATCATTCTGATGGACGAGCCATTCTCGGCTCTGGATATCCAGACTCGGCAGTTGATGGAGAACGAACTGCTCAACTTGTGGCAAGAAAAACAAAAGGCGGTGCTGTTCATCACCCATGACCTGGACGAGGCCATCGCCATGTCGGATCGGGTGTTGGTCCTGTCTGCCGGACCTGGTTCGCGACCCATTGGTGAGTTTGTGATCGATCTGCCTCGGCCACGAGATGTCGCCGAAGTCCGCAGCAATCAGCGCTTTGTTGAACTGCATGCCAGCATCTGGGCAGTCCTTCGCGATGAGGTCCTCAAAGGCTATGCCCAGCAGATGGGGGGTGCGGCGTGAAGGGTCTGAACCTTCGGTTGGCTCAGTTGGGGGTGTTCGCCCTGATCATGCTGCTCTGGTACGTCATGACCGAGCCAGGCCTGTTGCCAAACTTTTACTTTGACAATCCCAACCAGGCGGCTTTTTTCTTTGGTCAGCCCATCAAGGTCTTTGTGGTGATCTGGGAGTGGTTCTCCGGGGGCAGCATCTACAAACACCTGGGCATCACGCTGTTTGAGACCATGATGGCCTTTGGCATCGGCACCATTGCGGGTCTTGGCATGGGATTGTGGCTGGCCCTCAGCCCGACGGCCTCTGCAGTCTTGGATCCCTACATCAAGGCGTTGAATTCGATGCCGCGGGTGATTCTGGCCCCCATTTTTGCGGTCTGGTTTGGTCTGGGCGTCTGGTCCAAGGTGGCGCTCGGTGTCACCCTGGTCTTCTTCATTGTCTTTTTCAACGTTTACCAAGGCGTTCGCGAGGTGAGCCCGACGCTGATTGCCAACGCTCGAATGCTGGGTGCTGACAAGCGCAATTTGCTCAGGCATGTCTACCTGCCCAGCGCCACGAGTTGGGTCTTCTCCAGTCTTCACACCAGCGTGGGCCTGGCCTTTGTTGGCGCGGTGGTCGGCGAGTATCTGGGGTCGGCAGCCGGCGTGGGCTATCTGATCCTGCAGGCCGAGGGTCTCTTTGATGTGAACACTGTCTTCGCCGGCATTCTCGTCCTGACAGCCTTTGCGTTGGTGCTCGATGGTGTGGTGACCCGTGTGGAGCGCCGGCTGATGCGTTGGCAGCCCACGGCTGGTGAGACGGAGAAGCTCTAAGGCTTGGTGTTAGTGCTCTCGGCTGTCGGAGTCCGAGACTTTGTAGAGCCAGGGCTGGTCCAACAATGGCGTGGCAGCAAGCCGCAGAGCCAGGTTCCTGGCCCACCCCAGCGGCCCCTTGAGCTGAAAAACCCGGCCCGCTTTTTCTGACTGTCTCTGAACGCGTGCGACACGCTGCCAGCGTTGCTGACCATATCGCTGGATGGCTTGCATTGGGTTTTCGAGTCGATAGTCTGTCCAGGCGAGGTTGTCGGCCAGCCGCCAGGCATCCTCGAGTGCCATGGCTGCGCCTTGTGCCATGTGCGGCCGAAGCGGATGGGCTGCATCGCCGATCAGCACAACTCGGCCTTCACCAAAGGCTTGGGCCGATGTCACTGGCGCGCTGGCACTCAGTGGCCAGCCATGCCATTCGCTGGCCGCCTGCAGCAACTCTCGCAGGATTGGGTTGCCTGATGGGCAGAGGTCCCCGATGGCCTGGGGGGTGAGGCGATGATCCCAATCCTTGGCATAGGCCGACGCCTGATGGCGAATGATGACCAGGCTGTAGGCCTGGCCCGCCTGAATGGGATATCCCACCACGTGGCGATTCGCGCTGACCCAGACCGTGACCTCTTGGGCAACGGCTTCCCACTGATCGATATCAATGCCCTGCGGCGCCGGGGTTGGACTGGTCAGAACTGCCCGCAGCGCTTCCTGTCCCACGGCCGTCGGCTCAGAAGCCTGCGGGACAGACTGTCGAACTTGGCTCCACAGACCATCGGCACCGACGACGATCGGTGCTTGAATCTGCTGCTCATGGGTCTGCACACTCGCGCCATGTGAGTCCTGGGAGATGGTCAACAAGGCCTGTCCCCAGGCAATCGGAATGTTCAGCGCGTGGGCCTGATCCAGCAGGGCCTGGGCCAGATCGGCCCGGTGCATGGTGAGATAGGCATCCCCGTACTGGGCCTTGCAACGATCACCCAGTGGCAGGCAGCCGATGGACCGGCCAGTGGCCAGGCTACGAATGCGAAGAGCCGTTGGCGCAAAGGACTTTTGGGCCAGGGGCTTGGACAGGCCCAGGGCCTTGAGGATGCGCACCGCATTGGGGGCGAGCTGCAGGCCGGCACCGGTCACCCGTGGCTGCGCCGCCTGCTCAATCACCCGGCAGCTGATTCCTCGCTGCGTCAGTGCAATGGCAGTGGCCAGTCCACCAATACCGGCGCCCACCACCAGGACTGGATCACCCCGATGACCCATCTAGAGCGCCCAGCTCAGCAGCAGCCGAAGTGGCCAGACGATCCAATCAAGGGCCTGGTAGGTCAGGGACATCAGAGGCCGCATCCACCAGTCAGAGACCAACCCAGCCAGCAGTAAGGCCAGCAGGATGAAAAAGCCATAGGGCTCGACCCGGGAGACGGCCATGGCCGCACGCCAGGGCAGCAGCCCCACCAGGATTCGGCCGCCGTCCATGGGTGGCAGAGGCAGCAGGTTAAAGACGAACATCACCACATTCACCAGAATGCCGGCTCCGGCCACGGCGGTAAAAAAAGGCTCTTGGATGTCGAGGGCCTTGAGCAGAATGAACAGACAGGCCCAGACCACTGCTTGAAAGAGGTTGCTGGCTGGTCCAGCCAAGGCCACCCAGATCATGTCGTGTTTTGGATGTCGCAGAGCCCCGAAGTTAACCGGCACCGGCTTGGCATAGCCGAATAAAAAGGCACCCGCGGTCATGATGTAGAGGCCAATGGGAACCAGGATGGTGCCAATCGGATCGATGTGCGAGAACGGGTTGAGGCTGATGCGCCCGGCTCGTTCCGCGGTCAGGTCACCGAACTGCTTGGCTGCGTAGCCGTGGGCCGCCTCGTGCAGGGTAATGGCCAGCAGGACTGGCAGTGCATAGATGGAGACGGTCTGGGCGATTTGGGCAAAGTCCATGCCCAAGAGTCTAACTGTCGGAAGGGGAAGGATGGCGCGGCTGGCAGGATTCGAACCCACGACCCCCTGGTTCGTAGCCAGGTACTCTATCCAACTGAGCTACAGCCGCATCATGAAAGACCGGAATTCTAGCATGAAGCCGATCATGAATCGATCGGCCCTCTAGACATTTAGGCTGCCTTGGCTGCGAGTGCGGTTTTCATCAGGTCCGCCATGGTGCGGGCCTCGATTTTGTCCATGATGTTGGCCCGGTGGGCCTCGACTGTCTTGATGCTGATGTTCAGGTCATCGGCAATCTGCTTGTTAAGCCGGCCAGCGACAATGCGGTCCAAGACCTGTGCCTCCCGGGGTGTCAGTCGGGCAATCAGGTCTGCTGCCCGCTTACAGGCATCGAGCTTCTCGGATTCGCCTCGAAGGGCCTCAAAGGCGCTGGCCACCCGGGCACAGAGCAACTCGTCGCTAAAGGGCTTCTCCAGAAAGTCGACTGCGCCCTTTTTCATGCTGTCGACTGCCATGGGCACGGTGCCGTGACCGGTGATAAAGATGATGGGTATGGCGATCTCTCGGCGCAGGAGCTCCTCCTGCAACTCAGGACCGGTCATGCCAGGCATGCGGACATCCAGAATCAGGCAGGCTCGCGGGGGGATCTGGCCAACGGGGAACTGGGCGAGGAACCGGTCGGCCGACTCGAAGCTGGTCACCCGAAAACCGTGGCCTTCTAGGAGCCAACGAAGCGAGTCTCGGACTGCCTCATCATCGTCCAACACATAGACCATCTCGTTCATGCCGCTTCTCCGTTGAGTTCTTGGATTGGTTTGTCAGGTTCCAATGGTAGAGAGAATTTGAAGGTGCTGCCGCCGTCGGCGTTGTCTTCAAACCAGAGTCGGCCCTGATGGGACTCAATGATAGACCGACAAATGTTCAGGCCCATGCCCATGCCCTCTGCCTTGGTGGTGTAGAACGAGTCAAAGAGTCGCTCGCGCATGCTCGGGTCCACGCCATGACCGCGGTCCTTGACGGAAAACAGGATCTGGTCGTCCTTGACCCGAACTCGAACTCGAAGCACTTTGATACTGGCCTCCCGCATGGCGTCGATGCCATTTTTCACCAGGTTCACCAGCACCTGCTCAATCAGAATTGGGTCCACGTTAATGGAAGGCAGGTCTGGGTCCAGCTCCTGCATAACCTGGATACCCATGGCGCGGCCATCAATTTCTGCCAGACCTACTGCTTCTGCGACCAAGGCGGCGGGGTCGATGAACTTGCGGATGGGGTCGCTGCGCTTCACAAAGCCCCGAATTCGTTGGATGACGGTGCCGGCCCGCTCGGCCTGTTTGGCGGTCTTGGTCAGCATGTCGATCAGATCATCCGGGGCGATGGTCTGCTGTCGTTGGTGGGCCGCCCGGATGCGTGCCACCGCTCCCATGAGGTAGTTGTTGATGGCGGTGAGCGGCTGGTTGAGTTCATGCGCAAGCGAGGAGGCCATCTCTCCCATGTTGATCAATCGTGAGGTCTGTTGCAGACGCTCGTACTGCAGTCGCTGGGTGTCATCTGCAATGCGCTTTTGGGTGATGTCAGTGGCCACCAAGAGTTGAACCACCCGGCCGTCAACCCACTGAATACTGCGCACCCGGACCTCGAACCATCGGGCCACCTGTTCATGGAAATACTCTCGGCTGTCGCTCCAGGGGGCGCGGTGGGCATCGGCCATGGGCCGGTGACCGGCCTGCAGACTGTTGCCAAACCACTTTCGGTAGGCCTCATTGGCAAACAGCAGCTCATCTTCGGGATCCTGGGTGGCCACCGAGACGGAGGCATCTAGCGACTGCAAGACGGTGATGAAACGCTCCTGCGCCTGGGCCAGCTCCAGGCGAATTCGGCTGGGCTCGGTGATGTCCGTGACCGAGGTCATCCAACCCACCTGTTTGCCCTGTGCATCCTCGAGGGGGGAGGTGTACATCCGGCAGATCAGGCGGGTGCCGTCCCGGTGCATCACCGGAATCTGGGTGTTGAGGCTCTTGATCTCGCCTTGTAAGAGCCGTTTGATGTTGAGCCGGTGTTGCTCGAGCTGCTCCGGGGGCCAGTAGCTGTATGGAGGGGTCTGGCCCAGCAGCTCGTCCTGGGTCATGCCCACCAGTCGACAGAAGGCCGGATTGACGTAACTGATGCGCCCCTCTAAGTCGATCACTCGCATACCGGTGGGCATGGAGTTCTCCATGGCACGCCGAAAGGCGATTTCCCGGGACAGTTCAGCCTCTGTCTGACGTTGGCTGCGAGCCTGATCGGGACGGGCTCGAAGGGTAAAGAGATGCGAAAGGCGGAAGCTCACCAGCGGAGTGTATCGCCTGAGGAAAACCCCAATCTACGTTTCTTAATATGAAATCATGTTCTGCATAGCGGAAAAAAGGTTGCCTTTCCCCAGGGGCAGCACAACAATTCTCCTTAGAAGTCACATCTCACAACGTCAAGGAAGACACAGCATGTCGACACTGCCTGCCCACATCACTGAACAGATCAACACGGCGGCCGATACCGATCCGCAAGAGACCCAGGAGTGGCTTGCCGCCCTGGATGCCGTGATTGCGGCTGAGGGCCCTGATCGGGCGCAGTTTTTGTTGGAGGCTTTGATCGACAAGACCCGTCGGTCTGGCGGAACGGTGCCGTTTTCGGCTGCGACAGCCTATGTCAATACCATCCCACCATCCGCCGAGGAGCATTGCCCAGGCAACCTGGAGTACGAGGAGCGCCTTCGCTCCTGGATGCGCTGGAACGCCATGGCCATGGTGGTCAGGGCCAATCGGGCTGATGGTGACCTGGGTGGGCACATCTCTAGTTTCGCCTCGCTGGCCAACATGCTCGGTGTTGGCTTTAACCATTTCTGGAAAGGCCCTGAGCATCCCAAGGGCCAGGACCTTCTGTTCATCCAGGGGCATTCCTCGCCCGGCATTTATGCCCGGGCCTTTTTGGAGGGACGTCTCTCGGAGGACCAGCTCAATAACTTCCGTCGTGAGGTCGATGGCAAAGGGCTCTCCAGCTACCCCCACCCCAAGCTCATGCCCAACTTCTGGCAGTTCCCCACGGTCTCGATGGGTCTTGGTCCGATCATGGCCATCTATCAGGCGCGTTTCCTGAAGTACATGCATGCCCGTGGCCTGGCCGATACCGCCGAGCGAAAGGTCTGGGCCTTCTGTGGCGATGGCGAGATGGACGAGCCGGAGTCCATGGGTGCAATTGGCATGGCCGCTCGCGAGAAGCTCGACAACCTGGTCATGGTGGTGAACTGCAACCTGCAGCGTCTCGACGGTCCCGTCCGCGGCAACGGCAAGATCATTCAGGAGCTCGAGAGCGACTTCCGCGGCGCCGGGTGGAATGTGATCAAGGTGATCTGGGGCGGCTACTGGGACGAGCTACTGGCCAAGGACACCGACGGCATTCTTAAAAAAATCATGATGGAGACTGTCGACGGCGAGTACCAGAACTACAAGGCCAATGACGGTGCCTATGTCCGCAAGCATTTCTTTGGCAAGCATCCCAAGACCCTAGAGATGGTGGCCAAGATGTCAGATGACGACATCTGGCGCCTGAACCGTGGTGGTCACGATCCCCACAAGATTTATTCCGCCTTCTCGGCAGCCGTTCGTCACAAGGGTCAGCCAACCGTCATCCTGGTCAAGACCATCAAGGGCTTTGGCATGGGTAAGGTGGCCGAGGGTCGCAACACGGCCCACCAGACCAAGAAGCTAGATGACCAGTCCATCAAAGAATTCCGCGATCGCTTTGGCATTCCCGTCTCGGATGATCAGCTGCCATCGGTGCCCTTGCTCAAGCCATCAACGGATGCCCCGGAGATGAAGTATCTGCATGAGCGTCGTCAGGCCTTGGGTGGTTATCTGCCCCATCGCCGTGAGAAGGCCGATGAGAAACTCAGCGTTCCCGGCTTGGATCTGTTTGCCCCTGTCTTGGAGCCGACCCCTGAGGGCCGTGAGATTTCGACCACGCAGGCTTACGTTCGCTGCCTGACTCAACTGCTGCGGGACAAAGAGCTCGCGCCGAGGGTCGTTCCCATCCTGGTGGACGAGGCCCGAACCTTCGGCATGGAGGGCTTGTTCCGTCAGATTGGTATTTACTCGGTCGAGGGCCAGAAATACGAGCCAGTCGACCGTGACCAGGTGATGTACTACCGCGAGGACATCAAGGGTCAGATTCTGCAAGAGGGCATCAACGAAGCTGGTGGCATGAGTTCTTGGATCGCGGCTGCGACCTCGTACTCGACCAACAACCGGATCATGATCCCGTTCTACATCTACTACTCCATGTTTGGCTTGCAGCGCGTGGGCGATCTGGCCTGGGCGGCCGGCGACATGCGGGCCCGTGGATTCCTGTTGGGCGGCACCGCCGGTCGTACCACCCTAAACGGTGAGGGCCTGCAGCACGAGGATGGCCATAGCCAGATCCTGGCCTCGACCATTCCCAATTGCGTGTCCTATGACCCCACCTTTGCCCACGAGGTCGCCGTGATTCTGCACAGCGGTCTGAAGCGGATGGTGGCGGATCAGGAAGACGTCTTCTTCTACCTCACCCTGATGAACGAGAACTACGCCCATCCGGGACTGAAGCCGGGAACCGAGGAGCAGATTCTCAAGGGCATGTACCTGCTCGAGCAGGTCGGCGAGGCCAAGGCCAAGCAGCGTGTTCAGCTTCTGGGCAGCGGCACCATTTTGCGAGAGGTCCAGGAAGGTGCTCGTCTGCTGGCCCAAGACTTTGGCATTGCCAGCGATGTCTGGAGCTGCCCGAGCTTTAATGAGCTGCGTCGCGAGGGCCTAGACGCCGAGCGTCACAACCTGCTGCATCCAACGGCCAAGGCCAGAGTGCCCTTTGTGACTCAGCAGCTGGACAAGCATGCGGGTCCCGTGGTGGCTGCCACCGACTACATGAAGTCGTTTGCTGACCAGATCCGGCCCTTCATGCCGGAGGGCCGTCGTTACATGGTGCTGGGTACAGACGGCTTTGGTCGCTCCGATTCGCGCGCCAAATTGCGCGAGCACTTCGAGGTGGATCGCCGGTATGTGGCCGTTGCAGCCCTTTACGGTCTGATGAAGGACGGCGCCATCAAGCCTGAGGACGTGGCCAAGGCCATTAAGAAGTACAACATTGACACCGACCGCATGAACCCCGCGTTCGCCTAACCTCAGAGGAGCAAAAAGATGGCCACGATTGAGTTGAAGGTTCCGGACATTGGGGACTTTAAAGAGGTTGAGGTGATTGAGGTATTGGTCAAGGTTGGTGATGTAGTGGGTCTTGAGCAGAGTCTGATCACGGTGGAGAGTGACAAGGCGTCGATGGAGATACCGTCGTCGCATGCGGGCAAGCTGGTGAGTCTTGGTGTGAAGCTGGGTGACAAGGTGAGCGAGGGCAGTGTGCTCGGCATGATTGAGGTGGCCGATGGTGCCTCCGCTTCTAAAGCTTCGACCGGTGGCGACAGCGCCTCCAAGGCCTCGGGAGACGCCGCTCGCGTCTCGGGGGCTGGCTCAAAGCCTTCGACCGGTGGCGACAGCGCCTCGACCGAGAACAGCACGGTCTCGTCGCCTGCCGCCACAACGGTCTCAGCCTCCAAAGCCGAGGGGGTTATGCCATCGATCGCCCCCATTCAGACCGCGGCGCACGCCGGCCAGCTGCCGCACGCCTCGCCCTCGGTCAGAAAGTTTGCGAGAGAACTCGGTGTGGACCTCACCCAAGTCAAAGGCAGTGGTCCCAACGGTCGCATCACGCCTGAGGACGTGCGTGGCTTTGTTAAAGGGGTGATGTCCGGTGCGACCGCGGTCGCTGGCGCCTCTGCGGGTGGCAGTGGTGTTGGTCTGGACCTACTGCCCTGGCCCAAGGTGGACTTTGCCAAGTTCGGTCCAGTCGAGGCCAAGCCCTTGTCTCGCATCAAGAAGATTTCTGGTGCCAATCTGCATCGCAACTGGGTGATGATTCCCCATGTCACCGGTAACGATGAGGCTGACATCACTGATCTGGAGGCCCTGCGCGTCCAGCTCAACAAAGAGAACGAGAAGTCGGGCGTCAAGGTCACCATGCTGGCGTTCTTGGTGAAGGCCGTTGTGGCTGCCCTCAAGAAATATCCAGAGTTCAATGCTTCTCTCGATGGTGACAATCTGGTGCTCAAGCAGTACTTCCACATTGGCTTTGCGGCAGATACGCCCAATGGCCTGGTGGTGCCTGTCATCAAGGATGCTGACAAGAAGGGCGTGATTCAGATTGCCCAGGAGACCTC
>JBEDMQ010000017.1:0-2972 GCA_041171045.1 Pseudomonadota bacterium
TTTTTGAGCCTGATCAAACAGGGCCTGGCTGGTTTGGATGGTTTGCTGGGTCATAATGCGGACATTCTAGAGTGATCGAGACTATGAAGACATACATGTGCTTAATCTGCGGCTGGATCTACGACGAGGCCGCTGGTGTGCCAGACGAGGGCATTGCCCCTGGCACCAAATGGGAGGACGTGCCCATTACCTGGACCTGCCCCGAGTGCGGCGCGCAGAAGTCCGATTTTGAGATGGTGGAAATCTAATCAGTCGCCAGACTGCTTGACCACCGCAAAGCGGGCCAGCGTCTCGGCGCGGGCCTGTGCATGATCCACCACGGGCTGGGGGTAGTGTTCTCCCAGCTTCACACCCGCTGACTGCAAACTGATCGCCGGTGCCAGCCATGGCGCGTGGATGTCCTTGTCGGACAGATTCGTGAGCTCCGGCACATACCGCCGGATGAACTGTCCCTTGGGATCAAACTTTTCACTCTGTGACACCGGGTTAAAGATTCGAAAGTAGGGCTGGGCATCACAGCCCGTTGACGCCGCCCACTGCCAGCCACCGTTGTTGGCCGACAGGTCATAGTCGTTCAACTGCAGGGCAAAGTAGCGCTCACCACGCAGCCAGTGAATGCCCAGATCTTTGGTCAGGAAGCTGGCCACCACCATGCGCAGGCGGTTGTGCATATAGCCTGTCTGGTTGAGCTGCCGCATGCCGGCGTCCACCAGTGGGTAGCCTGTTTGGCCCGTGCACCAGGCCTGCCAGCGTGAATCAAATCGCGGGTCGTCTTCGGCCAGCCATTCAATCCGATCGTAGATGGGCTTGAAGCTCTGGCTCACCACATGCGGGAAGTTGGCCAGAATCTGAAAATAAAACTCTCGCCAGATCAGCTCAGAGAGCCAGGTCTGGGCACCGATGGACTGGGTCGGGTCGGTCTGGATGAGCCCCATGGCTTGGCGTACACACTCTCGGGTGCTGATGGTGCCAAAGCGCAGGTGAACCGACAGATAGGACGGGCCCTTTTTGGCCGGAAAGTCCCGTGCATCCTTGTAATGACCCATGCGACCCACGAAGTCCTGAAGCAGTGTCTGCGCAGCGCGGGGCCCTGCCTGCAGTGGTGCAGCCTTGCCCTGCGGGGCGGCTGGTTCCACTGACGCGAAACCCATCTCGGACAGGCTGGGCAGTTGGCTGACCCCGTAACGCTCGATGGATGGGTGGGCCGGCATGGCCTTTAACTGCGAGATGACCATGCCGGGGTCCATCAACGCCTTAGCGAGCCCAGCAGTGGACCGCGCGGCGGCGTGCTCATCGGTGAAGGCCTTGAGCCAGGCATTTTTGTAAGGCGTGAAGACCGAGAAGGGACGGCCAGCCCCGGTTAGCAACTGCTGCTTGGCAAAGACGCACTGGTCTTGCACCTGCACCAGGTCCATGTTGTTGGCAGCCAAGGCCCGGGCCACCGCCTGATCTCGTGCAATCGCCTGAGGTTCGTAGTCTTCTGCGCAGATGACCCGCACGGCGCCCAAGGCCTTGACCAGGACCGGCATGGCCTGTTGGGCGCGCCCATGGACCACCAGCAAGCCACCGCCAGCCCGAACCAACTCGGCCTGGAGCAAGCCCAGGGTCTCGTGCAGAAAAACCACTCGCCGATCGGTCGCCGGCAGGTCATCCAGAATGTCGCGGTCAAAGACAAAGACGGGCACGATGGGCTCAGGGTGCTGCAGGGCCTGGGCCAGGGCCGCGTGGTCGTCCAGTCGCAGGTCACGCCGCAGCCACACCAGCTGGCATGGTGAGGAGGGTGATGAGCCTGGCGGGAGTGAGTTGGAGGGGCTTGCGGTCAAAGGCTGGTCATCCGTCTGGGTTCAAGGTTAGAATCAGGCCATGGGTCAACGTTGGACTGACGATCACAATCATGCCGTGGAACAGGCCACACAGGAGGCCCAATTGACCAAGGATTCCACCAATTTCCCCAGTGTCGCCGGCCAACTGCTCGTGGCCATGCCCTCACTCATGGATCCCACCTTCGGCGGTACCGTGGTCTTTGTGGCCGAACATAATCCACAGGGTGCCATGGGGATCGTCGTGAATCGCCCCGCTGACATGTCACTGGCCAGCCTGTTTGCCCGCATCGACCTCAAGCCCGAGACCAACGACCTGTGCGCAGCCGACGACGGCTCGGACATTCCGGTCATGATCGGTGGGCCGGTTCAGACCGACCGTGGCTTTGTCCTGCACGAGCCCGTTGGTCAGTGGAGTTCCACGCTGCGTGTCGCTGGGGGACTGCCCGAGATCGGTCTAACCTCTTCGCGCGACATCCTCGAGGCGACGGCCAAGGGCCAGGGACCGAACCGCCTGCTCGTGGCCTTGGGCTACTCGGGCTGGGGCGAGGGTCAGCTCGATGCCGAGCTTGCGGCCAACGCCTGGCTTACCGTGCCGCTGCACGATGCAGATGTCTTGTTCTCGGTAGCCCCCGAAGATCGTCTCAGCGCGGCCTTTGCCATGCTCGGCGTGGACCCGCTCAACCTGTCGGGGGCCGTTGGCCACGCCTGACGGTCAGGCCGGCACTCTGCTGGCCTTTGATTTTGGCGAAAAGCGCATTGGCGTTGCCATTGGGAACACCCTCACCGGTGGCGCCAGGCCGCTGGCCCAGGTCGCCACAGACCCAAAGGCCGCTCGCTTCGCCCAGATCTCAGAACTGATTGCCCAGTGGGAACCCATGGCCTTGGTAGTGGGGTTACCAGTCTATCCAGACGGCCAGCCGCATCCTTTCGCCGAGCGTTGTCAGCGATTTGCCAACCAGTTGCACGGCCGCTTTGGTCTACCGGTTGTCTTGGAAGATGAGCGCTACACTTCTGCCTGTGCGCCTGAAGCCGGCGACATCGATGCCCAGGCTGCAGCCATTCTTTTGCAAGGTCACCTGAATGCCAAGATCAATTCAGCTTAATTCGCGGGGCGAACTCACGCACCTGCTGTCGACCGAGGGCCTGCCC
>JBEDMQ010000018.1:0-34967 GCA_041171045.1 Pseudomonadota bacterium
TGGTGAGTTGATCTGGCCCAAGCCAGACGAGACTCCCGATCAACTCATGCGGCGCGTCGAAGACTTCATCGAGGAGACTGTGCGTGGGATTTCTTGATCAGCTGTCCTTCCTGCTGCCGGGTTTTGAATCGCCCACGGCCAACTCGCCATCGGTTCATGACAATGGGACTGCTGCCCAGCCCAAGCTTCGCAAGATTCTGCTCGCCGGACAGCCCTATGACTGGGTGTTAACACGGTCCTCACGCAAAACAGTTGGCATGACCATTCTCAATGGTCTGATCAAGGTCACCGCTCCCAAGTGGGTCTCCATTGAGGAGATCGAAACCATTCTGACGGGCAAGTCTCGTTGGCTGATTAATCGGCACCAGGAGTGGCTGACGGCCCAGCGCAACCGTTTGGAGCCGGCCCAACAGTGGACCCATGGGGCCAGTCTGCAGTTTTTGGGGCAGACCACCCGAATCGAGCTCGACCCCCTGGCGGGTGAGATCGTCTGGGATGCTGGCGCCCAACTGCTCAAGCTGCCACTGCCGCCAGCGGCCGACCATGAACAGGTGAGAGATCGGGTGCATGGCTGGATGCAGCAACAGGCCAAAGAGATTCTGGTGGAACGTCTGGACTTGCTCGCGCAGCAGGCTGGGCTTCAATACAGCCACTTTCAGATCAGCCATGCCAAAGGCCGTTGGGGCAGCTGCACCCAGGACGGCCGCATTCGTCTGAATTGGCGCCTGGTGCAGTTCAGCCTGCCCGTCATCGACTATGTGGTGGCCCACGAGCTAGCCCACCTGCGGGCCATGGACCACAGTCCCGGGTTCTGGTCTGAGGTGGCCAAGATCCTGCCCAACTTCGAGCAGGGCCGATCCGTGCTTAAAGGCGTTCGTCTGGACGACTAGCCAGCTGATTGGCTAGGGCGACGTACTGCTCGACTGCAATCTCCTCGGCCCGGGCCGTCTCCTTCAAACCCACGGCGGCCAGGTCCAGTCGGTCCAGATAGGCCGCCAGGTTGTTGCGAATCATCTTGCGCCGGGTGGCAAAGGCGGCCGTGACCAATTCAGACAGAGCGCGCCAGTTGCGCACCTGCAGTCTCTCGGCCGACTTGGGCCACATGCTGACAATCGCCGAGTCCACCTTGGGGGCTGGTGTAAAGGCCCCGGGCGGCACAATCAAACGCCTCTCCATGTCATAGCGGGCCTGCAGCATGACCGACAGGCGTCCATAGGTCTTGCTGCCCTCGGCGGCCACCATGCGATCGACGACCTCTTTTTGCAGCATGAAGGTCTGGTCCACCACACGATCGGCCACTGGCAGCAGATGAAACAAGATGGGGCTGGAAATGTTGTAGGGCAGGTTGCCGACAATCCGAATGGACTGACCGGCCTGATCGGCCAGGGCCGCAAAATCCACCGTGAGAACGTCTTGAGCGATGAGGTGGAGACGATCACCAAAGGCATCTAACAGGGGTTGGTGCAGGTCTCGGTCGATCTCGATGGCGGTCAGCCGACCAGCACCGAGTATCAAGCCAGCGGTCATGGCACCGCGCCCAGGCCCGATCTCAACCATGGCGTCTGTTGGCCGGGGGTCCACGATGGCCACAATCTTGGCCACCATGTTCTTGTCGTGGAGAAAGTTTTGGCCGAACCGCTTCTTGGCCTGGTCCGCCATCGCCGAGGCTTTAGTCCGCGTCGCGCTTGATCTCGACGTAGCTGTTGGCCCGAACCTCACGGGTCCACTCGTCCACGGCCTCAGCCAGCTTGCGATCTCGCAGGGCCATACGAGCCACCAGCTTCAGCCGGTCCTCGGTCAGAGGCTCACGCTTGCGCTCCATCATCTGTATCAAATGAAAGCCAAAGACCGAGCGCACGGGATCGCTTACCTGCCCGGGGCTCAGCCGCAGGGCAGCCCGCTCAAATTCAGGCACCAGATCGCCGGGGTAGGCCCAGTCCAATTCGCCACCGCGAGAGGCCGAGCCAGGGTCTTGAGAGATCTCCTTGGCCAGAGTCTCAAATCGCTCACCCAAGGACATGCGGCGCTTGACCTCGTCGAGTCGCCGCAAGGCCACCTGCTCGGAGATCTGGGCATCAACGCGAATCAGAATGTGGCGGGCTTTGAAGACATCGACGAGTTGACTCTGAAGGGCGCTGCGTCGGTCTTCTAGCTTGAGAACATGAAAGCCATTGGCACTGCGAACCGGTTCGGCCACCTGACCAGGCGCCAGTCGGGCGACCGCATTGACAAACAAGCTGGGCAGCCGATCAGGGCTGCGCCAGCCCAGGCTTCCTGCGTTGGTGGTATTGGCCGCCGAATGCGCCGTGACCAGCGATGCAAAATCTTCCCCTGCCTTGGCCTTGTCATAGATCTGCGAGGCCAGCTGCTGGGCCTTCTCCACCGTCTTGGCATCGGCCTTCTCAGGCAAAGGGATCAGGATTTGGGCCAGTTTGATCTCGTCAACGCGGGCCAGGCTCTGCCCCTGGGCTGCTAGAAAGGCATCGACCTCGGCATCTGAGATGCGCAGTCGGTTATCCACCTCACGCTCTCGCAGGCGGGTGAGCATGATCTCTTCGCGGATGTCCTGACGAAACCGCGCAAAGGCCACGCCCTCCTTTTCGAGTTGGTCGCGAAGGCCAGTGACAGACAAGCCATTCTGGTCGGCAATCCGCGCGACGGCTCGATCTAGGGTGGGCTCATCGACGGCCACGCCAGTCATGGCCGCACGCTGCAGCAGGGCCAGGTCATTGATCATGCGGTCGAGGACCTGCTCACGCAGCACACGAGGAGGAGGCGGTTGTTGGCCAGACCGGGCAATGGCCTGACGGGCCTGCGCAATTCGCCGCTGAAGTTCGGTCTCCACGATCACCTCGCTGTTGACCACGGCCACCACCCGTTCGATGAGAATGGGGCGCGAGGTGTTGGTCTGGGCGGAGACCTGGGTGGGCATCAAAGCCATGATCAAGCCAGCCGAGAGCAACCAGGCGGATGCAAAGCCAATTCGGACGCGAGAAGGAATCATGGGTCTCATCACTGGAAGTTTTCGAACTGCGCAGGCAGCGGGGTCAACTGGTTAATCATGCGGTAATTTGGGATGGCTCGCTTAAGGGCCTCCAGGGGGTTGGTACCCACCCGGGCAATGCCGTTGAGCTCGACCTGCAAAAAGAAGGCGTTGTTGCTCTGCTCCGCACTGGTCCTAAACCGCTGGACGACTGCCCGCGCCACCCAACAGCCCCCGTCGTACTCCACGCCAGCCAGGGCCTCGATCAGGCCAGGCTGCTGGGTAATGTCGGTGCTCTGACGTTTTTGCAAGGAGTAGTTGTATCGGCCAACTGCATACCAATTGGGGGCAATGGGTGTCTGGAAAGCCAGGTCCACGGTGTTGATCGAGTTGCGGGTAAACCGATAGGACAGGCTAAAGGTCTGGCCGGGCTTGGGCTCATAACTGGTTGAGGCCGTGGCCGACTGCCAACGCTTGATCTTGCGGGTGTACTGGCCAAAGCTGTCTACTCGCCAGTGTCGCGTGATGCGAGCACCCCCTTCAAACAAAATATCCGACTCTTTGTCGGTGCGAGCGGTCTCACCGGGCAGAACCACCCTTTGGTCATCGAAATAAAACCGCTGTCCCAGGGACCCGCGAAGGATCTCAGTGCCGTCCTTCTTGGACAGGTATCGGGACGTGAGGGCCGCGGTAACCTGGTTCTGGTCACGCACGCGGTCATGTCCACTCAGACTCCAGTCAGACAGCAGCTGCGGCAGGCTGACGCTGGGGCTGGCCGAGTCAAAGACCGGATAGTTGCTCTGCTCCCGATACGGCGTGTAGACGTAGAAGAGCCGAGGCTCCAAGGTCTGCATCATGGCCGTTCCGTTCCAGTCCGTGTCACGCTCCAGAACCATGGAGGCATCCAGGCTCGCGGTCGGAACAAATCGGTTGTACGAATCAATCGCGTTGCCAACGTTATTGGCAAAAGTGCCCAATGACACGGAGGATCCGTACTTTTGCTGGGTCTGACTCAGAGATCCGTCGGTGGTCTGGGAATAGTGGGTTGCGTGCACCCCCACCTTGGGCTTGAGGGTGAAGTATTCGGTGGGCAGTGGCGCACTCAGACTGGCCATGGCCACCGACCGGTGCCCCTCGGCCATCGTGGGGTGGCGGAAGGACGTCAACTCACCGTAGGCCTGCCAGTCAAACAGGGGGCTGTTCTCCCAAGCCCGAATCTCTTGGGCAGATCCTGCTTTGGCAGCCGTGAGTTTGGGCATCCAGGCGTAGGGACCCAGAATGGGCGCCGCAGGATCCTGCAGCAACTGATACTCCTGGGCTGCCGCGGTGGTGGTCCAGCCCTGCCAGGTGCTGTTGAGGGTGAGGGTCGCCGGCAAGGTACGCTGCGAGGCCGCTAGCAAGGATCCACCAAAGTCCGAGAAGTACTCGTTGTCGGAGACCCGCTGGATGTTGACCCCAAGGCTCAGGTTGGGAGCCAGCCGAGTGGTGTGGACCAGAGAGCCCATGGAACGCGACTCACCCCGCACCCGGTCATTGGGCAGGATCTCGATGCCGACCTGGCCCAGATTGTCCGAGCTCAGGTACCGAAACTCGGTGCCCAGTTGAACCCCTCGACGGCCCACCAACTTGGGATAGAGCGTCATGTCACGGTTAGGAGCCATGTTCCAGTAGAACGGGGCGGTCACCTCAAGACCCAACCGCGAGGTGGCGGCATAAGACGGCGGCAGGAAACCGGTGCGACGGCGATCGCTGATCGCAAAGCTGATGTCGCCCATGGGCAGAATCGGCACACCAGCCCAGGTCAGCACCGAACCCTGTGTATCGGCCATCTCGCGAATCTGATCCACCAGCATGGTCCTGGCCTCTAGCGTCCAGGCTGGCCGGTCCCTCGGGCAGGTGGTGTAACTCGCCTCTGACAGACGAGTCGACTGTGGCTGCAGAAACTCGGCCTGCTTGGCCGAGCCACGCCCGTTGATGTTGGAGAGTTCGTAGGTGACGTCGTTGAAAAAGCCCTGCATGGTCGAGAGCTTGAGCGAGAGAGCAGGACCCTTGTAGAGCTCGCCCTCTTTGAAGAGTTGAACATTGCCGGTGGCCTGCAGGCGGTTGGGCACCATGTCCATGGTGAGGCGATCGGCTTTCAGCGACATGCCCAACTGACGAAGCTCGGCACGGCCCTCCAGAATCAGGGTGTCCTCTAACTGTCCGTCGATTTCATCGCCAAAAAAATACATGGGCGTCTTGTCATCGGTCAGACCAGGGCGCGGTGGTGGCTGCAGACTCAGGCGTGGGTCAATCCGAAGACCCTGGCCGCTGGCAGTCCCAGTGGTGATGGCCGTGTTCGTTTGATTCGCGCTACCGGCACGGGCGGCAGGGGCCTGGGCCAGCAAAAGTGGTTCGGCAGATGCCTGCGCTAAGCGGGGGCATTCGGCGGCCATGCTGGATGTGGCCACGGCCCCCAGCAAAACGACAACAAATCGCATGGCCTATTATAGGTTGTCATGCTCCCCACCTCCGATCCCCGTCTAGAGGCTGCCAAAGCCTGGCTTGGCCAATTCAAACAGGTCGATGCGGCGGCACTCGCACCCGCCTCCAGTGACGCCTCTTTTCGACGATATTTTCGAGCGCCCTGTCGGGCCGATACCCCCTGGGGCGATCAACACAGCCACCACGCCACCGTCATCCTCATGGATGCCCCGCCCGACAAGGAGCCGCTGGAGGCTTTTCTAAAGACGGCAGGCCTGTTTGAGGCCGCTGGTGTCCATGTCCCCCAACGACTGGCCGCGGACCAGGCACAGGGCTTTCTGCTGCTATCGGATTTGGGTCAGACGCCCTACCTCACGGCCCTAGAGTCAGCCCACCGTGTCGCGTCGGGTCAGGACACAAACGCCACTGCCACGGTGCTCTACCGAGAGGCCTGGCAAGCCATGGTTCGCTGGCAGGCCTGGAGTCTGGCGCAAGGCCCGGAGACCCTTGGCCTTGCGCGCTACAGCAATGAGAAGCTGATGGCCGAGATGCAGTTGTTTGAGGACTGGTACGTCGGTCGACACATGGGCAGCAGTCTGTCGGTCGACGAGAAAAATCAACTCAACCAGCTGATGCAATGGCTCAGCCAGAGTGCGCTGGCGCAGCCCCAGGTATTGGTTCACCGCGACTATCACAGCCGCAACCTGATGCTCACCACCGAGCGCAACCCCGGCGTCATTGATTTTCAAGATGCGGTGATCGGCCCCATCAGCTACGACCTGGTGTCCTTGCTTCGCGACGCCTACATTCAGTGGGATGAGGCGCAACAACTCGATTGGGCCATTCGGTACTGGCAAGACGCCAGGTCGGCCGGTCTGCCCATCCGAGAGGACTTTGCCGATTTCTGGCGCGACTTCGAGCTGATGGGTCTTCAGCGGCACCTAAAAGTCCTGGGGATTTTTGCTCGCCTTTTCCACCGAGATGGCAAAGAGAATTACCTCAAAGACCTGCCCCTGGTGTTGCAGTACACCCGTTCGGTGGCCAGCCGCTACATCGGCTGCGCTAGCCTGCTTCGGCTGCTCGATCGCCTGGAAAACCGGGCTGTGCAGACGGGCTACACCTTTTAGGCCCACCAAGCCCAAGATGAACAAGGCCATGATCCTGGCAGCCGGGCGCGGTGAGCGCATGCGCCCGCTGACAGACCACACACCCAAGCCACTACTGGCAGTCGGCGGTCAGCCCTTGATCGTCTGGCACCTACAAGCCTTGGCCGCCGCTGGCTTTACCGAAGTCACCATCAACACCGCTCACTTGGCAGACCAACTCCACCAGGCCCTCGGGAATGGCCAGGCCTGGGGCCTGTCGATTCGTTTCAGCGATGAACCGCCAGGCGCACTGGAGACCGCCGGGGGCATTGCCACAGCAAAACCCTGGGGCCAGCAGACCGAGGAGCCGTTCCTGGTGATCAATGGCGATGTGTTTACAGACTGGCCTCTCGGCCAAGTCCGAGCCCTGGCAAAGACCATGTCGGATGCCGGGCAACTGGGCTGCCTGGTGCTGGTGCCCAACCCCAGCCACCATCCCAGGGGTGACTTCTGTCTGACGGATGCCCTGGCGGCAGGGGCGGCCGGGCCAACAACACCAAGCGGCTCACAGGCTCCGTCCTCTGCCCTACACCGACTGAGTCGGGTTGGCGGGACAGACGGCTACACCTACAGTGGCATCGGCCTGTTTCATCCCGCCTTGTTTGCCCACACGCCCGCTGGGCAACGCGCTGCGCTGGCGCCGCTTCTGTTCCAGGCAGCCGAGCAAGGTCAGCTCTGTGGCCTGGTTCATCACGGGCAATGGACCGATGTCGGCACGCCAGAGCGTCTTGCCGACCTTGACCAGGCCCTTCGCTCTCAACGAGACTAGCCCCATGTCCCAGCCCTCGACTCCTCAGACGCAGCCGACCGTCCAACACACCCAAGCCGCCATGCAGCCCCTGCCGGTTGCAGGCCCTGTTCATGACCTGGCCCACCGGGCCCGCCGAGACCGCCTGGCCATGGCCGTGGCGCAACTCAGTCACCATGAACCGGCGGTGGTCGTGGCCTGGGCCGGTCAGGAAATTCTGCGCAACCGCGACAACCCATACCCCTTTCGCAGTGACAGCAACTTTTTTTACCTAACCGGTTTTCCAGAGCCAGACGCCTGGCTGGTGATGTCCGTCGAGGCAGACGGCTCGCACACCGACCGGCTGTTCTGCCGAGACCGTGACCCTGCCAAAGAAATTTGGGATGGCATCCGCGTTGGTCCAGAACAGGCGGCCGAGCAGTTCTACATGGACCAGGCCTGCAGCCTGAGCCAACTGGCCGACCTGCTGCCAGGGCTGCTCAAAAATCGCCGACTCATGGTCGCCCCCTTGGGTCGCTCCTCCGCTGCCGAACAATCCCTGGCCAGTGCGCTGAACCAAGCACGTGGTCAGGCCCGCGCTGGTCAATTCGCTCCTGGTCAGTGGGTGGATCTGGACCAACTGGTGGGGCCCCTTCGACAGATTAAAGACGCCCATGAACTGGCCACCATGCAAGAGGCCGCCAACATCGCCGCGCTTGGCCACGTCAAGGCCATGCGAGCCAGCGCGGCCGGCAAGGCTGAATACGAGATCGAGGCCGTCTTGTTGGAGCAGTTCAGGCGCAGCGGGGCCCAGTCGGTGGCCTACGGCAGCATCGTGGCCAGTGGTCCTCACAGCTGCATCCTGCACCATCGGGCTGGTGATCGAGTCATGCAAAACGGCGACATGCTCCTCATCGATGCAGGCTGTGAGCTGCACAACTATGCCAGTGACATCACACGCAGCTTCCCCGTTAATGGACGCTTCAGTCCCGAGCAGAAGGCCGTCTACGAGGTGGTGCTGGCCGCCCAAGAGGCCGCCATCCAGGCCACCGTGGTCGGTGCAGCCTTTACCGCCCCCCACCAGGCTGCTGTTCGCGTACTCGCGCAAGGGATGCTGGACCTAGACCTGCTGCCCAAACAATCGGTCGAGGCCGCCATTGAATCGGGTGCCTACCAACGGTTCTACATGCACCGAACGGGCCATTGGCTGGGCATGGATGTTCACGACATTGGCGACTACCAGCAGCCACTCACGCCGGGCCAGGTCTTGACAATCGAGCCGGGCTTCTACATCCGGCCAGACGACCATGTTCCACCGGCCTTCTGGAATATTGGCATCCGCATCGAGGACGATGCGGTGGTCACGCAGAGCGGCTGCCATCTTTTGACCCGAGGGGTCCCCGTGGCGGTTGCGGCCATTGAGGACCTCATGCGAAGCGACTAGTGATTCAGTTGGGCCGTCATGTCATCGACAGCCAGGTCATGGCTGCGCCAATGGCCGGTGTCACCGACCGGCCCTACCGACAGCTCTGCAAGCGCCTTGGCCTGGCCTATGCCGTCGGCGAAATGGCTGCCAGCAACGCCCTGCTCTGGGCGACTGAGAAGACCAGCCGTCGCATCAACCACGAGGGAGAGCCCTCGCCCAAGGCAGTTCAGATTGCGGGTGGTGACCCCCAGATGATGGCCCAGGCTGCGCGCTTTAACGTGGAGCGAGGCGCCGAGATCATCGATATCAACATGGGCTGCCCAGCCAAAAAGGTCTGTAACAAGGCTGCAGGATCTGCCCTCCTGCAACACGAGGACCTGGTCGTCCAGATCCTGTCGGCCGTGGTCCAGGCGGTCAAGGGCACCGATGTACCGGTCACCCTCAAGATGCGAACCGGCTGGAATCGTCAGAACAAGAATGCTCCTCAGATTGCGCGCATCGCCCAGGACTTGGGCATCGCCATGGTGACCATCCACGGCCGCACCCGAGAGGACAAATACATGGGCGAAGCGGAGTACGAGACCATCGCCCTGATCAAGCAAATGCTCAGCATTCCCGTCGTGGCCAATGGCGACATCGATAGCCCTCAAAAGGCCAGACAGGTCCTGACCATCACCGGGGCTGATGCAGTCATGATCGGGCGTGCAGCCCAGGGGCGCCCCTGGATCTTCCGCCAGGTAGACCACTACCTCAAGACCGGCGAGCACCTGCCAGACCCCAGCGAGGCTGACATCGCTGGCTGGCTGCGAGACCACCTGATGGACCACTACGCCTTTTACGGCGAGGCCAAAGGCGTTCGGTCGGCTCGCAAGCACATCGGCTGGTATCTGAAGGGCCTGCCAGGCGTCAAGCAGTTTCGCGATATCCTGCATGCCGCAGAGACCGTCGAGGACCAGCTTCGCTGCCTCGATGATTTTTTTCTAAACGCCGCATGAAAAGCATTCACGCCACTAACACCACCCCAGCCGACCAATCGCCGTCCGTTGGTCAGGCCCCGGTGCTCGACAAGACTCTGCTGGCCTGCCTCGACCTCTACTTCGAGCACCTGGGTGACCAAAAGCCTCACCCCATCCACGAAATGGTGATCCAGGCCATCGAGCCTCCCTTGCTTCGGTACGCCCTGGACAAGTGCCATGGCAACCTGAGCAAGACGGCCGACCTTCTGGGTCTGTCGCGCAACACCCTTCGCAAAAAACTCTCGCTCTACCAAATCAAACTGGAGTCGTAATGGTTCAGCTGTCCGACAAAGCCCTGGGCAACGCTCGCCCCAATCACATGCCCATCGGCCGCGCGCTGCTGTCGGTCTCTGACAAGACTGGCCTGCTAGAACTGGCCAAAGCCCTGCACGACTTGGGCATCGCCCTGGTCTCCACGGGTGGCACCGCCAAGGCGATTGCCGACGCAGGCCTGCCCGTTACGCCTGTTGACAGCCTGACCGGCTTTCCCGAAATGCTCGACGGCCGCGTCAAGACCCTGCATCCGGCCGTTCACGGTGGCCTGCTGGCCAGGCGTGACATGCCTGAGCACATGCAGCAGCTCAAAGACGCTGGCATCCAGACCATCGACCTGTTGGTGGTCAACCTTTACCCCTTTCGCCAGACCCTGCAAAAGCCGGGAGTGGGCTACCAAGAAGTCATCGAGAACATCGACATCGGCGGACCGGCCATGCTGCGCGCTGCTGCAAAGAACCACGATGCCGTGACGGTGGTGGTGGATCCCAGCGACTACACCGCCCTGACCGCGGAGTTAAAAGCCCACGGCAAACAACTCTCCTTTGCCACGCGTCAGCGCATGGCTGCCAAGACGTTTGCCCACACCGCGGCCTACGACGGCGCGATTGCCAACTTCCTGACCGGACTGCCCGAGCCAGACACCGCGACCGCCGACCAGCAGGCCAATACCATCGCAGGTCAGAACCCGGTAACGGCCTCGCCCCTGCCGCAGGTCTACAGCCTTCAGGTGGTTCAGCGGCAAGGTATGCGCTACGGCGAGAACCCTCACCAGCAGGCTGCGTTTTATGCAGACCCCATGGCCCCAGTGGGCTGCCTGGCCGGCTACACCCAACTGCAGGGCAAGGAACTCTCCTTTAACAACATTGCTGATGCCGATGCCGCCTGGTCCTGCGTCCGCAGCTTTGAGGGCCCCGCCTGCGTGATTGTCAAACATGCCAACCCATGTGGTGTGGCACTCGGCGAGCATGCACTGGCCGCCTATCAACGTGCCTTTCAGACAGACCCAACCTCAGCCTTTGGCGGCATCCTCGCCTTTAACACCGAGATCGACGAGGCCTGTGCCCAGGCGATCGGCAAACAGTTTGCAGAGGTCATCATCGCGCCCAGTTACACCGCCTCAGCCCTGGCGGTCTTTGCAGCCAAACAAAACCTGCGGCTCTTGCAATTGCCCCTGGGTGAACCCACCGCCATCAGCAGCGGCCTGGACATCAAGCGCGTCAGTGGTGGGCTGTTGCTGCAGACCCCCGACCGCAACACCCTCACAGCCGATGCCCTGCAGTGCGTGACCCAGAAAAAGCCCACCCCCGCGCAATTGCAGGACCTGCTCTTTGCCTGGAAAGTGGCCACCTGGGTCAAGAGCAACGCCATTGTCTTCTGCGCCAACAACATGACGATGGGGGTTGGTGCAGGCCAGATGAGCCGGTTGGACTCCGCCCGAATCGCCTCGATCAAGGCCCAGCATGCCGGGCTGTCCTTGGCGGGTACGGTGGTGGCCAGTGACGCCTTCTTCCCCTTCCGCGATGGCCTGGATGTGGTGGCCGATGCGGGTGCGGTGGCGGTGGTTCAGCCTGGTGGGTCCGTGCGAGATGACGAAGTCATTGCCGCAGCCAACGAGCGCGGCATTGCCATGGTCTTCTCTGGCATGCGTCACTTCCGACACTAAGTCGAGGCGAGAGTCCGTCTTGGCCACATCGCTGCGAATTCTGGGGATAGACCCCGGTCTGCGCTGCACAGGCTTTGGCTGCATCGATGTCCAAGGCCGGCATCAAGTGAGCTACGTGGGCAGTGGTGTGATCAAGCCACCAACCACTCTGTCAGAGGCCGATCGTCTCAAATCCCTCTATGCCAGCCTGACCGAATTGCTAAACCACTTCCAGCCTCAGCTCGCGGTAGTGGAGCGGGTCTTTGTGAATGTGAATCCCAAGTCCACCCTCTCCCTGGGTCAGGCCCGTGGGGTGGCCATCGCGGCGCTGGCTGCGACCAACATTGAGGTCAAGGAACTCACTCCCCTCAAGATCAAACAGTCGATCGTGGGGACCGGTCGAGCAGACAAAGCCCAGGTGGCTCACATGGTCTGCCGACTGTTGGCTCTGCCCAAACCGCCCAGCAGTGACGCGGCCGATGCGCTGGCATGCGCCCTGGCCTTCTGGCATGCTGGCTCTCCATGATCAGTCGAATAGCAGGCCAGTTGTTGGCCAAGACGCCTCCCAGCATTCTGGTTGATGTCCACGGGGTGGGCTATGACATCGAAGTCCCGATGTCGACCTTTTATGGCCTGCCCGACATCGGTCAGCCCGTGGTACTGCTGACCCAACTGATTGTTCGCGAGGATGCCCATCTGCTCTATGGCTTTGCCACCCAGACCGAGCGCCAAGCCTTCAAAGAATTGATCCGCATCTCTGGAGTGGGCCCACGCATTGGACTGGCCGTTTTGTCTGGCCTGAGTGTGGATCAGTTGGTGCAGGCCATTACCCTTCAGGACCCCGCTCCCCTTACGCGCGTGCCGGGCATTGGTAAAAAAACCGCCGAGAGACTCGTGCTCGAACTCAAGGGCCGACTGGCCGAGGCCCTGCCGAACACCGCCAGTGGTGGTGCCAGCCAGACCGATCAGCAGTCCGAGGTCTTGCATGCGCTCATAGCGCTGGGCTACTCCGAGAAAGAGGCCCTGGCCGCGGCCAAGGCGAATGGCCAGGCCACCAGCGTCTCAGAGGCCATCCGAAGCGCGCTGAAATCCCTGGCCCGGTAAACTGTCGGGCATGATCGAACACGACGATCTCGTCCCCAGCCTTCCTGCCAGCCCTACCGCCAGCCCCCAGGGTGACGACCGCATGGTCAGTGGCCGACCCAGCAGCCCCAACGAAGAAAATTTCGAGAAGGCCCTGCGACCCCAGAGACTGGATGACTACATCGGCCAGCCCAAGGTCAAAGACCAGCTGCAGATCTTCATTCAGGCCGCCCGCGAGCGCGCAGAGGCACTGGACCATGTCCTGCTCTTTGGTCCGCCGGGGCTGGGCAAGACCACCTTGGCCCACATCCTGGCCAAAGAGCTTGGGGTGAACCTGCGCCAGACCTCTGGGCCCGTTCTGGAGCGAGCTGGGGACCTCGCTGCGCTGCTGACCAACTTGGAGCGCAACGATGTGCTCTTCATCGATGAGATTCACCGACTGAGCCCAGTCGTAGAAGAAATTCTCTATCCGGCTCTCGAGGACTATCAGATCGACATCATGATTGGTGAGGGGCCAGCAGCCCGTAGCATCAAACTAGACCTGCAGCCCTTCACACTGGTGGGGGCTACCACCAGGGCTGGCATGCTGACCAACCCGCTGCGTGATCGGTTCGGCATTGTGTCTCGCCTGGAGTTCTATGCCGCAGATGACCTGAAAGTAATTCTTCAGCGCTCGGCTGGCCTGCTCAAGGTGGACCTCAGCGAGGATGGCGCTGCCGAGATCGCCAAGCGCTCACGCGGCACCCCACGAATCGCCAACCGCCTGCTGCGTCGCGTGCGCGACTATGCCCAGGTCAAACAGGCGCCCGTCATCAACGCCCAGGTGGCTGACACAGCACTGGCCATGCTCGAGGTAGACAGCCTTGGATTTGACCTGATGGACCAGAAACTGCTGTCGGCCGTTATCGAGAAATTTTCGGGCGGACCGGTGGGGCTGGACAATCTGGCAGCTGCCATTGGTGAGGCCAAGGAAACCATCGAGGATGTACTGGAGCCCTACCTCATCCAACAAGGCTACCTGCAGCGCACCCCACGTGGCCGCATGGCGACAGCCGCGGCCTGGCAGCACCTGGGACGACCAGTGCCCAGTGGGCTCACCCCACCGACCACCGATCCACTGTTTTAGTTGACCAACCCTTCCGTCACAAAGACCCCTCATGACCCCAGCCAACGCCGACCTCTCTGTTTTTAGTCTTGTTCTACAGGCCAGCCTGCCCGTGCAGCTCGTCATGCTGCTGCTGGTGGTGATCTCGATTGCCTCCTGGGCCACCATCTTTAAAAAATTCCAGGCCCTGCGCCGAGCCGGACAGGACACGGAGGACTTCGAGAAGGCCTTCTGGTCGGGTGGCGACCTGATGCAACTCTATGACCAGGCCCAAAAGGGTGATCACGGTGACGGACTGTCCCGGGTCTTCGAATCCGGCATGCGAGAGTTCCTCAAGCTGCGTCAGCAAGGCCGCACCGAGGCCAACGGCCTGCTCGATGGCGCCCGCCGGGCCATGCGGGCCTCTAGTCAGCGTGAGTTCGACACCTTGGAGCATGGCCTGCCATTTCTTGCCACAGCGGGTTCGGTCTCACCCTACATCGGCCTGTTCGGGACGGTCTGGGGAATCATGCACGCCTTCACCGGCCTGGCCAACATTCAGCAGGCGACCTTGGCCAGCGTGGCACCGGGTATCGCGGAGGCGCTGGTGGCCACGGCCATCGGCCTCTTCGCAGCCATCCCGGCCGTGGTGGCCTACAACCGGTTCGCCACCGAAGTCGATCGCCTCTCCATTCGGTTCGAGACGTTCATGGAAGAGTTCTCCAACATCCTGCATCGGCAGGCCTAGTCATGGCTGGTGGCTCCTCGGTTCAGTTCCGCGGCAAACGTCGTCGCATGATGAGCGAGATCAACGTCGTGCCCTACATCGATGTGACCCTGGTCTTGCTGATCATCTTCATGGTGACGGCCCCCATGATCGTCACGGGCAACATTGACCTGCCTCGCGTCGGCGCATCCTCTGCAGACCCACCCACCGCCATCGAAGTCATCATTAAAAAAGATGGCAGCCACGCCGTTCGCAAGCGTGAGCAGGGTGCAGCCGAGCAGGTCGTGGCCCGCTCGCAGATTGATGAGACCGTTCGGTCACTGGCCACCGAGCCCAACACACCCATCATCATCCTGGCCGAGCGTGAGGTCATTTATGAGAGGGTGGCCCAGGTGCTCAGTCAGCTACAGGCAGCGGGACTCGGTCGAGTGGGTCTCGCAGTTCGTCAGCAATAAAGACGCATGAGCGAGACGGCCGAATGACCGCCATGGGTGTGCAGCCTCAGGCTTGGCTGGGCAGTCGCGACGCCCGACATGACAGCCTGCGCGCCCTTGCGGCCTCCATTGGCGTTCACCTGGTTCTGGTGTTGGCCCTGGTGGTCTCCCTCAACTGGAGTACAGAGCCCCGAGAGCCAGTCCAGGCTGAGCTCTGGTCCAGCCTGCCCCCAGAAAAACCCGCGCCGCAGGTGACCCCCAAGTCCAGACCGGAGCCCGCCCCAGAGCCCAAGCCAGATCCAGCCATTCGGGACGCAGAGATCGCACTGGCCAAGAAGAAAAAAGCCGAACAAGAGGCCCAGCAAAAGGCTGAGGCGGAGCGGCAGGCCAGGCTAAAACAGGAAAAAGAGTTGGCAGCCAAAGAGAAGGCAGCCCGAGAAAAGGCCGCCAAAGAAAAGATGGCCAAGGACAAGGCTGCAAAACAAAAGGCCGACGAGGACAAGGCTCAACAAGAAAAGGCTGCAGCCAAGCGCCTGGCTGAACAGCGTGAAGCCGAGTTAGCCCGACTGGGATTGGACGCCAAAGCCAAGCCCCAGGCCAAGGGCAAGGACAGCCAGACCAAGGCCGGCGTCGCCAGCGGCGTAGACCAAGGAGCCCGCTCTGGTCGGGAGGCTGAATGGATTGACAAGGTCAAGGCCAGCATACGCGGTCGGGTTCGATACAGTGGGGCAGACACCAGTGACATGACCCTGTCGATCAGCCTTCTGCCCACCGGGCAGGTCATGACCATCCAAAAGAAAAAGGGCAGCAATTCTGCGGCCTATGATGCTGCGGTGCTTCGGGCCCTGGAATCCATCAGCAAACTGCCCAAACCACCAGACGGTGTCCGTGAAATCACCATAGACCTGCGTCATAGAAATTAAGTCCCACTTCCGTATACTTGGAGGACATGACGCGCACCCTCCTGAAAGGTCTTCTGGCCGCCCTCACGGGTCTCTGCCTGGCGCACGGCGCGCTGGCACAAAGCAACCTCCGAATTGACATCACCACCAGCGGCGACAAGCTCATCCCCATCGCTCTGCTGAACATGCCCGCTGACCAGCCGGCCGATCGGGTCTTTGTCGAAACGGTCGAAACAGTGGTCGCCGCCAACCTGCGTCGGACCGGTGCCTTCAGCCTCCTACCAGTGGCCCCCCAGAACCCACCGCTCACCGAGCGTTCGGAATTGGGCAACACCTTTGCCATGCAGTGGCAGGGTGCCGGCGCGCAGGCGGTCACGGTGGGCAGCCTGACCCGACTGCCTGACGGACGGGTCGATCTGCGGTTTCGACTCATCGACACCAAGAAAAACGTCGACCTGGGGGGACTCTCCCTGGTGTCGGCCGCGACCAATCTGGACGCCCGTCGAACGGCCCATCGAATGGCCGACTACATCTTTGAAAAACTGACTGGTGAACCGGGCTTTTTCTCCACCCGCCTGGCCTATGTCCGACGCGAGGGCAAGCAGCAAGTCTTGCTGATTGCGGACTCCGATGGCGAGAACGCCCAGCCGGCCCTTCGCAGCAACGAATCCATTATTTCATTGGCCTGGTCTCCCGATGGGCAACGACTGGCCTATGTCTCATTTGAGACTGGCAAGGCCGTGGTCTACGTCCACGAGTTGGCCACTGGCAAACGCAGTGTGGTGGCCAACTACCGAGGCAGCAATTCCTCGCCGGCCTGGTCCCCAGATGGCAATCGCCTGGCGGTGGTCCTCACCAAAGATGGCGGATCCCAGATCTACACGGCGAATGCCGATGGGTCAGGCCTTAAACGCATCACCCACACCGGGACCATCAACACAGAGCCCAGTTTCTCGGCCGATGGCCGTCACATCTATTTCACCTCCGACCGTGGAGGCAGCGCGCAGATTTATCGAACCACCGTCGACGGAACTGGGCCGCCAGAGCGCATCAGTTTTCAGGGGCGCTTCAACGCTCGCCCTGTCATCAGTCCCAACGGCCAGTTCATGTCCTTCGTAGCCCAGCGAGATGGTCGATTTGTGATTGGCGTTCGCGAACTGGCCAGTGGCGATGAAATCTTGGTGAGCGACGGACCCAAGGACGACTCGCCCAGCTTTGCGCCCAACAGCAAGTGGATCATCTTCTCAAGCCGAATCAATGGCCGAGAGGCCTTATCGGCCGTCTCAGTCGACGGCAAGATCCGTACTCGACTCAGCCTAGACACCGCCGGTATTCGCAACCCAGCCTGGGGGCAGATGCCCCGTTAACCCATGACCAAGAAAGCTTCTCTCATGAAAACAGCAGCGCTCTCTCTTGTGATGCTCGGTCTGCTATCGGGCTGTGCCAGCGTCAGTCTCGACGACGATCCCGCCAGCAAGAAGGCGGTGGCGCCGGTGAGCTCTGTGGACGTCGGGGCGGCCAAATCCTCTGCGGTGGATCAGCCGTCGTCTGGTATCGCAGGCCTCACCGCCGAGGAGCTCAAGCTTGCGGGTTACTCCATGGCTGGCGAAACGAGCATCTTCTTTGAATTTGACAGCATGACCATCGGCAACCAATACCAAGTCTTGCTGGAGCAGACCACCAAATTCATGAAGTCCAACGCTCAGCGAGCCCTCCGAGTGGAAGGCAACACGGACGAGCGTGGCACCACCGAGTACAACCTGGCCTTGGGCCAGCGCCGGGCCGAGGCGGTCCGTCAGGCCCTTGGCCTGCTGGGTGCCGATGACAAACGCATCGAGGCCATCAGCAACGGTGAGGAGAAACCTCGCAGCACCGATCGAACGGAGAATGGCTTTAGCCAGAACCGTCGTGCAGATCTCTTTCTAAAGTAAGCCTGTGCCCATGAAAGTCATGCTTCGCGTGCTGGCCTTCTCCAGCGCTCTTACCCTGCTGTCAACCAGCCAGGCCCAAGGTCTGTTTTCGGATGACGAGGCCCGTCGCGCCATCCTAGATCTTCGCGCCAAGATCACCGCCCTGGAGACCGAGAACCAATCCCTGGTCAACCGACTAGATGGCATGGCCAAAGGACAGCTAGACCTCTTTGGTCAGCTCGAGCGTCTGCGGTCTGAATTGGCCGCCATTCGTGGCGGGGTAGAGCAGAACTCACAGGCCAGCACGGTCAACGCCCAGCAGCAAAAGGAACTCTTTCTGAGTCTGGAGAAGCAACTGTCTCAGGCCAAGGAGCGACTAGCAAAGTTTGAGCCGCAGCCAGTCGAGGTGGCTGGTCAGACCATCATGGCCCAGCCGGCTGAGAAAAAGCTCTTCGAACAGGCCCGCGATCAGATGCAGGCCAAGGACTTTAAGTCCGCTGCCAGCAGCTTCTATCGTTTCAACCAACGCTTCGAAGACTCGGCCCTCTCGCCATATGCCCTGAACTACGAGGGTACCCTGCATTACGCCCTCAAGAACTATCCTTCTGCCCGTCGGGCCCTCGAAGCCCTGGTGGAAAAGCATCCCACTCACCCCATCACGGCCGACGGCATGCTGACCCTGGCCTCTGCCCAGATCGAGTCCGAGCGTGTGAGCCAGGCCAGACAGACCCTCAGCCAACTCACCAAACAATTTCCCAATTCGCCGCAGGCCAAAATGGCTGCCGATCGACTGAAGTCTCTGACCCCGAAAAAGAAATAAGAGGCCGCTGTCGTGATCACAGTTCAGGAACTCTCTCAGCAGGCGCAATGGGTCATTTGGGCCGGCCTGCTGATCGGCATTGTTCTGGGAGCCGTCTCGCAGGCCACACGTTTCTGCACCCTGGGGGCCATCGCCGACTGGGTGGGGAGTGGGGATCGCAGCCGTATGCGCATGTGGGTGCTGGCCATGGCCACGGCCCTGCTGTCCACGCAGCTGCTCATCTCCCTGTCAGGCTTTGAGGCAGAGCAGACTGTCTATGTGAGCAACCGGCTGTTCTGGCTATCCAATACTGTGGGTGGCCTGGTCTTCGGTTTCGGCATGACCCTGGCCTCCGGGTGTGGGGTGAGAACCCTCGTGCGAATCGGTGAGGGAAGCCTCAAGGCCATTGTGGTGTTTCTGGTCATGGCCATTGCAGCCTTCATGACCATGCGTGGGCTGACTGGTGTCTGGCGGGTCAAAACCATCGAAAAGATACAACTCGTCCTGCCAACGAGCCAAGACCTGCCTCATCTCCTGGCCCATGGCCTCGGTTTGACAGTCCAGGCCATCCATCTACCGGTGGTCTTGTCAGTGGCCCTGCTCATGCTTCTCTTCGTCCTCAAAGGTCAACTCCACCGGCAGCCCAAGCGGCTGGTCGGGGGACTCATCATCGGTGGTCTGGTCACCGGGGGCTGGTGGGCCACCGCTGTTCTGGGGTTTGTGGCAGAGCACCCAGAGACGCTTGAAAAGGCCTTCCTGGCTACCAACTCCAAGAGCCCAGAGAGCCTCACCTTCGTCGGTCCCCTGGCCTACAGCCTGGAATTGCTGATCTATTGGAGCGATCGCAATCAAATCTTCAGCTTCGCAGTGGCGACGGTGGTTGGGGTGGTCCTTGGCTCAGCTGCCTCGGCCCTGATTCGAGGGCGTTTCAAGTGGGAGGCCTTCAAGACCACCCAGGACATGGCCCACCACCTGATCGGGGCCCTGCTCATGGGAATTGGTGGTGTGGTCGCCATGGGCTGCACCATGGGTCACGGCCTGAGCGGCATTTCGCTGTTGTCTCTGGGATCTCTGCTCACCACCGTCAGCATCATCGGAGGCGCAGCCCTGGGCCTTCGCTGGCTCTCCCGCTAGACAGCATAGGGCGTCAACCTCCAGAGGCCGCGGTCGTTTGACCCCGGCCTCTGCAATCTCTACAATGGCGGGCTTCAGTCAAGGGTTGTTAGCTCAGTCGGTAGAGCAGCGGACTTTTAATCCGTTGGTCGCAGGTTCGAATCCTGCACAACCCACCACTCCCCTCCTGCCTTGGACGCACTCAGTACAACCCAGCTGGTATTGATCGGCCTGATCTTCGTCTGGAGCGGCATTGTCCGCAGCGGACTGGGATTCGGCGGGGCCGTCCTGTCACTCCCCTTTTTCCTCTTGGTGGCCGACGACCCATTGCTATTCCTGCCGCCGATCGCCATTCACCTGCTGGTCTTTTCGGGTTGGATCACCTGGCAGGGGTATCGACGATCCCAGCAAGCCAGACGAGAGCAAGGCAGTGCAGCCTCATCATCCACAGGCAATGTCGACTGGGGGTTTCTAAAGCGGGCCCTCAAGATCATGATCGTGCCCAAGATCATCGGCGTGATCGGTCTGCTGACCATCGAGCCTCGGTTGATGACCATCATCATCTTTGGCATCGTGCTGGTCTACGCCATTGGATACGTCATCAATCGCCCTGTCCGCAGCCAGAACCCCTGGGTCGAGCGGGGCCTGCTGATGCTTGGTGGTTATGTGAGCGGTACCTCGCTCACAGGGGCACCCCTGATCATCAGCATCTTTGCCCGACACGTGGCCAAACATCAACTGCGTGACACACTCTTTGTGCTCTGGTTCATCCTGGTCACCATCAAGATGATTTCTTTTCTGCTGGCCGGGGTAGACCTCCAGTTAAAAGCCCAGCTCTGGGCGTTTCCCTGTGCTTTGGTGGGGCACCTGATCGGTCAACGCCTTCACCAACGGCTCGTCGCAGCGGAGACCCCCCAGTTTTTCAGGCTACTGGGATTGGCCCTGATTGTGATCAGCCTGATCGGTCTCAGTGGTACGATCTAGTCCAATGAATGCCTTTCGGTCCCGCCCTTTCTTGGTTGCTGCCACCATCACGGCGAGTCTCTGGTCCACCGTCGCGGTCAAGCCGGCCCATGCCAATATTGACAAGCGGCAGGCCTATAACCAGATCGAAAACGGCCAGATTCAATCCGTCAAATCCAAGCTTCAAGAAGAACTGCGCAAGAACCCTGCCAACCTGCAGGCGGCCAATGACCTGGCTGTGGTCCTGATCGCAGAAGACCAGCCCGACGCAGCCCGTGGCGTCTTAGAGGCAGCCTTGTTGGCCCATCCCAATGCAGCCGACGCCTTTAAAAATCTTCGGGAACTGGCCGCCAGGCAGTACGCCGATGCCTACGCCAAGGCCATGGGCACGCAGTCCAAGCGCAAAGACGAGCCCATCCGTGGTGCCCAGCTAGAGTCTCAGCAGGTCAAGCGGGCCATCGCCATGGCCGATGCCAAGGCACAAGAGGCTGCCCGCCAGGCCAAGCTCGCTGCAGAGCGAGCTGAGGCGGAGCGACAGGCCAAACTGTCGGCAGAGCAGGCTCGACTGGCCGCTGCTGACAAGGCCAAGCGTGAGGCGGAGCAGCAGGCTGCTGCAGCCAAGGGAGCCGCGGTGGCGCAGGCCAACAAGCCTGCAGAAACGACCACCCTGGCCGCTGCCAATCCGTCTCAGGCCCCCAAGGCCAGCAACGCTTCAGCCCAGCCCGCGGCCGAATCTGCACCGCCCGCCAGCAGTGCGGCAGGCGATGAGGCACTCAAGCAGGCCGTGGTCGCCTGGGCAGACAGCTGGGAAAAGAAAAACTTCAAGAAGTACGCGGGTTTTTACAGTGAGAATTTCAAGGCCTCCAAGTTTCCAACCAAGGCCGATTGGATCGACCATCGTCGTCCTCGCGTCATGAACAAAGGCCGCATCTCCGTTCGCGTGGATAATATCGAGGTCAGGGCCGTGAGCGCTAGCACGCGCGAGGTGAAGTTCCTCCAGCGTTACGAGTCAGGCTCGCTGCGAGTTCGCACCACCAAAAAACAGTTATGGGTACTAGAAGGCTCGTCTTGGAGAATTCGGTCAGAAGAAAGCTAATCTGGGTCGGCGCGCTGGTGATGGGTGCGCTGATCGTCATGGTGTCTGTGGACCAGACGCCCAGCATGGCAGCCCCCGATCGCAAGGCACCGATTGATCAAACCCTGCGTGTTGCTATCGAGCAGAGTCTCATGGCCAACCCCGAACAGGCCGTCGCAAACGCCTCCCAGGCGGCCAATCTGGAGCCCAAATCCAGACTCGCGCATTGGCTTGCCGCACAGAGTGTGCTCACCTTGGCCGGTGACGTCCCCAAAATTCGCAAAAAAGACCGCGACCTTCTGGCCGAGGCTGGCGTCCGCCTGTATTCGCCGCCAGCGGGTCACCTGCCGGCCTCGTTGCTGCACCTTCAGGATCACCCACAACTGGGTCGATACAGTCTGCTGGTAGACCTGTCGGTCTCGCGCATCTACATCTTCAAGGCCAATGCCCAGTCTGGGCTGCCAGAGCTGGTGGATCAGTTCTACACCACGCTAGGCCTGTCGGGAGCCGACAAACAAAAAGAAGGCGATCGACGAACACCCATCGGGGTCTACCGACTGGTCAAAGAGATTCAGAATCCCCGTGCCGATGGCTTTCTCGGGAAATTGGCCATTACCCTGGACTATCCCAACCCCGAGGACAAACGGCAGGGTCGAACTGGCGGTGGCATCTGGATTCATGGTGTACCCGATGAGGTTCACGTCAGACCACCCAAGGCCTCAGATGGCTGCCTGGCCATCTCCAACGACGACATGATTCGCATCAAGAAATACGTGGACTATGGCAAGTCTTACATCATGATTGCCAAGAAGATCGACTGGCTGCCCCCCGATCAGTGGCGCAGCCATAGCCAGCGCATGACCAAGGCACTCTTGCAGGCCACCACACCGACGACCCAGCCCAAAGCGGCTGTGGCCAGCAAACAGGCTGCCCCCGCAGATCAGCTATTGGCAATTTTTGACCCAGGTCCCGATCGTTCGATGGTGACCCTTAGTGGCCAGCCCAAAGGCGTCACACGTCAGTTCATCGAGCGTCAGGCTATCCAGCCTGACCGCCTGGCCCAGAGTCAGGCCTCGCAGTAGCGGTCGACGGCAGGCTCGGCGTGCGGCTACGCAATACCTTCATCTTTGTCCTGTCCATGGCGGGCATCGCGGTGGCGGGCTGGCGGCTATCGTCCGGCGATACGGTCATGCCCATGCCGCTTAACTCGCCGATCAACACCGTGGCCCTGACCACTGCCAACGTCTTTTCTCCCAGGCTGGAGACACACAGCACCTCCTCTTCAACCACTGGTACTCAGCCGTCTGCTGCATCGACGGTCCAGTCAGGATCAGGCGCTGGGGCGGGATTGGCCAACACCAAGCCAGGGCAGCCACCGCTCTCCGCCGCCGAGTTCGAGAAACAAGGCGACCTGATTAACCTGAGGGCAGTGCGTCAGGCTGTCGAGGCCTGGCGTGTGGCCTGGGAGAAAAAAGATCATGGCGCTTACCTGGGCTTTTATCACCCAGAATTTCGTGGTCGGGCTCTTTTCAGCAGTCAAAAACGTCGGGTGATGGCCCGGGCCAAATTCATTCAGATCCGCATCAAGGGGCTGGAGGTAGAAGAGGAATCCATCAACCGATTCCAGGTGTCCTTCGAGCAGACCTATAGCTCAGACAACTACGTCAGCAACGTTGAGAAGATTCAAACCTGGGTCCTGGTCGACGGTCAGCTGAAGATTCTGGCCGAACGAAGCAACGAGGCGGATTAAGCAGACACCCCGAGTGCCCCTTGTGGACACCCGTCCTGCTGGCTGACTGCCTTATGGTGTTACGGAATGATGGCCCACACGGCGTGAGAGCCACATCAACAGTCGTTGCATGCAGCCCGGACAAGTGGTCATTAAGAGCCTGATACACAAAAGCCCCAAGGCCACGCCCACCAGGTCTCCAATGGTCATGCTGACCAGGTTCACCAGGCTCTGACTCATGGCGTCTTGCCCGCTCCAGACCGCACCATGAACCATGGGGTTGAACAGGCTGCACAAGACAGACAACATCAAGAACGACGACCAGGTCAGCCCGCCCCCCTGAACGAAGTCCGACGTTCCCATTCGGCGCAGAGCCCAATAGCCCAAGACTGGCGCAAGAGCGGAGCTCAACGCATTCATCAAGGCCAGGTGGAATGGATCCTCCACCAGCACCAGGCCGACGAACAAGGAGCCCAGCAGAATACCGAATACACCGGCCCCACCGGCGACCACCACGGCCACCACCCGGGCAAAGGCCGGAAGAAAGACCAAGGAAACGCGGTCTGGCACCACATCAAAGACAGGGCTGACCAAGGAATTGACCTGCCAGAGCACAACAAACAGCAGCGCAAACCCAAGGGCCCAGCCCAGGGGGCGCTCAGGGGACTCCAGACAGAGGGAGGAGACTAGGCTGCTGCCTAGCCTTTGAAGGCGTTCGCCCAAGAGGCCACCTGCTCGTCGAGCTTCTTGATCAGACGCATGGCCTTGTCCGTGGGCGTGACGATGCGCCGACGGGTGTCGATGGTGTCGACCTGAAAGTGCAACAGGCCATGGTTCTCCAAGATGGAGAGGCACTTGTGCACCGTCGCGGGCGAAGCCACATGAGACTCCGTCACGATGGTCTGTACAAAAGTGGGCTCTGACGGATTGTGGTGTTCAACCACCCACTCCAAGAGACGCTGACTGCGCTCATCGAGTTGCCCCATTTCGGTGGTCTGCGCCACCGATTCCAGCAGGGTGCGCAAGTTGAGCCATGGATTCATTGGATGTCCTTTGGTCGGAGTCGACGACATGGCCAAATTGTATACGTTAAAAAAGAAAAACCCGAGCCTGACGACTCGGGTTCTCTAGAAGAAAAAGGCTTACTTCTTCTTGTTGACGGCGTCTTTGAAAGCCTTGCCAGCGGTGAACTTCACGGTCTTGGCAGCAGCAATCTTGATGGTCTCGCCGGTGCGGGGGTTGCGGCCGGTACGAGCAGCACGCTTGCCCGAACCGAAGGTGCCGAAGCCCACGAGCTGAACAGAGTCGCCCTTGGTCACGGCTTTGACGATGGTGGCGATAACGGCACCAATGACTTCGTCGGTTTTGGATTTGGAAAGGTCGGTGGCGTTGGCCACTGCTTCGATCAGATCTGCTTTGTTCATGGTCCCTCTTGATGTAAGAGTTGTAGTTGGAAAACGAAGTGTAGCAATGGTTTGAGAACTTTGCGCGCACCCTAGTATTTCCCCCATGCGATTCTGGCAAGATGCTGCCATGCCAGAGATCGCCAACAGTCCTCACCCACACATCCGCAGCTTTGTCCGGCGACAGGGCAAGATCACAGCCGGCCAGCGTCTGGCTCGCGAACGCCTGGCACAAAAGTGGACACTAGCCTTCGATGGGCAGCGCCTCGATCCGGCCCAGGTGTTTGGCAACCCAAACGGCTTGATCCTTGAGATCGGCTTTGGCATGGGGGAGACCACCGCCCACATTGCGCAACGCAATCCAGAGTTGAACTTCCTGGGTGTCGAGGTCTATCCGGCCGGTGTAGGGGCTCTGCTGGCTCGAATCGAATCCAGTGGCCTCACGAACATTCGGATCGTGGAGCACGATGCGGTCGAGGTCCTTCGCGATGCCATCGCACCGGATCTGCTGCAGGGCGTTCACATCTATTTTCCAGATCCCTGGCCCAAGAAACGTCATCACAAACGACGGCTCATTCAGTCAGCCTTCGTGCAGTTGCTGGCCAGTCGCATCATGCTTGGTGGGTATCTGCACTGCGCCACCGACTGGCCCGAATACGCTGATCAAATGCTGTTGGAGTTAACGCAATGCGGGCTGCTCAAGAACCAGCACCCGGGCTTTGCCCCTCGACCAGACTGGCGGCCACTCACCAAGTTTGAGGCCCGCGGCCTTCGGCTCGGCCACCCAGTGGCAGACCTGGTCTTTAGGCGGGTCTGACCTAACCAGCTCGCCAGTCCAGCCAGCCGGCCTGCCAGGTCGCCAGCACCACCAGGCCAAAGACGATTCTGTAAATCGCAAAGCCATTGAAGTTGTGGCTGGCCACAAATCGAATCAGCCAACGAATCACCACCATGGCACTCAAGAAGGCGCTGACCATGCCCGCCGCAAAGATCGGCAGGTCTGCTGCCGCCAAGAGATCGCGGTGTTTGATCAGGCTGTAGGCGCCGGCGGCCATCAGGGTGGGGACCGCCAGAAAAAAAGAAAACTCGGTGGCGGCCTTGCGAGAAAAACCAAACAGCATGCCGCCGATGATCGTCGCACCGGATCGGCTGGTGCCCGGAATCAAGGCAAAGGCCTGAGCCAGTCCAATCTTCAAAGCGTCCAAGGATGTCATGTGATCAACGGACTCGACTCTCACCGCCCCGCTTACAGCAGCCGATTGTTGTCGCCGCTCAGCCCATAGGATGACCAGACCACCGACGATAAAAGCCGCCGCCACCGGCACTGGGCTAAAAAGATGCGCCTTGATGATCGAACCAAAGGCCAGACCCAAGATCGCGGCTGGGGTAAAGGCAATGATCAGGTTGGGAATCAGGCGCCGGGCAGCGGGCTGTGCCCCGCCAAAACCAAAGGCCGCCAGAAACCGTTGCCGGTAGAGCCAGACAATGGCCAGGACCGCACCGGTCTGGATGGCAATGTCAAACACCTTGGCCCGATCATCATCAAAGCCGATCAGCCAGCCCGTTAGAATCAGGTGGCCAGTGGACGAAATGGGCAGAAACTCGGTCAGCCCCTCGACCACCCCCATGATCAGGGCCTTCACCAATTCAGGGCTGCTTCGCGCCCACTCCAGAAATTCAGTCATATCCGCGATAATAAGGGCTAACCCTTTTATTCCACCTTCGAGCAGCCATGGCCACCCACTCCCTAACCGACCCCATCGAGATCGCCCGCCACAACATGGTCGAGCAACAGATTCGTCCCTGGGATGTGCTGGACCCCAATCTACTGGCCGCGCTCTATCAGGTGAAACGAGAGGCCTTCGTCCCGGCCAGCCATCAGCACCTGGCCTTTTTTGACATGGACATTCCCTTGGGCGATGGCCAGGTCATGCTCAGCCCCAAGCTGCAGGCCAGGCTGGCCCAGGAGCTCAATCTGCAGGCCGACGATCAAGTCCTGGAGATCGGTACGGGAACGGGCTACACGGCAGCCCTCATGGCGCAGTTGGCCCATACCGTCACCACCATCGAATCCAACCCCTCCATTGCCGCTATGGCAAAAGCCAATCTGGCCCGGGCCGGCATCCACAATGTGGTGATCATGGAGGGCGATGGCCTGGCCGAGAATGGCCTCTGGCATCGACAGCAATTTGATGCCATTCTGATCACCGGAAGCTTGGTCAGTGTCCCAGACCATCTCTTTGAGATGCTCAAGCCAGATGGCCGTCTGGTCGTGGTGGTCGGCCAATTGCCCATCATGCAGGCCAGCTTGTTCACCAAACAGGGAACTTCCATCGCTGAGGTCAGCCTCTTCGATACCGTGGTTCCACCGCTCACTGGCGCACCGGCGCCCAGTTCCTTCTCCTTTTAAAAAAAGAACCTCATGACCACCAACCGAAGTTCGATCCTGTCGACCAAAACCCTCTGTCTGACCACTGCGGTCGGACTGGCCTTGGCCCCCTGGACTGCCCAGGCTTACAGCCTGTCCGATGCCGTGGCCGCCGCCTTGGCCCAGGACCCCGCCTACCTGGCTGCTGAGCAAAGCCGACTGGCCGGCCAAGAGAAAAAGCCGCAGGGCGTCGCTGGTCTGCTGCCATCGGTCTCGGGCACCGCTGCCGCACGCGATTACGACTACACCTCCAGCTCTGGTAATGCAGAGGGTCTGGACTACCGCAGCTACAGCATCAGCCTGACCCAGTCGCTCTTCAACCTCAGCACCATTCAGGCTGCACGACAGGGCTTTGAGCAGGTCAAATCCTCTGAGGCGACCTTCCAGGCAGCCCGCCAGGATGCGCTCTTGCGGGTGTCAGAGGCCTACTTCAAGGTGCTCACCGAGCAGGACAACCTGGCCAGCGTCCAGGCTGAAAAGACCGCCATCGGCGAGCAGCTCGAGCAGGCCAAACGCAGCTTCGAGGTCGGCAGTGCCACCGTGACCGACCAGCAAGAAGCCCAGGCCCGATTTGATCTGGCCGTGGCCAAAGAGATCGCCGCCTCCAACAGCCTGAACATCGCCAGAAACGCGCTGGTGCTGCTCACCAATCGCCCCCTGCCCGCCAAGCTGGCTGGCCTGGCCGGTCCCATTGCGATCGCTGCGCCCAACCCCTCTGCCTCAGAGCCCTGGGTGGAGCAGGCCCGCACCAGTAGCTATACCGTTCTCAAAGCGCAGGCCGACGCCACCAGCGCCCGCTACGAGGTCACCAAGAAATACGCTGGGCACCTGCCCAGCCTCGACCTGGTCGCCAACCGAACCTACAACAGAGACACTGCCTCGCCAGACACCAATTCCAGCTCCAACTATGTCGGCCTGAGCCTGACGGTGCCGATCTTTGCCGGTGGCCTCACGCTCTCTCAGACCCGCGAGGCCAGCGCACTCAAGGCCAAGGCCGATTTAGATCTGCAGGCGGCCAGGCTCAATGCCGAGCAGTCGGCTCGCACGGCTTATCTGAATGTGGTCGCTGGCCTGTCGCAGGTCAACGCGCTGGAAGCCGCCGAGAAATCCAGCAAGCTGGCGTTGGATTCCAACAAACTCGGCTACGAAGTAGGGGTGCGGATCAACATCGATGTGCTCAATGCCCAGCAGCAGCTCTTTGCCGCCCAGCGGGATCTATCCAAGGCTCGCTACGACACCCTGCTGGCCAGTCTCAAACTCAGAGCGTCTGTTGGCAGCCTACAGACCAATGACCTGGACACCATCAGCCGACTGCTACAGCCAAGCACCGCGGCCGCAGGCTCATCCTCCAACGCCACGACTGCTGCCTCCAAGACTCAGTAGGGCCTCCAGGGTCCTCTGAGTGGCCCCACGGTGTTCAATGACAAACGCCCGAGCCTGCTCGCAGGCAACGGCAAAGCGCTGGGCATCGGCGGCAAGTTGGCTGGCCTGTTCAACAAAGGCGTCATAAGAACCAATCCCAATGCCCGCTCCCTTCTCCTTGAGCAGCCGGGCCATCTGATGAAAGTTAAACATGTGCGGGCCCATGAACACCGGGCGTCCCTGGGCGCAGACCTCAATGGGATTTTGTCCGCCAAGTGGCTGCAGGCTGCCCCCCATCAGGGCCAGATCACTGGCGGCCACATAGGCGGCCATCTCACCGAGTGAGTCGCCAACCCAGACCTGTGTCTCGGCGGTCAACTGATGGGTGACCGATCGGCGAGCGACCTGAAGACCCGCCTGCTCGGCCAACTGCACCACTCGATCAAAGCGCTCCGGGTGACGCGGCACCACCACCAAGAGGGTTTGGCCAAGGCGGGACGCTTGAACGTGTGCGGTCTGCTCAGCGGCAGTCATCGACAGCCCCAACCGGGCACGCTGCCAGGCGGCAAACAACTCTTGCTCTTCATCCTCGCGACTGCTGACCACCAGCCAGACCTGGTCAAAAGACCAGCCTGTGCGCCACTGTTGACCGAGGGCCGCCTTGCTCTCGTCGATCGACACATCAAACTTGAGACTGCCGGTCACCACCATCCCACCGGTGTAGCCCACCTGCTGGAAACGCCGGGCATCGTCTTGCGTCTGGGCACAGATCAAATCAAGCCGAGCCAAGGCCGGCCGGGCCAACCAGGCAAACCGGTGCATCTGCCGCGCGGACCGAGCCGACAGACGGGCATTGATCAAGACCATGGTCAGGCCGGCCTGCTGAGCCTGAGCCAGCAGGTTGGGCCAGAGCTCGGTCTCCATCAGCAGACCCAACTCGGCACCGGTCCACTTCAAGAATCGACGATTGGCCCAAGGCAGGTCATAGGGCAGGTAGCACTGGACCAGTCGTGGATTGGGACCGACCAACAAGTCTTCGCAGAGGCTGGCGCCAGTCTGCCGGCCAGTGGGGGTGGTATGGGTCATCACGACGCGAGCCCCGGCACCTTTCGCATCAAGCCAAGCCCGCAGGAGTGGGACTGCGGCCTGGGTCTCGCCCACGGAGACCGCATGCAGCCAGAGCACAGGACCGTCCCCTTCAAAGGCACGGGACTGCGCGCCTGCAACCGGTCCCCAGAATCGCTCCATCCAATGCTGACGATAGGCCCGGGCGCGACGACCACGCAGCCACAGATAAGTCATCAAGAAGGGCACCAGCAGCACCCCCACCAGGGTGTAAGCCAGACGACTTAACTGCATGCCAACGCCCCGGTGTCTTGGGCCAACCAAGCCTGCATCTGGTCAAAGACGGCGGCTGGCTCTGCCGAGCCTCTATCCAGGCTTCGGCCATGTGGCGCCCATCGCAGACCGAAACGACTCACCGGCGTACTCAGAAACAAGCCCAGCGTCGGGCGACCCATGGCGGCGGCCCAATGGGTCAGTCCAGAGTCAACGCCCACCACCACCTGAGCACTGGCGAGCCATTCACCCATCTCGGCCAACGACCTGGGTGCCAAGGCCAGTCCGTGACACGACTGGGCCAGCTGTTGGGCCCGCTGGAATTCCTCTGAGTGGCCACTGGGAAAGACGGGAACAAACCCGGCTGCACCAACCTTGATCGCCAGCTGCTGCCACTGCTCCACAGGCCAGGTCTTCTCGGATCGGCTGGAACCATGGGCCATGAGGACCAGGCCACGGTAGGCCGCCCGAGGCGTCGATCCATTGTGGGGACGCGAGGCAATGGACGTCAGCCTTGCGACATCACCGCCCTCTTGCATCTGACGTCGGGTGTTGGGGTCACTGGCAAAGACCCATTGGGGGTCGTAAACGAGCGGCTGATCATCTGGACCAGGGTTCATGAGCTGCTGGATGTCGAGCGCCTGACCGAATAGGGTCAACAGACGACGAACCGCATGGTCGGTCGGTGGACTCTGGACCCCGCGATCCACGGCCCACGCAGCAGGTCGCTCGCGGGCGCTCTGTGCGTCAAAACCCCAGCGCGGGCCATGCACCTCTGCCAGACGATTGACCATGGCACTCTTGACCAGGCCCTGGGCATCGATCAGCTGATCGTAGGTCTGTGCCTGTAGGTCACTGACAAACTGACGAATCTCGCGCCAGGTCCCCCCAAAGTCGTTCAAACGAAACAGCCGCTTGCGCCAGCGGCGCAAGGCCAAGACATGGACATGCTCCACCAGTGTAGATCGACGCACCACGTCGGCAAAAGCCTCCTCGACCACCCAATGCAGCCGTAGGTCCGGTCGATGGGCCCGCACCACTGCGGCCGCTACCAGGCCATGCACCACATCGCCCATGGAGCTCGTCTTGATGACGAGGAGTCTTGTCATGCCTTAGAAGGGCAACTGCGCAGACGGCATCACCGACAGCAGACCGGCTTTGAATTCCGCCTGAATCCGGGCCAGGGCCTGCTCGGTATCGGCCTCAAATCGGAGCACCACCACCGGGGTGGTGTTGGAGGCTCGGGCTAGACCAAAGCCATCGGCATATTCCACGCGAATGCCATCGATGGTGATACGCGACTGGGCCGTGGGGAAGGCTGCCTGGTCTCGCAGTCGGGTGACCACCTCGTGGTTCTCACCCTCTTGGGTTTTAACCTGCAACTCTGGTGTGGAGATGGCATCGGGCAGCGACTCTAAAACCGCCGAGGGGTTGTCACTTCGCGACAGAATCTCCAGCAATCGAGCGGCCGCATACAGGCCATCGTCAAAGCCATACCAGCGGTCGTTGAAGAAGACATGCCCACTCATCTCACCCGCCAAAGGCGCCTTGGTCTCTTTGAGCTTGGCCTTGATCAGCGAGTGTCCCGTGCGCCACATCAGGGGCTCCCCGCCATGGGCCCTGATGTGCTCGGCCAGTTGGCGGCTGCACTTGACGTCAAAAATGATCTGGGCGCCCGGTTGCTTGGCCAGGACATCGGCGGCATAGAGCATGAGTTGGCGGTCAGGCCAGATGATCTTGCCCGATCGAGTGACCACACCCAGACGATCCCCATCGCCATCAAAGGCCAGTCCCAACTCCAAGTCCTGGGCCGCAACGGTTGCAATCAAGTCCTCAAGATTGTGCGGATCAGCCGGGTCTGGGTGGTGATTGGGAAAGGAACCATCCACCTCACAAAACAGACTGGTGAGATCGGCCCCGAGTCGCTTCATGAGCTGAGGGGCCAATTCGCCAGCTACCCCATTGCCAGCATCTATCGCCACGCGCATCGGTCTGGCCCATTTCACATCCGAGACGATGCGATCCAGGTAGGCCTGGCGAACATCAGCCTGACTGACCTGACCCGGGCGTCCAGACGCCCGCACCTGGTCCACATGGGCCTGACTCTCTCCCGAGACGATGGATCGATACAAGGTCTGAATGGCCTCCCCTGACAGAGTGGTGCCAGCCACCATCATCTTCAGTCCGTTGTAGTTGGGTGGGTTGTGACTGCCGGTAATCGCCACACCAGTGCCGGTCTTCAGCTCATGGGTCGCAAAGTAGACGACTGGTGTGGGCACCATGCCAATCTGAATCACATCGATGCCAGCTTGGGTCAGTCCCTTGGTGAGCGCATCGACCAGGCGCAGGCCGGACAGACGGCCATCTCGGCCCACCACGCAGCTTGACTGACCCTGTTGATCCATCAGCCGGCCCAGGGCCTGACCAATGGCCAAGACGCCCTCCTCGGTCAGGGTCTGGTCGACGATCCCACGAATATCGTAGGCCTTGAAAATGGAGGCAGGCAGGTTCATGGTGACTATTCTAAGATGGGGGCTATGGCGACCTACGCAATCGGAGACGTTCAGGGCTGCGCTGACAGTTTAACGGCCCTGGTCGGCCAACTCCCCTTTCGACGAGACCGAGACCAACTCTGGTTTGTGGGGGACCTGGTGAACCGTGGGCCTCAGTCTGCCCATGTCCTGCGCATGATCCGGGCGGCAGGTCCGCAGGCCATCTGCGTCTTGGGCAATCACGACCTTCACCTTCTGGCCGTCTCCTGCGGCGCGAGAGCGCCATCCCTCTCAGACACCCTGGACGACGTCCTGGACGCTCCTGACGCCAAAGAGCTCGTTGAATTTGTCCGGCATCAGCCACTGGCGCATCACGCCCAAGGCGTCCTCATGGTGCATGCTGGCGTGCTGCCCAACTGGACCACAGGCCAGACCTTGGCACTGGCCGACGAGGTCTCCAAGCGTCTCAAGAGTAGCCACTGGCAGGATTTCATGCACGAGATGTATGGCAATGCACCGGCCCACTGGCGAGATGGCCTTCGCGGTCACACCAGACTAAGGGCTGTGGTGAACGTGCTGACCCGGTTGCGCTATCTGCGCACCAACGGTGAGATGGAATTCAAGTGCAAATCCAACCCCAGCGCTGCACCGGCTGGTCTGGTGCCCTGGTTTGCTGCACCCAATCGCAAGACGGCCCGACAACGCATGGTCTTTGGCCACTGGTCGACGCTGGGTTTGCGCGTTGGCCCAAGACTGATGGGGCTTGACACCGGATGCGTCTGGGGTAGTTTTTTAACCGCGGCGCGACTAGACGACGGAACGATCTTTCAGCAGGTCGCCATCGACGGTCGGGCCAGTGACTGAGGCGATCAAGCCCCGGGCATGATCGGACAAAGGCCCTCGCAGCTGCTTGGCCGGCAGGTCCCAGTCGCGCCCATAGAAACTTGGGTGGACATGACAGCGGGCTGACAAGCCCGAAGTGGTCAGAATCGCCACCATGGATTGCAACAGCGTCATCTCGCCAATGTAGGCTGGCACGGTGCTGGGCTGGCCGGCTTGACCATATCGAATCGTCAAGGCGCAGATGGGCAAGTCCAAGTCCTGCTGGGCCAGGGAGAACAGGTTGCTGTGAAAGGGCAGCAGGCCGAGTCCATCACTGGTCGTGCCCTCTGGAAAGAACAAGACCGCATGCCCGCCCTTGAATCGCGCGGCCGCCTGGTGCAAGACACCGCGTAAGGCATGCCGAGAACCACGCTCAATGAAGATGGTCCCCGACAGGCGCACCAGCCAGCCAATGACGGGCCAGCTGCGGATCTCCGACTTGGCAATGAAGACCACCGGTGCCTGGGCCAGCACCACATAGATATCGATCCAGGAGATGTGATTGGAGACCAGCAGGCAAGGGTTGGGCCAGCCAGCTGGCTGGCCGGTGACGTGGAGCCTGACCCCACAAATGGCCAGCAGCAGCCTGGAGAAAGTCTTCATGGCCAGGGCACGCATGGACCGTCCCAGCCAGGGCATGAGGGCCACAGCCCAGACCAAGCCCAGCAAGACCAGCGCCGCCAGAGCAGGCAGACGCCAACTCAGCCGGCGCCAGCCCTGCAGCGTCATGCAGAGGCAGAGCGGGTAAAGACGCTACGACCGTCGACGACCGTGGCGCGTACTCGGCCCAGCACTTCACGGCCAATGTAAGGCGTGTTGCGCCCCTGGCTGTAGAGCGTGTCGTTGGTGACCAGCCAAGGCTCATCGGGTGAGAAGACACAGAGGTCGGCCTGACCACCGACGGCCAGGCTGGCGCAGTCCCGTCTGAGAATCTTGGCAGGACCCTGCGTCAGCAGGCCAATCGCCTTCTCGATGGGCTGTTTGTCCTCGCCGGCCCACTTCAGGGTCAGGGGCAGAAGCAGCTCCAGGCCAATCACGCCAGGCTCAGCCTCGCCAAAGGGCAGTTGCTTGGCATCGTCATCCACCGGAGAGTGGTCTGAGCAGATGGCATCAATGGTGCCGTCGATCAGACCAGCCCGCAGCGCAGAGCGGTCACGGTCGCTTCGAAAGGGTGGGTCGACTCGCAGGTTGCTGTCGTAGTCACCGATGTCCACGTCAATCATGTGCAGGTGGTGAACGGCCACATCCGCGGTGACCGGCAAGCCCTCTCGTTTGGCCTGACGAATGAGTTCGACCCCAGCCGCAGAAGACAGTCGACAGACATGCAGGGCCACACCAGTGATGCGGACCAATTCAAACAGGGTCATCAGGCGCAGGGTCTCATTGGCGGTCGGAACACCTGGGAGACCCAGCCGGCCAGCGACCGGCCCACTGTGTGCCACGCCACTGGCGCCCAAGAAGGGATCACGGGCATAGGCCCAGACGGTGTACTCAAAGGTCTTGGCGTACTGCATGGCTCGGTAAAGAACCTGGGTGTCGACCAATGTCTGTGTGGCCTGCGAGAA
>JBEDMQ010000019.1:0-25461 GCA_041171045.1 Pseudomonadota bacterium
CGACATGGGCTGGCAACTCACCCACCAGGGACGCGTTCTGCTGAAACTCTCGCCCAACAGAGCGCTGGCCCGCGTGGCGCAGCTGCTGGATATCGAAGAGCACACGATTCGAGAGTTAGACGTTGAGCAGGGGCCCCTGCAGCTGTCGGCCTGGCTGCAAACGCCAACGGCCGCCGGCAACAAGACCGATCAGCAGTATCTGTACGTCAATGGACGGGCTGTCAAAGACCGTATGCTGATGCATGCCATGCGCACGGCTTATTCAGATGTTCTCCATGGCGATCGACAGCCCAAATACGTCGTGAGCCTGCGGATTGACCCCAGCCTGGTCGATGTCAATGTGCACCCGGCCAAGTCAGAGGTTCGATTCAAAGACAGTCAGGCGGTCTATGGCGTCGTGGTGGCCGCCTGCAAAAAGGCATTGGCCAGCGCCACTCAGACCGAGGCGCCACCAGTGTTCGCCTCGACCGCCGCCGGATCGGCTGGCCATGCGGGGCTGATCAGTGGCATAAGTGGACAGCTGCCCTGGGCGCAAACCAATCCGGCAGGGTACGAGCTGGGGGCCAACTGGCCGACAGCCTGGCAGGCGTTCTATCAAACGGGTCAGAACGGGCCAGACTGGCGGGGCAGCCCTCTGTCGTCCACGCTGTCGTCCACGCTGTCGTCCCCTCTGGCGGTGGCAGACCCCGGCGCATCCAACGCTCAGGCCACTGGCAATGCCTCCAGCCACGAGCATCCGTTGGGCTATGCCCTGGCGCAGCTGCATGGCATTTTTATCCTGGCCCAAAACCACAAAGGTCTGGTTGTGGTGGACATGCATGCCGCACACGAACGCATCGTCTACGAGCGACTCAAGGCCCAGCACGACCACGGCGGCATGGCCATGCAGACCCTGCTGGCGCCAATGGCCATGGCAGCCAGTCCCCTAGAAGTCGAGACGGCCCATCAACACCAAGGTCTGCTGGAGCAGTTGGGCTTTTCCTTGAGCAGCCTGTCAGAGACCAGCCTGGCCATTCGGGGTGTGCCCGTCATGCTGTCAGGCGGTGATGCGATAAGCCTGGTTCGCGACACCCTGGCGGAGCTGGCCCAGCACGGGCAGGCGCACAATCTGGAGGAGGCCAGAAACCAGCTGCTGTCCACCATGGCCTGCCATGGTGCCGTTCGGGCCAATCGCGCATTGACCAATCCGGAAATGAACCAGCTGCTGCGTGACATGGAATCCACCGAGCGTGCAGACCAATGCAACCATGGCCGCCCGACCTGGGTACAGCTGGACCTGGCCATGCTCGATCGGCTGTTCATGCGCGGGCAATAAGCGCAGGCCCTCATAGGCACCCCACGTCAACAACCCCATGTCAGCAATCGCCTGCCTGATTGGCCCCACAGCCAGTGGCAAATCCACTCTGGCCTTGCAGTGGGCCCTAGCCCACCGGGCGCAGACAGGCCAGGCCGTAGAAATTATCAGCATGGACTCGGCCCTGGTCTACAAGGGCTTGGACATTGGGTCGGCCAAACCGACGCCGCAGGAGCAGTCACAGGTGAGGCACCATCTGCTGGACCTCTGCGAGCCCGAGGACAGCTACAGCGTGGCCCAGTGTCATGCCGACACACAGGCGTGCATCCATCGGATTCAAGACCGAGGTCACAGGCCGTTGATCGTGGGGGGCACCATGCTCTACTTCAAGGCTTTGTGGCTGGGACTCGATGACCTGCCCAGCACGCCAGCCTCGGTCCGTGAGGCGATTGCAGAGCAGGCCACTGCACAGGGCTGGCCGGCCCTGCACGCGGAACTCCATCAGATCGATCCCGTGACCGCCGATCGTTTGGCGCCCAACGATGCCCAACGGATCTCACGGGCTCTAGAGGTCTATCGGCATACCGGCAAGACCCTGAGTAACTGGGTGGCGCAGAGCCAAGCCGAGGGTCGTGGCCTGCCGCCACTGCCCTTGCGGGTATTGGCCCTGAACCCCAGCGATCGCAAATGGCTGCACAGCCGGATCGAAGCTCGTTTTCGGGCGATGGTGACGCAAGGCTTTTTGGAAGAGGTGAGAGGCTTGATGGCCAGACCCTTGCTGACACCAGAGCATCCCAGCATGCGAGCAGTGGGCTATCGACAGGCCTGGGCCCATCTGGCCGGTGAACTGACGGACGAGGTGTTTGTGCAAAAAGGCATTGAGGCCACGCGCCAACTGGCCAAGCGCCAGATCACCTGGCTCAGAAGTTTTGAACACACCGCCCAAGTGCAGGGGCTGGACTACCGGTCAGCAGACCCCTGCCAGTTGAACATCGATCAGCTGATAACGGTCTGCTCGGCGTCTTTTGGTCGCGCCTGAATCTGGCCGATGCGGTAGACCCGCTCACCAGCAGCCGTCAGGGTTGCCGCCACCCGCTCGGCTGCCTGAGGCTTGACCACCACGACCATACCAATGCCGCAGTTAAAGACGCGGTGCATCTCGTCGGTCTGAATGCCACCAGCCTTCTGAACCCACTGCATGACGGGTGGCAACGGCCAGCTGCCATCCTGCAGACCGGCCATCAGGTGGTCGGGCAGTACCCGAGGAATGTTGCCCACCAGACCACCACCGGTGATGTGGGCCATGGCGGCGATGTCAGTGCCATGGGCCTTGAGTGCGGCCAGCATGGGCTTCACGTAGAGCCGAGTGGGGGTCATGACCAGTTCGGCCAAGGGGGCCTTCTGACCGGAGCCTGCAAAGGTCTCGAGTTCGATGCCCTGCATGGCCTGCGCAGTCACCGCACCCAGTTCACGCTCGATGACCTTGCGCACCAAGGAGTAGCCATTGCTGTGAAAGCCACTAGAGGCCAGGCCCAGCAGGACATCGCCCTCGGCCACACGCTTGGCATCCAGAATCTGGTCGCGCTCGACCACGCCCACTGCAAAGCCGGCCAGGTCGTATTCGCCATCGGGATACATGCCCGGCATCTCGGCGGTCTCACCGCCGATCAGGGCACAGCCAGAGAGCTCGCAGCCCTTGGCAATGCCAGCCACCACATCGGCCGCCGCATCCACTGACAGCCGACCACAGGCAAAGTAATCCAGGAAAAACAGGGGCTCGGCACCTTGCACCAGGATGTCATTGACACTCATGGCCACCAGGTCAATGCCCACGGTGTCGTGCTTGTTGAGGGCAAAAGCCAGCATCAGCTTGGTACCCACACCGTCGGTACCCGAGACCAGCACCGGATCCTTCATGCCCTTGGGCAGGCCGCAAAGGGCACCAAAGCCCCCAATACCAGCCAGAACTTCTGGGCGCATGGTGCGCTTGGCCAGCGGTTTGATGCGATCGACCAGGGCATCGCCTGCATCAATGTCTACGCCCGCGTCGCGGTAGGTCAGCCCGGTCTGTTTTTCGGTCATGATTGCTGCTGCTTTAGAAGAAAATGGCATTTTATGGGACAACCGCCCCTTTCACCGATGCACGCCCAACTCACCCTGTCTCTGCTGCCCCCCGTCCGAGCCGATCTGGCCGACGGCATGGTCGGCCGCAACCAAGAGGCCCTGGCCAGTCTGGCCGCCTTGCTGGAGAGGCGAGAGGCTGACTTCTTGGGCGCTGGCTCATCGGACAGTGGGTTCTCGGCCAACCGGCCTCCCTGGCTGCTGCTCTGGGGCGAACCCGGCTGCGGCAAATCCTTTTGGCTGGAGGCCTGGTCGCACGCCCGGCCAGACTGCCAGTTGGTGAGTCCAGTGACGAGCTCAGGCCATGGGGCTGTGAACCTGCGGGAGGCGACCACCCATGACCAAGACAGCGCCTTGCTCGCCGATGATGTCGACCGCTGGCCCGAGGAGATGCAACATGCCTTGTTCGCCTACATGGCTGCACAAGCCGGCCTACCAGCTGGCCAGATGCGGCCTGTGGTGATGACCAGCCAGGCCCCAGCAGCCAGGCTCACTGACTTGCGCGAAGACCTGCGCACCCGACTGGGACTGGCCCTAAGTTTCGAGCTTCATCGCCTGTCAGAGACCGATATGATGTCGGCCATGCGTCAGCAGGCTCATGCGCTGGGCTGGGTGGCCTCGGCTGAACAGACCGACTTTGACCGACTCTTTGAATACCTGCTGACGCGTCTGCCCCGACACCTGGGGGCCCTGAAAGCCCTGATGAAAAAGGCCGACGAAAAGGCCCTGGCCGAGAAACGCAGCCTAACCCTGCCCTTGGTCCGCGGCCTAATGGACGAACTCTTTGACACCCTCTCCGAACCGACCACCCATGCCTAACTCCAACACAGCAGCAGGCCAGCGTCCCAGCAAACGAACCGATCGGGGCCTGGCGCTCTTTGATCTTGACCATACCTTGATTCCCATCGACAGCGATGTTATGTGGGCCGAGCACCTGGTGAAACTAGGCGTGGTGGACTCCGCCTGGCACAGCAAGCGCAACGACTACTTCTACGAGCAGTACAAGCAGGGCACCCTGGACATCGATGAATTCCTGACGTTTCAGCTGGCGCCACTCGGGGCCCACAGCAGGGTCACCCTGGAGAACTGGCGAACGGAGTTCCTGCAGACACAAGTCATGCCGAACCTACTGTCCGCTGCCAAGGATCTGGTGGCCAAACACCAGGCTGCTGGCGACCTGGTGGCCATTGTCACCGCCACCAACGAGTTCATCACCCGGCCCATTGCCGATGCCTTTGGCGTGGACCACCTGATCGCCACGTTGGTGGAGACCAAGACCGACGGTGAGTTCACGGGACGGCATGCAGGACTGCCCAGTTTTCGAGAAGGAAAAATTATTCGGGTGGCCCAGTGGCTGGCCGAACAAGAGGACTGTCTGCTACAGGACTTTGCCACCAGCACCTTTTACAGTGACTCGCTCAACGACCTGCCCCTGCTAGCCCAGGTTACCCATCCTGTTGCCACCAACCCAGACCCCACCCTGCTGGCCCATGCACAGGCGCAGGGCTGGCCGGTGCTTCGGCTCTGGTAGGGCCCCCGGTCTGATACCCTTTGCCCCGTGATTAAGAAGCTTCTTCGATCCCTGGCCAGACTGGCGCCGGGACATGCCCATGGGCACGGCAAGGCCGGCGCCCACGACCCCCAAGTCTATAAAGCCAGCCGCGTGGGGATTGACCGAGCGCTGGTCTCCTCGGCGGCCAACCGAACCGTCGAGGGCCTGCAGAAGGCCGGCTACCGAGCCTTTATTGTGGGCGGGGCGGTTCGGGACCTGATGCTGGGCATGCGGCCCAAAGACTTTGATGTAGCCACCGATGCCACGCCTGAGCAGGTACAGCGCATTTTTCGCAGGGCCCGCATCATTGGCCGCCGCTTCAAGATCGTTCATGTCATGTTTGGCGCGGAGACCATCGAGGTCTCCACCTTTCGGGCCCTGTCGGCCGACAACCAAGAGACCGATGCCCACGGCCGCGTCCTGAGCGACAACACCTTTGGAGAGCAACACGAGGACGCCACCCGACGCGACTTCACCATCAATGCCCTGTATTACGACCCGCTGAGTGATTCGGTGCTGGACTACCACCACGGCGTCGAGGACTTAAAGGCCCGCCTGATCCGCATGATTGGAGACCCAGCCCAGCGCTACCGAGAGGATCCAGTTCGAATGCTGCGGGTGGTGCGGTTTGCCGCCAAGCTGGGCTTTCGGATTGACGCCGCCACCAAGGCTCCCATCGCCCAATTGGCCCAGCTCATCACCAACGTGCCCGACGCACGCCTGTTTGATGAGATGGTGAAGCTGCTGCAGAGCGGCCAGGCCTTGAAGGGCCTTCAAGGCTTGCGTGAGCATGGACTGCACCACGGCTGCCTGCCCCTGGTCGATGCAGTGCTCGAGCCCCAGGGTTCGCCTGAAGAAAAGGCCAGTGCCCTAAGGTTTGTGGAGTTGGCCCTGGCCAGCACCGATGCCCGGGTTCATGCAGGCAAGCCCCTGTCCGTTGGTTTCCTGTTTGCCACCATGCTCTGGCACCTGGTGCGGCACAGCTGGCATGCCCAAGTGGCCAAGGGAGAGAAGCCCATCACCGCCCTTCAGCGGGCCATAGACGATGTGGTGGATCATCAGCTGAGTGATCTGGCGATTCAGAAACGCATCGTTGCAGACATGCGCGAGATCTGGCTGCTGCAGCCTCGTTTTGAAAAGCGAGTCGGTGCGAGTCCCTTCAGGCTGTTGGACCACCTGCGTTACCGCGCCGGCTACGACTTCCTGCTGCTTCGAATCGAGGCCGAACAGGCCGATGCCGAACTGGGGCAATGGTGGACTGACTTTGCCGCAGCGGAACACGAAGACCGCCTGGTGCTGATCAAGTCGGTGGCCAAGCAACCCGGTCAGGCTACAACCAAAAAGCGCCGACGCCGGCGTGGCCCCCGAAAAGACGAGGCCCAGGGCGCAGACGGCGGGGGCAGTGGGTCCGACTCCGATCAATGATGGAGAAACAAACGGTGGTGATTGCCCTGGGGGCCAATCTCCCCTGGCAAGGACAACCTGTCCAACAGACTCTGTTTGATGCGGCATCTAGCCTGAAACGTGCAGGCCTGCTGCAAGACCTTCGGCTCTCCCGACTCTGGCGCAGTACACCGGTGAATGCGCTGGGGCCAGAGTTTGTCAATGCCGTCTTGGTGGCGGAGTCCAGCCACTCGCCCACCGACCTCTTAACACTACTGCTGCAAACAGAGCTCAGCTTTGGCCGTGATCGACGAGCTCATGACCACACAGTGGCCGTGTCGCCCGATCAGACTGCCTCGATAGCCCTGTCACCCGCCCGCACCCTAGACCTGGACTTGATCGCAGTCGGAGACATGCGCTGCCAGACGACTGATCTCACCCTGCCCCATCCCAGAGCAACCCAGCGGGCCTTTGTCTTAGAGCCACTGGCAGAGTTGCTGCCGTCCTTTCTGCTGCGCAACGCCCATGGGGATCAGGCCAGTGTCGCGACCTGGCTGTCTCGTCTGTCCAGCTGCGACCGTGGGCAACTGCATCCGGTAGAGTAGAGACATGCAAAAGCCCGCCTGGACCCAGCGTTTTCGATCCATTGTGTTCGAGGGCCCCATCGGGGTTGGCAAGAGTTCTCTGGCCCGCAAATTTGCCGAGCGGTTTGGTTACACGCCACTGCTTGAGGCACCCCAAGACAATCCATTTCTAGAGCGCTTTTACAAAGACAGCGCCCGCTACGCCCTGCCCACCCAGCTGTTTTTTCTGTTTCAGCGTGTGGATCAACTGCGAGAGATTGCCCAGCTGGACTTGTTCTCGGAGCACATGGTCAGTGACTTCATGATCGAGAAGGACCGACTCTTTGCCCTGCTGACCCTCACCGAGGATGAGCAACAGCTCTATCAAAAAATGTTTGAGTCACTGCGTCCTCAGGTCAGTGCCCCCGACCTGGTGGTGCTGCTGCAGGCCGCACCTGGTGCGCTGATGGAGCGAATTCAACAGCGGGGCATTGCCATGGAGCAGAACATGTCAGAGGAATACCTGACCCAGCTCTCTGAGGCCTACACACGGTTTTTTCATCAGTACGAAGAGGCCCCGATTCTGATCGTCAACACCGGCTCGCTCAATCCCATTGATCGGGAGGAAGACTTTGAAGCCCTGGTCGGCCAGATCGCGAACTTCAGGGGGCGACGGGCCTACTTCAACCTGGCCGGCTAGACCTCTAGGTTGTCGATGAGCCGGGTCTTGCCGAGCTTGGCTGCGGCCACCACCACCAAAGGCATGCGCGCATCCAAGTCCTGCTGACTGGGGACGGCTAGATTGCTCTGGCGACGCACGCAGATGTAATCGGGCTGCCAGCCCTTGGCCGCAAGAATTTGGCGAGCAGCCTGCTCCAGATCCTCCACCTCGTCCAGCTTGAGGCCCAGGCCAGATTGGGCCTGGATGATCCGCTCTTTTATTTGCTGCAGGGTCGCATAGAGCCTAGGGGCCTCTGCCCGCTCCTCGGTGGACAGATAGCCATTGCGAGAGGACAGGGCCAGGCCGTCGGCGTCTCGGACCGTCTCGGCGGAGATGATCTGAGTGGGCATGGCGAATTGCTGGCACATGCGGCGAATGATCATCTGCTGCTGGTAGTCTTTTTTGCCAAAGACCGCCACCTGCGGGCCCACGCATTGAAAAAGCTTCATGACCACGGTGGTGACACCCACAAAGAAACCGGGACGAAATTCGCCTTCTAGGATGTCGCCCAAGTCTTCTGGTGGACGAATGCGATAGTCCTGTGGCTCGGGGTACATCTCTCGCTCATCAGGCGCAAACAGGACATAGACCCCTTCTTTCTCGAGCTTGGCGGCATCGTCCTGCAGGGTTCTGGGATAACGGTCGAAGTCCTCGTGGGGACCAAACTGCAGTCGATTGACAAAGATAGAGGCCACCACTGGATCACCATGCCTGGCGGCGGTGCGCATAAGAGACAGATGCCCCTCGTGCAGGTTGCCCATGGTGGGCACAAAGGCCGTGCGCAGCTGGCCACGCAGCTGGCTGCGTAGCTCGTCGATGGTGTGAACGATCTTCATGGACTCAGTAGCGTGCCGGAGGGAATCAGCCCGTGGGCGTTAAGCGGTGGTGCCGATGCGCGTCTTAGCGAATCAAGGCGGCAATGGCCAAGGCCACGATGAAGACCACGGCCATGGTCTTGAGCAATGTTTTGGAGGACTTTTGGGTCTCTTCGTGATGGTCGTGCATGAGTGACTCCTTTGATCTTGAGAACTGCTGGAGCGGGCAGTCTAGGCTGCGCCAGGCTTGCTTGCCATGCGCCAGGTCAAGAATTTACCAATTCCAATGACGAAGACCACTCCGACCCAGGCGAGCAGGTGCGGGGGAACGCCCAGTGAAGCCCAGACTGACACGGCCACGGGGTCGGTCTGGATCATCTCGCCGGCCAGGTAGCCCAGCAGGCCGCCACCGGCCACGACGATCCACGGAAAGCGTTGCATGAGCGAGAGCACAATCTTGGAGCCCCAGACCACCAGGGGAATGGACAGTGCGAGGCCAAAAATGAGCAGGCCAAAGTGGCCCTTGGCAGCGCCAGCCACCCCAATGACGTTGTCAAGGGACATGGCGAAGTCGGCAATCACGATGGTCTTGATGGCAGCCATGAGCTTGTCTTTGGCCTCGATGTCATGACCATCTTCGTCCTCTTGAGGCAACACCAGCTTGATACCGATGTAGAGCAGCAAGACGCCGCCCAAGATCTTGAGGAAGGGAATCTGCAGCAGGCTAACCGCAAAGGCGGTGAGCACCACCCGCAGAACAATGGCCGCTGTCACGCCCCAGAAAATGCCTTTTTTACGCTGATGCTCGGGCAAGTTCCGGCAGGCCAGGGCAATGACGATGGAGTTGTCACCTGACAACAGCAGGTCGATCCAGACGATCTGCAGCAACGCGATGAAAAATGCGCTGCTGCCGAACTCCAAAGAGGCCTCCATTTTTGCTGACCGAGCTTAGAGAACGCTCTTGAGCAGCTTGCCCATTTCGGAGGGGTTCTTGGTGGTCCGAATACCGCAGGCCTCCATGATCTCGAGCTTGGCCTGAGCGGTGTCATCACCACCGGAGATGAGAGCACCGGCGTGACCCATGCGCTTTCCTGGGGGTGCGGTGACACCGGCAATAAATCCAACCACGGGCTTTTTCATGTTGTCCTTGGCCCACCGAGCTGCGTTGACCTCATCGGGGCCACCGATCTCGCCGATCATGATCACGGCATCGGTCTCTGGGTCGTCGTTGAAGGCCTGCAGGACATCGATGTGCTTGAGTCCATTGATGGGATCCCCACCAATGCCAACCGCCGAGGACTGACCAAGACCGAGTTCGGTCAATTGCCCCACAGCCTCGTAGGTGAGCGTGCCGGAGCGCGAGACCACACCGATGCGGCCCTTTTTGTGGATGTGGCCCGGCATGATGCCGATCTTGATTTCGTCAGGGGTGATCAGACCAGGACAGTTGGGTCCCAGCAGCAGGGTCTTGCTACCAGCGGCCTTCATCTTGTTGCGCACCACCATCATGTCGCGCACCGGAATGCCCTCGGTGATGCAGATCACCAGATCCAGGTCGGCCTGGACGGCCTCCCAGATGGCATCAGCAGCACCTGCTGGCGGCACATAGATCACCGATACGGTGGCACCGGTGGCCTGCTTGGCGTCCTTGACGCTGGCATAGATGGGAATGCCCTCGAAGTCCTCACCGGCCTTCTTGGGGTTGACGCCAGCGACAAAGCAGTTGGCACCATTGGCGTACTCGCGACACATGCGGGTGTGGAACTGACCCGTCTTGCCGGTGATGCCCTGGGTGATGACTTTGGTGTCTTTGTTGATCAGAATCGACATGGTCTTGACTCCTTAGCGCTTGCCGGCCGCAGCAGCAACCACACGCTCGGCCGCCTCGGCCATGGTGTTGGCGGAAATGATGGGCAGGCCAGAGTCGGCCAGAATCTTTTTGCCCAGGTCTTCGTTGGTGCCCTTCATGCGAACCACCAGAGGGACTTTCAGGCCGACTGCGCGCGAGGCACTGACCACGCCCTCGGCAATCACATCGCAGCGCATGATGCCGCCGAAGATGTTGACCAGAATGGCCTCGACCTTGGGGTTGGAGAGCATGATCTTGAAGGCCTCCGTGACTTTCTCGGTGGTGGCACCGCCACCCACGTCTAGAAAGTTGGCCGGCTCACCACCGAACAGCTTTATGGTGTCCATGGTGGCCATGGCCAGGCCAGCGCCGTTGACCAGGCAGCCGATGTTGCCGTCAAGCTGGATGTAGGCCAGATCGAACTTCGAGGCTTCGATCTCGGCTGGGTCTTCCTCGTCCAGGTCACGCATCTCGAGGATCTCGGGGTGACGGAAGAGCGCGTTGGAATCAAAGTTCCACTTGGCGTCCAAGGCAATGACTTTGCCGTCGCCAGTCAGGATGAGGGGGTTGATCTCGGCCAGGGCGGCATCGGTGTCCCAGAAGGCCTGGTAGAGCCCCTTGAGCACCGCACGAGCCTGGGGAACCGAGGCGGCCGGCACACCAATCTTGCTGGCGAGGGCATCCGCATCGGCATCGGTCAGGCCAGTGGCCGGATCGACGAAGACTTTGTGAATTTTTTCGGGATGGCTGGCCGCCACCTCTTCGATGTCCATGCCGCCCTCGGACGAGCCCATGACACAGACTTTTTGGCTGACGCGGTCAGTGACCACCGCCACGTAGAGTTCTTTCTGAATATCGGCGCCTTCTTCGATCAGCAGACGGCGGACCTTCTGGCCGCTGGGTCCAGTCTGGTGGGTCACCAGCTGCATGCCCATGATCTGGTTGGCGTAGGTCTTGACCTCGTCCCGGGATTTGGCCACTTTGACGCCACCACCCTTGCCACGCCCACCGGCATGGATCTGGGCCTTCACCACCCAAACGGGACCACCTAGCTTGTCGGCGGCCGCAACCGCCTCGTCAACGCTGAAACAGGGGATGCCACGCGGCACTGCAACATGGTAGCGGCGGAGAATCTCCTTGCCCTGATACTCGTGAATTTTCATTGTCTTCGCTCCCTGGAATGCTGGGCGATCTTAGCATGTGCAGCAGGCCCATCGAGACGGGCTGGGGCTGGTCCAGACAGGCAAAACGGGGCGCTGTTTATTCGTCTGGCGGCATATAGCGCATGGCTTCTAGCCTGCGCAGGACGTCTGGGGAAAATCCACGCGAGGTTAAGAATCGGAACTGCTTGGCCTTTTCGGGCAGGTCTGCAGGGGGCTGCCCAAAGCGCTTTTGCCAGACCTCAAAGGCCCGCCGCAGCTCACTGCCATGTTCTTGGGTCGCTAAGGTCAAGGCCTGATCGATCAGGCTTCGATCAAGATGATGTCCAGACAGGGTCTGCTCCACACGGGCGCGCCCATATCGGGCCGACAGGCGGCGGGCGGTGGCCAGGGCAAAGCGCTCGTCGGAGAGGAAGCCCTTTTGGGTGAGCTCATCGAGCAGGCTCGCCACCACCTGTTCATCTGGCTCGTGCTCTGAGAGTTTTCTGGCCAGCTCGAGGCGACTGTAGTCGCGTCGAGCCAGCGCAGCGATGGCCCGAGACTTGAGGGATCGACTGCCCCGGGCCGGGTCGGTCTTAGTCAACGTCTGCCGTCTGGACCGAGGCCTTGGCCGATGAGACGCCCGGCGCGCGAATGGCCACGCCGAATTTCTCTCGAATCTTGTTTTCGATCTCGAGCGAGATGGCCGGATTTTGCTTGAGAAAATCGCGAGCGTTGTCACGACCCTGGCCAATGCGATCACCGTTGTAGCTGTACCAGGCCCCAGACTTCTCAACAATGTCGTTCTCGGATCCGATGTCCAGGATCTCGCCCTCGCGGGAGATGCCCGCCCCGTACATGATGTCAAAGCCAGCCTGTTTAAACGGGGGCGCAACCTTGTTTTTGACCACCTTGACCTTGGTCTCGGAACCCACCACCTCGTCGCCCTTTTTGAGCGAACCAACCCGTCGGATGTCCAGACGCACCGAAGAATAAAACTTGAGGGCATTGCCGCCGGTGGTGGTCTCTGGACTACCGAACATCACGCCGATCTTCATGCGAATCTGGTTGATGAAGATGACCAGGGTATTGGTGCGATTGATGGTGCCAGTGAGTTTTCGAAGCGCCTGGGACATGAGTCGAGCCTGCAGGCCTGGCAAGGAATCACCCATATCGCCCTCAATCTCGGCCTTGGGTGTGAGCGCTGCCACCGAGTCGACCACGATGAGATCAACCGACCCAGAGCGAACCAGGGCATCGACGATTTCGAGGGCCTGCTCGCCGGTATCTGGCTGAGAGATGAGCAACTCTTGCAGACTGACGCCCAGCTTTTGGGCGTACTGTGTATCGAGTGCATGCTCAGCATCGACGAAGGCGCAGACACCGCCGAGCTTCTGCATCTCGGCAATCACCTGAAGGGTGAGAGTGGTCTTGCCCGACGATTCGGGACCGTAGATCTCGACCACACGACCACGGGGCAGGCCACCCACGCCCAGGGCCATGTCCAAACCCAGCGAGCCTGTCGAGACGACCTGAATGTCCGGTGCGACCTCGTTCTCGCCCATGCGCATGATGGAGCCCTTGCCGAATTGCTTTTCGATTTGGGCAATGGCGGCCGCTAGGGCCTTGGCGCGTTCAGATTTGTTTTTGTCGGTTGCGTCGCTCATGTGGGGTCCTTGTAGAGAGTGATGAGAAATATACTGTATAAATGTCCAGTACTCAAGCCTTTGTTTCGATCGCGCAAACTAGGGGGCCTTGCCAACCCTGACTATCGGGCAGACGAGCGAATCATCAAGCCGAACAAACCCGAGGCCGCCCACCGGGCCGCCTGCCGCTGGACCTGCCAGCGATCACCTGGCAGGCCAAGGCGCTGGGTGAGCACCGGCTGACCGGACCGAGCCCAGGCAAACCAGACGGTACCAACCGGCTTGTCGGGACTGCCACCGCCGGGGCCCGCCACGCCAGTAATGGCGACACCGAATCGCAGATCGTCCCCTGCCGCCGAGCCAGCCTTGTGTCCATCGTGGGCGAGCAGGCCCAAGACCATCTGCTGGGCCACCGACTCGCTGACGGCACCATGACGCCTCAAGTCATCGCCCCGCACACCCAACCAGGCCTGCTTGCGGTCGTTGGCATAGCTCACCACCCCACCGGCATACCAGCGGCTGGAGCCAGGCAGACAGGTCAGCCAACTGGCCAACAAGCCACCGGTGCAGGACTCTGCTGTTCTCAGCTCAACCTGAGAACCCGACCGAGCCAGTCGATCGGCCGCCCAGGCCAGGGCCGTTGCAATCAAGAGCGCTTCACGCATGTGATGGCTCATTGGACTCATCCCAGCCAACGGACCAGAACGGCCATGGTCAACAGCGTCATCACGGCGGCCAAGAGATCATCGGTCATGACACCCAGCCCACCTTTGACCCGAGCGTCTACCCAGTCAATCGGGGGCGGCTTGGCAATGTCGAAAAACCGAAACAGCACAAAAGCCAAGGCCTGCCACTGCCAAGCCGGCCATCCCATGTGAATGGCTGAGAAATAAGGATCCAAAGGGCTGGGCAGCATGAGCAGAACGAGCCAAAAGGCGATGATCTCGTCCCAGACAATGGCGCTGTGATCGGAGACTCCCAAGGCGCGGCCAGTCACCTGACAAATCCAAATGCCGCCCACCAGTCCCACCATGGTGATCAGCCAGAGCACCCAGACTGGCCAGACCGCACTCATCACCACAAAACTCAACCACGCCCATAGCGTGCCCACCGTTCCAGGGCCCCGTCGCGACAGGCCGCTGCCAAACCCAAAGGCCAGCACGTGGGCCGGGTGCTGCAGCCAAATGTGTCTTGGCTCAACCCTGATCTCAGCCACGCTGGATGCGATGGTCTGGGCCGTCGACGTGGACTCTTGCATCATGCGCTTTCCCCGAAATGATCAAAGCCGGCAACCGGGGCTCGGTCAGGCGGCAGAGGCTTTTGCTGATCGTCGAGCCAGACTACTGACCCCACCGGTGTAATGGGTTCAATTGAATTGGTCGTTTGAATCTGCTGACTGGCGTGATCGGTCCTCACCGGTTCCACCCAGCCAATCGGTGTGAGGGCCAGTCCGAGGGCTTGACCCAACTCAAGCACTTGATCGCGCGCAGCCGTCGGTGCTGCAAAACAAAGCTCGTATTCATCACCACTAGAGGCTGCCAGACGACAGGCCTGCTCCACAGAGAGCTCACCGCGCTGCACCTGCTCGGCCAGGCCGGGGCTCAGGCAACCCGCCAGCGACAGCAGCTCCATGCGAAGCGCCAGGCGCTGGCCGAGTCGCCTGGCGGAGGCCGCCGCCAAGTGGGCCAGCTCGGACGACAAACCATCTGAGACATCGATGGCGGCATGCGCCAGTCCCCGCAAGGCTTGGCCCAGAGCCAGGCGTGGCTCGGGCCAGTTCAGGCGTTGGTTGGCCACTCGGTGACGCACCGCCCAGGCGCCGTCACCGAGGTGGCCGGAGATCCAAATCTGATCACCGGGCTGCAGGCCATCACGCCGAATGGCTTGTCCAAGGGGCACGGTGCCAATGACCGCAATGCTGAAGCTCTCGGGCTGGTCATCGTCCAGGCCAACGGTGTCTCCACCCACCAGAGTGCAGCCAGTCTGAGCAGCCAAGTCTTGAAGTCCCTGGGCCAATTGCACCAACCAATTCCGGTCTTGGGCCGAGGCATTCGGTCCTACACGACTGCGCCGAATCGCCATCGACAGGGTGCAGGCCAAGGGCTCAGCACCCATGGCGGCGAGGTCCGAGCAGTTGACCGCCAAAAGTTTGTGGCCCAGAGACTTTGGGTCCACCTCGGGGAAGTAATGACGGCCCTCGACCAACAGGTCGCTGGCAAAGACCAGCTGTTGGCCCGGGGGCAGCGGCGCCAAGACAGCCGCGTCATCTCCAATGCCCAAGGCCTGGGCATGGGCCAAGGCGCGACCGCCACCTGAGCGACGCAGCGGCTCTGCGAAGAGCCGCTCGATCAGATCAAACTCAGGCCCGGAGTTCATCCGGCCGACACAACGGCGCAAGTCGATCCAGTACCCCATTGATGTACTTGTGGCCCTCGTTGCCACCGAGTGACTTGGCCAACTCGACGGCTTCGTTGATCACCACACGATAAGGCACCTCGAGGTGATGAATGAACTCATAACAACCCAGCAACAAGATGGCATGCTCAACGGGTGAGACCAGTTGAAGGTCTCTGTCCAAGGCGGGGGACATTTTTTCGCGCAACGCAGCCGACTGTCGAACGACACCGTGAAAACAATCTTCGAAATAGGCCTGGTCGGCCGCTGCATAGTCTTCAGACTCGCGGGCGAAGGCCTCGATGGCCCCAGGTTCCTCGGCGGACAACAGCCATTGATAGGTGGACTGGACCGCCAGCAGTCGTGACAGGCGCCGAGCGCCTCGGGCCTTGGCGTCGTTTCGACTGCCGGTAGACGGGTGGCCTGACAGAGGCTTATCGCTCATCTTCGGCACCGCCCAGTCGGTCATCGATGGCGAACAAGAGGTTGGCCATCTCAATGGCGGCCATTGCACAGTCTCGGCCTTTTTCCTCTGCACGGGCCAGGGCCTGCGCGTCATCCTCAGTGGTGAGGATGCCGTTGGCCACCGGCAGGTGAAACTCCAGGCTGACCCGTGAGACCCCTGCACATGACTCGTTGGAGACCACCTCGAAGTGATAGGTCTCACCCCGAATCACCGCGCCCAGTGCAATCAAGGCATCGAAACGACCGGTCTCAGCGAGTTGGGCCAACGAGAGGGGGATCTCGAGCGCACCCGGCACACTCACGACCGTGATGTCCTCTTGGGCCACCCCATTGGCGGTGAGCGCCGCCACGCAGGCGGCCTCCTCAGTTTCGGTCACTTCTGCATTAAACCGTGCAGTGACCACGCCAATGCGCAGCCCCTCGCCATTGAAATCCGACTCCATTCGATTGATCGCCATGATCGATCTCTCCTTCGACAATGCGTTACAGGCAGGCCGCCCTGATGCGGTTACGGCTGCAGATAGCCTGTTACTTCCAGGCCGAAGCCCATCATGCTCGGCATCTTACGGGGCTGGGCCAAAAGTTTCATTTTGCCCACACCAAGATCCTTGAGAATGGCGGCTCCCATGCCGTAGTTGCGCAGGGCCATGCTAGAGGCCGCATTGGCCGAATCCTGAGCCGGCAGCGCCGCCGAGGTCTTGCGACCTGCCATCTGCTCAAACAAGACCTGGGGCGAAGTGCCGCAATTCAGAAAAACCAAAACACCGCAGCCACGCTCGGCAATCGTCTTCATGGCCTTCGCAACAGGCCAGCTGTGAACGGCCTGATCAAATCCCAGCAAGTCCAGGACCGTCAGGGGCTCATGGACCCGGACCAAGGTTTCCTCATGCGCATTGGGTGTTCCCAGCCGCAGCGCCAGATGAGCCTGTCCCACTGCTTTGTCCTGGTAGCCCAGACAGGTCCAGCCCGCATAAGGGCCTGAGAGCAGTTGTTCGGACACCCTGGTCACCAGGCTCTCGTGAGCGGTCCGGTGATGAATCAAGTCTGCAATGCTGCCGAGCTTGAGTCCATGCGTCTGGGCAAACTGCAGGAGGTCGGGCAGGCGGGCCATGCTGCCATCGTCATTGAGAATCTCGCAGATCACCCCCGCAGGCCGACGGCCGGCCAACGCTGGCAGGTCGCAGCCGGCCTCGGTGTGGCCTGCTCGAGCCAATACCCCACCAGGCTGCGCCATCAGAGGAAAAATGTGGCCGGGCTGAACCAGGTCCTCTGGTTTGGCAGCATCGGCCACTGCCGTCGCAATGGTTCGAGCACGGTCTGCGGCACTGATACCCGTGGTCACACCAGTAGCCGCCTCTATAGAGACCGTAAAGGCGGTGGTATGCGCCGCCCGGTTGTCGAGGACCATGAGCGGCAGCTTGAGTTGACGACACTTGTCTTGGGTGAGCGTCAGGCAGATGAGGCCACGGCCGTAACGCGCCATAAAGTTGATCGCCTCCGGTGTGACGGCATCAGCGGCCATCACCAGGTCGCCCTCGTTCTCGCGGTCCTCATCATCAACGAGAACCACCATGCGTCCGGCCCGGATCTCCTCGATGATCTCTTCTGTGCTGTGGAGTGATGGATGACGACTGGTGTTAGGCACGACGGTCTCCCAGGCCATGGAGTCTTTCAAGGATTCGGGCCACCTGCCGGGCCGTGGGATCGACCTCCACGTTGACCAGGTCACCAACTTTTTTCTGCGACAGGGTGGTGGACTGCCAGGTGTGCGGGATCAAGTTGATGCTCAAGACCGTCTCTCCCTTAGGCCCTACCCCATCGGCGAGGCTGTTGATGGTCAGGCTGACCCCATGAATCGCAATGGAGCCCTTTTCGGTCACAAAGGCTGAGAGCTCTGCGGGCAGGGCCACCTGCAGGCGAACAGACTCATCGACGCGGTCGAGTGCGACGATGGGCGCAGTGGTGTCGACATGACCCGAGACCATATGCCCACCAAGTCGATCACTGGCCCGAAGGGCCTTTTCCAGATTCACTGCCCCCGGCTCCGACAGACCGGTGGTTCGATCCAAGCTTTCGCGAGAGATGTCCACCGCAAACCCCTGCTCATCTGGCCGCAGGACGGTCATGCAGGCGCCATTGAGGGCGATGGAATCGCCCTCCTTGATATCGCTGTAATCCAGCCCGCCCCAGCCCACCAGGAGTCGAAGACCCTGCTGATCGCTCCACTGGGCCTGAACGCGATCGGCCTGGCTGCGATAAACGGTCGACTGCGGCAGGACCGACTCAATCTGGCCAACAGCCTGAACAATTCCGGTGAACATGGCGTGAGTGTAGCGAGTCCGAGTCGGTCTAGTCGTCAGCCCGAAGCAGACGAAAACGCAGGCTGTCCCCGATTGGGACAGCATCGAGTCGACGCCAGCGAGGCGCCTGGCTGGGTTCGACCAATGAATCCTGCCGACCCAGCAAGGCGGTCAGCGGCTCGGCCATGGGCATACCAGCCCCCAGAAAAATCGGCGCCTGATAAATCAGCCACTCGTCCAACAGACCAGCCTGCAGAAACGCGCCCGTCATGCGAGACCCCGCCTCCAGGTGCAGCTCATTCATGCCACGCTCGGTGAGCAGGTCGACCAGAGCGGTCAGGGCCACGGGCCGACCCGGTTCGCCACAGGCGGAGGGCAGCCGGATCACCTCAACCCCCAAGCGCCTGAGGTGATCAGCCCGCTGTCGATGCTCGGGCCCGTCGGGGTCGACGGTGCAGACCACCAAGGCCGGTGCGGGGTCATGGAAAAACGGCATGTCGGCTTCGGCCTGCAGCCGTGCATCGATCACCACCCGCAATGGCTGTCGACTGGTCATCACCTCTCGTACTGTGAGCAGAGGGCGGTCCTTGAGAAACGTGCCAATCCCGGTGATCACCGCACAGGCCCGGGCCCGCCAGGCATGGCCATCGGCACGAGAGGCTGCATCGGTGAGCCACTGGCTCTGGCCATTGGGTAGCGCAATGTAGCCATCGATGGAGATGGCGGATTTGGCACGTACCCAGGCCCGTCCTCTTTTCATGCGGGCCACAAAGCCCACATTCAGTGCCGCAGCCTCGTCGCCTAATAGACCACACCGAACCTCAATGCCCGCATCGCGAAGCTGCGCCAGACCCTGGCCACTGACCAGTGGGTTGGGGTCCTCCATGGCAGCGACCACCGAGGCCACCCCCGCCTGAATCAGCGCCTGGCTGCAAGGTCCGGTGCGCCCGCTATGGCTGCAGGGCTCAAGCGTGATGTAGGCCGTGGCCCCACGGGCTTGCTCGCCGGCCTCGGCCAGGGCATGGACTTCTGCATGTGGCTCACCGGCGCGAACATGCCAGCCCTGGCCGACGACCTGATGCTCCCGAACGATCACGCAGCCCACCCGCGGATTGGGGGTGGTGGTGAAGAGTCCGCGCTCGGCCAATGCCAGCGCCTGGCGCATGTGGGAGACGTCTTGCTCGTTGAACATGGGGCTTTGCTATCAGCCAGCTAGCGTGTTTTGCGGCCAGGGGCTCGACGACGCGGACCGACCTCGGCCAATAGCTCTTGAAACTCAGCGATGTCCTCGAAGCTGCGGTAAACCGAGGCAAAGCGAACATAAGCGACCTTGTCGAGCCGCTTGAGCTCCTTCATAACCAGCTCGCCAATGAGCTGAGTGCTCACCTCCCGCTCACCAGAGGCGGCCAGGCGTTCCTCGATCTGCCGAACGGCCGTGTCGAGCACGTCGGCCGCCACAGGCCTTTTTCGCAGAGCCAGGGCCATGCTGGCCCTCAGCTTGATGGGATCGAAGTCGATGCGCGAGCCGTCTTTCTTGACCACACTGGGCAGTGTCAGCTCGATGCGTTCGATGGTCTTGAACCGCCGATCGCAGGCAGCGCAACGTCGACGGCGACGAATTTCGTTGCCGTCTTCCGAGATGCGCGTATCCGTGACCTGGGTATCAGGGGATCCGCAGGACGGACAGCGCATCTGACTAGACCACTGGCCTTATTTGTAGACCGGGAAGCGGGCCGTCAAGGCCTCAACCTGGCTGCGGACTCTGGCGATGACGCCATCATCGTCGGGCGCATCGAGCACGTCGGCGATCAGGCCACCCACCATGGTCATCTCGGCTGGCCCGAAGCCGCGGGTGGTGCAGGCTGGCGTACCCAGTCGAATGCCGCTGGTGACAAAGGGCTTTTCGGGGTCGTTGGGGATGGCGTTCTTGTTCACGGTGATGTGCGCCAGGCCCAGGGCTGCCTCTGCTGCCTTACCCGTGATCTGTTTGGCCCGTAGGTCCACCAGCATGACGTGGCTCTCGGTGCGGCCAGAGACGATGCGAAGGCCGCGATCAACCAAAGCCTTGGCCAGGGCCTGGGCATTGTCAATGACCTGCTGGCCGTAGACCTTGAATTCGGGTTTGAGGGCCTCGCCAAAGGCCACGGCCTTGGCGGCAATGACATGCATAAGCGGGCCACCCTGGATGCCAGGGAAGATGGCGCTGTTGATGGCCTTCTCATGCTCGGCCTTCATCAGAATAATGCCGCCACGCGGGCCACGCAGGCTCTTGTGGGTGGTCGAGGTCACGATGTCTGCATGGGGCACTGGGCTGGGATAGACACCCGCAGCGATCAGGCCGGAGTAGTGGGCCATGTCCACCATGAAAATGGCGCCAATCTCTTTGGCGACCTTGGCAAAGCGCGCCCAGTCGGTCTTCAGGGAATAGGCCGAAGCACCAGCAATCAAGAGCTTGGGCTTGTGCTCACGGGCGAGCGCCTCCATGCGGTCGTAGTCAATTTCTTCTTTATCGTTCAGGCCATAAGGCACCACCTTGAACCACTTGCCCGACATGTTGAGGGCCATGCCATGGGTCAGGTGTCCGCCTTCGGCCAGCGACAGGCCCATGATGGTGTCACCGGGCTTGAGAAAAGCCATGAAGACAGCGGTGTTGGCCTGTGCGCCAGAGTGGGCCTGCACGTTGGCCGCCTCACAGCCGTAGAGCTGCTTGAGTCGATCGATGGCCAACTGCTCCACCACATCGACATGCTCGCAGCCGCCGTAATAGCGCTTGCCGGGATAGCCCTCTGCATACTTGTTGGTGAGCTGTGAGCCTTGGGCGGCCATGACCGCCGGGCTGGCGTAGTTCTCAGAGGCGATCAGCTCGATGTGGGCCTCTTGGCGCTTGTTTTCAGCCGAGATGGCTGCGGCGACGTCAGGATCGATCTGAGACAGGGGAATGGAACGGTCAAACATAAGGCTTCCTTGAAGGTTGAAGACTGGCTACCGAGAGCGTAGCCCATAAAAACCAAATGGCCCCAAAAATGAGGTGGGCCGCCAAGAGGTGGACAGGCTGAGCCACCAGCGGGAATCCCAGGTGGTTGAGAGCTCCACCCAGCAGCATTTCAAAAATCACCAGGCCCACCAGACCCTTGAGGATGCGGCCCACCACCGTGGGCCCCAGGGCGCTCTTGTAAGCCCGCCAGAACAGCCAGCCCGCCAGCGCCAGGATCACCCAAGAAAAAGACCGGTGGAAATAGAAAATCACCGGCATGAGCTCGACCCACTGGTCCCGCTCGGCCGCATTGGCTGCGCGGGAGATGAGGTCTACGCTCTCGCGAATCTGGATGCCCATGAAGATCTGGACCACCATGGCCAACAACGCCACCAGCGCCCATCGGCGGTAACTGGCCGGCAGGGCCTGGGTCAGATGTCGCAACTCATCGCGCCGGCTGCGGACCAGGGCATAGATCAGCAGCATCTGTACAAAAAAGGCGCCGATCATGTGCAGCGAGATCATGACGGGGCGTAGGTTGGTCGCCACCACCATGGAACCGATCCAGCCGTTAAAGCCCACCATGACAAAGGCGCCGAAGGCCGCCCAGAAGACGGGAGGATCCGCGCGACGATAACGCCGGGCCAGCCAGGCCGTCGAAATCACCAGCAGGCCGATGACCACGCCCACCAGACGGTTGAGGTACTCCGTCCAAGTCTTGACGGCATCAAAGGGCAGATCGGAGTAGCCGCGGTGGCTGTAGATCTCTCGCCAGTTAGGCGGGAGCTGCGCCTCGGATGTGGGCGGAATGAGCTGGCCAAAACACAGAGGCCAGTCTGGGCAGCCCATACCCGCTCCCGTGGCCCGGACCGTGCCGCCCACCAGAATCAGAAAATAGACAGCCAGCACGGTGACCAGACCGACCCAGAAGAAACGGTTTCGCTGAGAGTCGGTCAGGCCTGATGGTTGGCCCGCTTGCGTTGTATTGACGGCCACGTTCATGCGATGACCACCCTCGCAAATCGACGCTTGCCCACCTGGACGACATAGTCCCCAGCCCCGAGCGTGAGTCCACGGTCGGAGACTTTTTGGCCATCGATGCGCACGCCACCCTGGTCAATGTTGCGTCCCGCCTCGGAGGTGGACGGTGCGAGACCGGCCTGCTTGAGGATGGCCAAGATGGTCAGCGGGCCCGAGCCGAGCTCAACGACAGGGAGGTCGGTGGGGATCTCACCCTGCTTAAAGCGAGACTCAAAGGTGGCCAGGGCCTGCTCAGCGGCCTGTCGTGAATGGAAACGGCTGACGATCTCTTGGGCCAGCTCTACCTTGATGTCCCTGGGGTTACGGCCAGTAGCCGCCTGCTCTTGCAAGGCTGACAGTTCAGCCATCGGCCGGAAGGACAGCAAGGTGAAGTACTTCCACATCAGGCTGTCAGAAATAGACATCAGCTTGCCAAACATCTCATCTGGATGTTCCGCAATGCCAACATAGTTGCCCTTGCTCTTGCTCATTTTCTCGACGCCATCGAGGCCTTCGAGCAACGGCATGGTCAGCACACACTGTGGCGCCTGGCCCGCATCGCGCTGTAACTCACGGCCCATGAGCAGGTTGAATTTCTGATCGGTGCCGCCCAACTCCAGATCGGCCCGCAGGGCGACGGAGTCGTAGCCTTGCATCAGGGGGTAGAGAAATTCATGGACCGAGATCGGGGTACCGGCCTTGTAGCGTTTGGTGAAATCGTCACGCTCGAGCATGCGGGCGACAGTCGCCTGAGCGGCTAGCTTGATCATGCCGTGGGCCCCGAGGGCCTCACACCATTCTGAGTTGCGGCGAATCTCGGTACGGCTGGGATCCAACACCAGACTGGCCTGCTGAAAGTAGGTCTGGGCATTGACCGCAATCTCCTCGGGGGTCAGCGGTGGACGGGTGGCGTTGCGACCTGTGGGGTCCCCAATCAGGGCTGTGAAATCACCGATCAGGAAGATCACTTGATGCCCCAGGTTCTGCAGCGTGCGCAGTTTGTTGAGCACCACGGTGTGTCCCAGGTGCAGGTCTGGTGCCGTTGGATCGAGCCCCAGCTTAATGCGCAGCGGCTGGCCAGACTGCTCCGAGGCGGCCAACTTCACCGCCATCTCGTGGGCGACCAGCAACTCGTCCACGCCACGGGTGATCTCGGCCATGGCATCCCTCACCCCCTGAGACCACTGACCCTGCGGCCAGGTTGGCTGGACGACCTCGGGGGTCGCCGAGCTGGCGGCCCCTGACTTGTTCTGGGGGGCGGTGGACGGAGTTGCTGAGGTCATGGGTGGGCTGGGCGACTGCAAAAAGGGCTGCAAAAAAGGGGCATCGGGCTGTGACATTCGGCTAAAGATAGAATTTTACTTGTCATGTCACCCCGCGCGCTAAAAACCTGGATCTTTGCCCCTGCTGCCTTTGGCTTGCTGATGGCTGCCATGACAGCGCTCGGCCTGGCGCCGGTCTCGGAGGCCGAGTCCAGGATCTTGGACTCTCCAGTGCGGACCGATATAGCGGTACCCAGCCTAGGGCCACAGCTGCAGGCCCTGGCGGCCCATGGGCTGGAATTATCCCGTGAAGACGAGGTAAGAGCCGGCGACAGCTTTGAGCGACTGTTGGGTCGAATGGGCATCGAGGACCGTCAGGCTGAGAAAGCCTTGCAGAACCGGGCCTACGCCAAGGTGCTGCGAACCGCGCAGGGGCGAACGGCGGTTGTTCAGACTGACCTGAACAACCGACTGCTCAGGCTGCAACTGCTCCAAGGCGGTGACGCCTGGATTTTTGAACGAGTGGGCGAAGGCCAATTCGAGTCTCGAAATGCCCAGCTCTTGGTCGAGACCCGAACAGAGCACCGCAGTGTCGAAGTTGGTCAATCGTTCTTCGGAGCCATGGACCAGGCCAATGTGCCATCGGCCGTGACCGATGAAATCGTCACCCTGTTCGAATCGGACTTGGACTTCCGTCGACAGGTCAAGGCAGGCGACAAGGTTCGGGTGATTTACCAGACCAAACAGGTCGACGGCCGTGACTTGGGGGACTACCGGCTGGTTGCGGTCCGGTTTGAGGCCTCTGGACAGACCTACGAGGCCTTGTATTTCGAATCCGAGGGCACCAAGCGCGGCAACTTCTATGACGCTGAGGGTAAATCGGTCAAACGAGGCTTTCTGGCCGCACCGCTGCGCTTCACGCGGGTCAGCTCCAGCTTCTCCAGCTACCGGCTTCACCCTCTGTTTGGCGACCCACGTGCCCACCAAGGCGTCGATTACGCCGCACCGGTCGGTACCCCGGTTCGTGCAGTGGCCGATGGCGATATTGTCTCGGTCGGCTTCAACGGGGGATACGGCAATGCGGTTGGCATTCAGCACAACCAGCGGTACAGCACTTACTACGCCCACCTGTCCCGTTTTGCTCCGGGCATCAAAAACGGGCGCTCGGTTCGCATGGGCGAAGTCATTGGCTACGTCGGTACCACTGGCTGGGCCACAGGACCCCACCTGCACTACGAGTTCAGGGTTCATGGTCGTTCCATTGATCCCACCAAGATTGCCAAAGAGAACCCACAGGTCCCCAGCCTGTCAGGTCCTGAGTTGACCCAGTTCAGTTTTGTCGCGGCCGACCTGCGCAAACGGTTGTCATTGCTCGATAGTGTCAATACCGCCGCGGGGCCCAGTCTGCCGACAGCGGCCCCCACCAAGTCGGCCAAAGCAGCAAATCCTTGAACCCTGCTCTCGCCCCAGACAAGACACCCGGCCTATGGCTGGGTGTGATGACTGGCACCAGCATGGACGGCATTGACATCGCCCTGATCCGTGCAGATGGCCAGCCTGAGCTGTTGGACTGTATAAGCAGACCCATGCCACAGCCTCTCGTCAGCCAGCTTCACCAGTTGCAACAGGGTCAGTTGGTCGACGGGATTGATGCCGCAGCAAGGGCGGGACTCGCCCTGTCGATGGAGATCGCCGACGGGATCAATGCCCTGCGGGCCCGGCATCCGACCCTATCGATAGCCGGTGTCGGAGTCCATGGGCAGACCATCCGACACCGTCCGGACGAGGGCTATAGCCTGCAGCTTGTTCACGCCCCCAGCATCGCAGAAAGAACTGGATTGCCGGTGGTCTACGACTTTCGCAATCGAGACATTGCCGCCGGTGGGCAGGGCGCACCGCTGGTGCCCATTTTTCATGCCGCTCTGCTCAAGGGACAGGCCAATGCTGGCATGCTCAACCTGGG
>JBEDMQ010000020.1:0-4435 GCA_041171045.1 Pseudomonadota bacterium
CGACTCTGGTCCTTTGCAGCGACCCACCAGGAGTGGCTGTGCAAACAAGATGCACAAGGTTCGATCGCGCCGACCGATGCGGCCGCGAAGGACCTGCGTCGCAGCCTGCATGAACTGCTCAAGCAGGCTGACTTCGACCTGACCCGCCGTCAATACAACACGGTGGTCTCAGCCTGCATGAAGATGCTCAACACCTTGGAGGATGCCGCCAAGGCGTCTGGGCAGCCATCGGGTGATCGAGCCGCTGTGCTGCATGAGGGCCTCAGCCTGCTGCTGCGGATTCTCTACCCAGTGGTGCCCCACATTGGTTGCTATCTCTGGAACGCCCTGGGCTACAGCCTTGTCCATGGCGACCTGCTCGATGCCCCATGGCCGCAGGTCGACGAGGCCGCGCTGGTCCGCGACAGTGTGGAGTTGATGCTGCAGATCAACGGTAAGCTGCGTGGCAGCCTGACGGTGGCCGCCGATGCAGACCAAAAGACCATTGAATCGGCCGCCTTGGCCAGCGAAGCCTTTGCCAAGTTCTCAGAAGGCAAGCCCTTGCGCAAGGCCATCGTGGTGCCCGGCCGACTGGTCAACCTGGTGGTCTGATACCCTAGCCTCATGCGAAATGCCTCCGCCACTGTCGCCATCACGCGCCGTCATCTGCTTAGACGCGGCGGGGTCTGGATGGGTCTGCTCGCTGCAGCCAGCCTGACCGGCTGTGGCTGGCGAGTCCGAGGTGCGGGCTACAACTTTGGCTTTAAGCGCATCATGGTGCTCTCCCCTGGCCAGGGTCCCGTGGTGGATCGTAGCCTGTCTGAGGAAGAGCGCACCAAGCTGGGGGGCGAGATGGCTCAAGCCATCGCGGGCAGCGGCCTGGCCGAGCGGCTTCGCCGGGAACTCAAGACCCGTTATCGCCTGCAACTCGTCTCGCGCATAGCCGAGGCTGAGGTCGTCTGCCGTGTCTTGCAAATCAACCAGCAACGCCTGGTGGTGGGCTTCTCGGGATCGGGCCGTCCCCGTGAGATCGAACTGCGCACGGCCGTGACCTTCCGCGTCGAGGATCCCTTGGGCCGGTCGCTGATCGCCACCGACACCATCGAACTGCGACGAGCCATCAGCGTGAGTGAATCAGAGGTGCTCTCCACCGACGACGCTGAGAAGTTCCAGATCAACGCCATGGAAGAGGACATCCTGCAGCAGATCCTTCGGCGCCTGGCCACCATCTCCACCTATGCAGATCCGGCTCGATCCGAAAAAGCCTGAGCTGCTCACCAGCCAGCTCGCCACTCAGTTTTCATCTCCCGATGCAGTCCCCAGCAGCTGGGCCATCAGTGGTGACGACCCACTGCTGACCACCGAGGCCACGGACTTGGTTCGTGGTTTTCTGCGACAGCAAGGCTTTGACGAACGTCTGAGCGAGACCACCGACCGAAGTTTTGATTGGCGGGGCTGGCTGGCTGAGGCCAATGCGCCCTCCCTGTTTGCAAGCCGACGCATCCTGGAGCTGCGCCTGCCCACTGGCAAGCCTGGCACAGAGGGAAACAAGGCCCTGACCGCCTGGGCCGAGTCACCGGCCCCAGACACCGCAGTGGTGCTGTTGTTACCCAGAGCAGACCGCACCATGATGGCCACAGGCTGGTTCAACGCCTTCTCCAACAAAGGCCTGGTCATCAGCGTGCCGGAGCTTCAGGTCTCCGACCTGCCCAGCTGGATCATGGCGCGACTCACCAAGGCCGGGCTCAAGGCGGAGCCGCAGGCCATATCGGTCTTGGCCACCAAATCCGAGGGCAATCTAGCGGCCGCCCACCAGGAAATCCTCAAGCTGGTCCACCTGCCGAGAAAAGACCCCAACGCCCCCATCACCGCGGCCGAGATGCAAGAGGCGGTGACCGATGCGGCTCGCTTTAGCCCCTTTCAACTGGGTGACGCCTTCTTGGCCGGTGATGCCAAACGAAGTCTGCGCATGCTGCGTGGCCTGCGCGAGGAGGGAGAAGCCCTGCCCCTGCTCATCTGGAGTGTGGCCAACGCGGTGCGTCGTCTACCGATTGAACGCGCCACAGAAGCCCTGCGGGAGCTGGGACGCATCGATACAATGGCGAAAGGACTACTCGCAGAGGACCCGTGGATGGCGCTCGAAAGGCTGGCGCTCTCCCTATCAAGATCAAGATGAGCCAAGACATTCAAACCATGATGACCCGGCTGGGCGAAAACGCCCGCCAGGCAGGTCGTCGCATGGCCGCGGCCAGCACCGCCCAGAAAAACCAGGCCCTGCTGTTACTCGCCCAGGCCATCGATCAATCCCAAGCAGCGCTCAAGCAAGCCAATGACCAGGACCTGCAGGCCGCCAAGGCCGCCGGCCATGACGCAGCCTTTGTTGATCGACTGGCCTTATCAGACAAAGCCATTCAGACCATGGTCGCTGGTCTTCACCAGATCGCTGCGCTCGCCGACCCTGTTGGCGAGATGACCAACCTGCGTATTCAGCCTACCGGTATTCAGGTGGGCCAGATGCGTGTGCCCCTGGGTGTGATTGGCATCATCTATGAATCACGTCCCAATGTGACCATCGATGCGGCCGCGCTCTGTCTGAAGTCCGGCAATGCCACGGTCTTGCGGGGTGGTTCCGAGGCCTTTCATTCCAACCAATTCCTGGCCGGTCTGATCTCTCAGGCCCTGGTCCAAGCGGGCCTCCCCGAGGCAGGCGTTCAGGTTGTTCCCACCGCAGACCGCGCAGCCGTTGGTGCCATGATCACCATGCCGCAGTTTATCGACGTCATCGTCCCCCGAGGCGGCAAGTCGCTGGTCGAGCGCATCACCAACGAAGCCACCGTGCCCGTCATCAAACACCTCGATGGCATCTGCCATGTCTACATCGACAGCGATGCCTGTGTCGACAAGGCCATTCGAATCGCGGACAACGCCAAGACCCAGCGCTACGCGCCCTGCAACACCATGGAGACCCTCTTGGTGGCGCAGTCCATCGCGGACCAGGTGCTGCCAGATTTGTGCAAGATTTACCAGTCCAAAGGGGTTGAGCTGCGCGTCTGCGACCAGACTCGCGCCGTTTTGCTCGCCGCCGGCTTCAAGGACAGCGACCTGGTCTCTGCCACCCCGGAAGACTGGGCCACCGAATACCTGGCCCCCATTCTGGCGATTAAACTGGTCCAGGATGTGGATGAAGCCATGGACCACATTGCCCAGTACGGGTCGGCCCACACCGACAGCATCGTCACCCAAAACCACAGCACCGCCATGCGCTTTCTGCGCGAGGTCGACTCTTCTTCGGTCATGATCAACGCCTCCACCCGCTTTGCAGACGGCTTTGAATACGGACTGGGAGCCGAGATCGGCATCTCGACCAACAAGCTGCATGCCCGCGGCCCGGTTGGACTGGAAGGCCTCACCACCCTCAAGTGGATCGTCTTCGGTGACGGACACATTCGAAGCTAAACCCCAAGACGCGCTGACTGCGCGCGTTCACTGACAACGGAGATCTGACACATGGCCATCCTCTGGGTAAAAGCCATTCACATTATTTTTGTCACCAGCTGGTTTGCCGGCCTGTTCTACCTGCCGCGCATCTTCGTGAACCTGGCCATGGTGCCCAGTGGCCCCGAGGGGCAGGCCGAGCGTGACCGCCTGTTGCTGATGAGTCGCAAGCTCTACCGCTTCATGATGCCGCTCATGATCGGGACCCTCTTCTTCGGTTTCTGGCTTTGGCTGGGTTTTGGCATTGGCCAAGGACCAGGCAACGGCTGGATGCATGCCAAGTTGGCCATCGTCTTGGCCTTGGTCGGTTACCACCATGTCTGCGGCGCCATGATTAAAAAATTCCAAGCCGGCAGCATGACCAAGTCCCACGTCTGGTTTCGTTGGTTTAACGAGGTCCCGGTGATCATGCTGCTTGGCGCAGTGATCCTGGTGGTGGTCAAGCCCTTTTAATGACCCAGCTCTCTGCCTTCGCCGTTTGTCCATCCGGCCTTGAGGCCTGCCTGGCCCAGGAGCTCTCCAGCATCGAGGGCGTTGGAGAAGTCCAGGCTGGCAAAGCTGGCTGCTGGTTTCGAGCCGACGCGACGGCCATCGCCCGAGCCAATCTCTGGTGTCGCACGCCCACTCGCATTCTGCTCATGCTGGACCAACTGCGATTGCGATCAGCAGACGACCTCTATGCAGCAGCCAAGCGGCTGCCCTGGGAAAAGTTTCTGCACCCAGCCCAAACCATTCGCATCGACGTCAACCAAGGCCGCCCCGCGCCCTTTGAGCTCGCCCTTCCCTTTGCAGGCTTCAAGGTCAAAGACGGACTCTGCGATCGGCTGCGTGATCTGACCGGCGAGCGTCCCTCCGTCGATACCCGAAACCCTGACATTCGAATCTGGGTCTACATCGATGGCGACAAGGCCACCCTGTCCATTGACACCAGTGGAGAGCCCTTGTTCAAGCGCGGCTGGCG
>JBEDMQ010000021.1:0-4117 GCA_041171045.1 Pseudomonadota bacterium
TCTTGATGAGGGTCATCGGCAGCCCAGACCCCTATGGCAAGCAGATCGATGGCATGGGAAATGGCAGCTCCAGCACCAGCAAGTCAGTCATTCTGTCCAAGAGCAGCCGGCCCGACCACGATGTGGATTACCTCTTTGGTCAGGTCAGCATCGACAAGCCCTTTGTAGACTGGAGTGGTAACTGCGGCAACCTGAGCGCGGCGGTGGGCCCCTTTGCTGTGGCCAACGGTTTTGTGGATCCCAGCCGCATCCCCCGGGACGGGGTGGTAGCGGTTCGAATCTGGCAGGTCAACATTGGCAAGACCATCATCGGCCATGTGCCCATCGTCAACGGTCAGGTGCAAGAGACTGGTGAGTTTGAGCTCGATGGCGTCACCTTCCCAGCGGCCGAGATCCCCGTGGAGTTCATGGATCCAGCAGCCGACGAAGACGGTGGCGACGATGCGCCGGCCAGCATGTTCCCCACGGGCAACCTGGTAGACGACCTCGAAGTGCCCGGCATGGGTGTGCTCAAGGCCACCATGATCAATGCAGGTATTCCCACCGTGTTTGTTCAGGCCGATGCGATTGGTTACACCGGATGCGAACTCCAAGACGATTTGAATGGGGATGCAGCAGCACTGGCTCGCCTGGAGACCATTCGGGCGCATGCCTCTCTGCGCATGGGCCTGATCAAACAATTGGACGAGGCCAAGACGCGCCAGCACACCCCCAAGGTGGCCTTTGTAGCCCCTCCAAAAACTTACACCGCCTCAAGTGGCAAGACGGTGAAAGCCAGTGACATCGACCTGCTGGTAAGGGCGATCTCGATGGGCAAACTGCACCACGCCATGATGGGTACCGCCTCGGTGGCGATCGCCGCTGCGGCCGCTGTGCCAGGCACGATCGTCAACCAGGCGGCCGGTGGTGGTCAGCGCGATGTTGTGCGCTTTGGTCATCCATCGGGCACGCTGCGGGTCGGCGCTTCAGCCCAGCTGGAATCGGGCCAGTGGAGAGTTACCAAGGCCGTCATGAGCCGCAGTGCCCGTATTTTGATGAAGGGTGAAGTGTATTGCCCAGCCGAGGTCTTGGAGGCCAGTTAAGTGACAACCGATCAGGAGCGGGAGGAGACGGTGAGACCTGAGCGTCCCCGATAGAGGGACGCCAGGTCGATCCAACCGGCATCACAGAATCGATTGGTGTGCAGCCCAGTCACACCGATCACAAAACAAATGGGCAAGGAGAACAACATGAGCATCAACTACAACGACACCAAACTGGCCGCCGTCCATGCACGGTCCATCTCTGATAAAGAGGGCTTCTGGGCCGAACAGGCCCAACACATCGACTGGTTCGAACAACCCAAGCAAGTCTTGGACTTCTCCAATCCGCCCTTTGCCCGCTGGTACGTGGGCGGCAGCACCAACCTGTGTCACAACGCCGTCGACCGTCACCTGAAGGACCGAGCCAACCAGAAGGCCCTGGTCTACATCTCCACCGAGACCAACGAGGAAAAGGTTTACAGCTACGCCGAACTGCACCAAGAGGTTCAGCGCATGGCTGCCATCATGCAGACACTCGGTGTGAAGCGCGGCGATCGCGTGCTGGTCTACATGCCCATGATTGCCGAAGCCATCTTCGCCATCCTAGCCTGTGCCCGAATCGGGGCCATTCACTCGGTGGTCTTTGGCGGATTTGCAGCCCCGTCACTGGCGGCTCGCATCGATGACGCCACGCCGGTGCTGATGATTTCCTCCGATGCGGGCATGCGCAACGGCAAAGAAGTCCCCTACAAGCACCTGGTTGACGAGGCCTGTAGCCTGGCCGCTAAACCGCCCAAGCATGTGCTGCTGGTCAACCGTGGCCTGGCCAAGATGGACCTGGTCGCTGGCCGCGATGTGGACTATGCCCAGGCTCGTACCCAACATATGAGTGCCCAGGTGCCCTGCGAAAAGATGCAGGCCACCGATCCCAGCTACATCCTGTACACCAGCGGCACCACTGGTAAGCCCAAGGGCGTGCAGCGAGACACCGGCGGCTATGCGGTGGCCCTGGCTGCGTCCATGAAGCACATCTACGACTGTAAGCCCGGTGAAGTCTTCTTCTGTACCTCGGACATTGGCTGGGTGGTCGGGCACTCCTACATCGTCTACGGCCCGCTGATCAACGGCTCCACCACCATTGTTTACGAGGGCCTGCCACTGCGACCCGACCCCGCGATTTGGTGGTCGATTGTGGAGAAGTACCAGGTCAGCACCATGTTCTCTTCGCCCACGGCGGCCCGAGTCCTGAAGAAACAAGACCCCGCCTACATGACCCAGCACAACACCAAGTGCCTGCGTCGTCTGTTCCTGGCCGGTGAACCCTTGGATGAGCCAACGGCCAAGTGGATTTCCGATGCCCTGGGAGGCGCCCGCATCATCGACAACTACTGGCAGACTGAGACCGGCTGGCCGATCTTGTCAGCCCAGCACGGCCTGGAGGTCACCGAAACCAAGTTCGGCAGCCCTAGCTTTCCGGTTTATGGCTATGACATTCGTCTGATTCATGAGAGCACCTTCGAAGAAGTCGGTGCCAACGAGAAGGGCATGCTCTGTGCCATGCCACCGCTGCCGCCCGGATGCCTGCAGACGGTCTGGGGAGATGACGAACGTTTTGTAAAAACCTACTTCAGCGCCGTGCCCGGTCAGCATCTGTATTCCACCTTTGACTACGCCACTCGCGATGCAGATGGCTACTACTTTATTCTCGGCCGTACCGACGACGTCATCAACGTGGCTGGTCACCGCCTGGGCACTCGCGAGATCGAAGAGGCGATTCAGGCTCATAAGAACGTGGCCGAGGTGGCTGTGGTGGGCGTGGCGGATGCCCTCAAGGGTCAGGTGCCAATGGCCTTTGCCGTGCTCAAAGATGCAGGGGCCGCCGCAACACCCGAGGGCGCCAAGGCAGAGGAGAAAGCCATCATGGCCACCGTGGACCATGAAATCGGGGCGATTGCCAGGCCCTCAAGGGTTCACTTTGTCACCCTGCTGCCCAAGACCCGAAGCGGCAAGTTGCTGCGCCGAGCCATGCAGGCGCTGGCAGAGGGCCGTGATCCCGGCGACATGACCACGCTCGAGGACCCCAGTGCACTGGAGCAGATCAAAAAGGCGCTTGGCGCCTGAGGAGTCGCTCTAAACCGTCCAGTCTGGCTGCCAATCGACCGCAATGGTCTTGGCGGCCAGGTCCACCTGGTCGATGTAACGGTCCACGTAGGGAATCCAGTGATGACCCACGACGATCCAGTCGTGCACACCATTGGTCTCAAGTCGATCCACCAGGCCCAATGACTCGCCCTGCCGATTGGTCACCACACAGCCCACCAGGTCTTCCCAGTAGAACTCATCGGGAGCGGGCTCGGGTAACTCGGCACGGCTAACACCGAGCTCAAAGCCCAGCATCTGCTCAGCCAGGTCACGGGAGTCAATCTGAGCAAAGCCCATGCGAGCCTCTTTACCCACCGGCTGACACAGGGTCACATCCAGCCGCAGCCACCCCCCGGGTCCCTTGGCCCAGAGCTGCTCTGCGTCGAACAACACCGACTCTTGAACATCGCCGGGAAACAGGCTGGCCACCCGCAGTTGACCCTTGGTACCCACAGGCGCACGGATGCGCCCCAGCACCACCAGGTCACTGGGACCAGGCGTTTTGGAGAAGACCAACTTGGGGATCACAACGGCTGGGGCTTGAACCCCCAGCTTGGAAAGCCGGCGAGCGGCGAAGGAATCGTCCGGTTTTCTCGCAGGCATAAGGCCAGGTCGCCTGGGGTGCGCTGGACGCAGACCCCGGGTCGACCGGTTGAAATCTTAGGCGGCAGCCTTGGAGAAGTCTTTGAGCAACTGCTCCACACGAGGACTCAGCTGAGCACCATTGGAGCGCCAGTGTTCAATGCGCTCAACCGACAAGTTCAGCTTGATGTCGTTGCCCCGAGCGATGGGATTGAAGAAACCAACGCGCTCAATGAAACGACCATCCCGACGATTGCGTGAATCTGTGGCAACCACGTGATAAAAAGGACGCTTGTGCGATCCGCCGCGAGCAAGTCGAATGACGACCATAGAAATTCCTTGTAAAAATTCTGGAGTGACCGGTCAGTCCG
>JBEDMQ010000022.1:0-11986 GCA_041171045.1 Pseudomonadota bacterium
AAAAAGGGGGCGAGCCGGACCCCCGGCACTTGCAAGGACCCGCTGTGGCTGCTTCGTTCCCGACCTGACCAGGTTCACAGGCTCACAATGCGGGGCGGCCCGCCGACTAGCAGTGTACCAACTCACCACCCTGACAGAGCCAGACCCCAGCCTGGGCGTCGATCAGAATCATCTTCAACTCGCAATCAGGGTAGGCCTGCGACAGGACCTGGCCATAGCGCAGCAACTGCTGCGCATAGTCTTGGTGCTCAGAGGGAAGCACTCGCCACTTGAAGTCGATGAGGGTCAGGGATTGGGCTTTCTTTGAGATCAAGACGCGATCGGGCCTGAGCCAACGACCCTCAGCGTCCAGACAGTCGACCTCGATCAGCAGCTGATCTTGATGAGCGGCGGGCAGCAGGACCTCTCGGGCCCGAGGGTTCGACATGACAGCCTGAACCGCCTGACAGACCATCAGTTGCTCGGCAGGCATCAGCGCATAGACAGCCAGCAGGCGATCAACCCAGGCCTGCCCCGGGGCCAGGTCTGCCCAGTGACCGGCCATAACGGGACGATCGACCTGCTCCATCAAGGCGTGAAAAGCCTTGCCCAGTCGAATCTCCAGCGTCTCAACCATGGCTCACCCACTCACCAACGACCGGACTGTGGCCTGCCAACTGTTCGTACCAACTACCGCTCTTTTCGCCGGCCGCGCTGATGATCAAGTATTCCCGGGCCCGCGTCATACCGACATACAGCAGATTGAAATCCTCCTGGTCCGACAGGCGTTCACGCTGTGCCAACAACTCGCGCAACTGACCATCGACAGGGTCCAGGCGCCGGCAGGCCCGCAGCGCCTGAAGCTCGGTCTGGTCCGCAGAGGTCTGGGCCAGCCAGACCACCCCCGTATCGACTGAATCCCGATCCGCCAGCCCCGCCAGCACCACCAGGCGAGATTCCAAGCCTTTTGCGCTGTGCAGAGATTGAAGGCGCACAGCCGACAGCCCCGCCTGGTCGACGCCCGGTGCGGGCAGCTCGGCATGATCCGCGGCCAGCAGCTCATCCATGTCCTGAATGAACCGGGCCACGCCGGGCTGCCGGCCGGCGTCCCACTGCAGGGACCAGGCTAAAAAGGCGTGCCAATTAGCCCTGACCTGCCGGGCCCTAACCTCTGGGCCATACGCACAGGACAGGGACATCAGTGGGCCCTCAGACAGAATGCGATCGAACAAATCATGCACCGGCAGGTGGGCAGACCACCGACGCCACCGTTCCAATGTCTCGACCAATTCAGCTTGATCCGGCATGGCCCGAAGAACATCCCACCAGTTCTGTGCGCTGGCCCGAGACTGCTCCGCCAAGCCCATCAAGAGCTCCTCCGTCTGGCCCATGAATGGCGAGCGAAGCACAGCGGCCAGGTCTGCGTTGGACCAGGGGAAGGCCAGCCAGCGACAGAGGTTTAAGAGATCCTCCACCTCGGGGGTCTGTAAAAGGCCATCGGTTCGGTCGCTCACAAACGGAATGCCCAATTGGGCGAAGGCCCTCTCGTAATCGGCCATGTGGGTCCTGGCTCGAAGCAGCACTCGAATGTCCTGCCAGTCGAGGTCTGGACTAGCCTGCCGAGCCTGGAGCAAGGCCTGACCAATGGCCTGCCCCTCCGTGAACCACTCCGAGACCACCGCATCCGACTCTGGCTCGGTGAGCCAATCGCGTTCAACAGGCGAGGACTGGGGTGACCGACGCTTAACCGAGTTCTTGGGAATGGCCGGCAGTCGCATGACCGCCCCGACAGGCTGCGCATGAAAAGCGACATGGGGTCGGTATCGATCGCGAGCCCTCTGGCCAAGGCTGTGGTTCATCAAGGCCACGATGCTGGGCGCACAACGGCGCGTGACATCGGTGGTCTCCACCTGCGCCTCATAGTGCGCCACCAGCCACTGCGTCGCCGCCTGAAACACTCGAGGATCAGCACCGCGAAATCGATAGATGGACTGCTTGGGGTCTCCGACCATGAAGACCGATGGCGCCTGGGCATCCGCCCCATGGGCCGCCGCATGGGCCTCAAGCCAACTGCGAAGAATCGTCCATTGCACAGCATTCGTGTCCTGACACTCGTCGACCAGAATCTGGCGATACCGGCAGTCCAGTCGACTCATCAGGACCTGACCCGCCTCGGACTGGATCAGCCTGAGTGCGGCCAGTTCAAGGCCATCGAAGTCCGTCTCGTCTCGCTCACGCATGACCTCCTGACTGGCCTGACTGTACAACGCACCAAAGGCCAGCAAGCTCTTTTCGATGGCCTGGGCCCAGCGTGACTGGACCTGCTCGGCCAGGTGAGCATAGCCAGTCACCAGACGGTCCACCAAGTCCATGTAGACCGATGCCTGGTCGCCCCAGACGGCCTGCTGTTGTTTCTTGGTAATCCAGCGCCCACGCAGTTGCTGCCTGGGCTCGTCAGGGTTCTGCCGTTGGGGCTCGGTCATGAATACCTCGCCAAAGGCTTGGAACTGATCCGAACCCCACTGCTGGAAAATGGCCACAGCATCGGCCTTGTCCTGAAGGTCTTCAAATGGGCCGAGCAGGCTGGCGGCCACATGGGCCTGATCAGCAAACCAGGCCTGAATGTCTGACTCATTGGCCCGTTGCGCCCGCCCCAAGACTTGCTCTCCCGAAGCGAGTGCGCCCGGCCAGTCAAACTGGCAGGCTGCCAGCATGCCTCGCATGGACATCAGGTCCTGCAGCGCCGAGACAAAACCACTGCGTCCCAGTTGGCGGATCAACAGCGGCAACTCCAGCGAAGGATGGTCAGCGGTCTTCTGATTGAAGCGCTGCCAAATGGCACGCTGGTATTGGTGGGGCCTGCTGGTCAGGCTCAGGCTCGACAGGCTCGCCACCCCGACCGGGGCTGACGTTAAGAGCCTGGCGTACCAGCTGTGAAAGGTTCCAATCGTCGGCTGGTGTTCACTCACCAAGAGTCGCTCATAGGCATGGGGTGCCTGTTGCAGGGCCTGGGACAGGGTTTCCCCGCTCAAGCCCCAGCTCCGAAGCGTTGCCAACTGATCGTCACTACTGGCCAAGGCCAGGCGCTCCAACTCTTGCCACAACCGGGACTGCATCTCAGCGGCCGCCTTGTTGGTAAAGGTCAGCGCCAGAATGGCCCCCGGCGGTGTCCCCTGTAGCAGGCAGCGCAGAATCCGTGCGGTCAACAGCCAGGTCTTGCCGCTACCCGCACAGGCTTCAACAACCACGGATCGATTCGGATCGCAGGCCATGGCGACGTTCATGCAGCACCCCCTGAGGAGGCCCAGTCCCGAGCTCGACAGCCGTGCCGAGCAGGACAGTCCGAGCAGGCCTTGGCTCGGCCCAGGGCAGCGAGAGGCAAAATCGGTTCGCCAGCGTTTAAACGCGCCAATGTCTCATCAGCCTGATCCAGCAACTCGTCTGCGGCCTCTACGCCCACCAGACTGACCTGGGAGGGGCCAATCGACAGATAACCCAGTGCCACCACCGAACCCTCGGGCTGCATCCGCGCATAGGCCAGCAGCTGCAGATCCGAGTAATCCTTGCGGCGCCGCTCCCTCAGGCTGTCGGGACTGCCAGTCTTGTAATCCAAAATCCTCAGGCCCCCGGAGGACTGGGTGGCAGTCATGCGGAGTCGATCAATCCTATCCAAGCGCCCCTTGAGCCGAAGGCCCGACCTGGGCAGAACCACCACGCCAGACTGTTCGACACCGATCACCTCGAAGGTGCGCGCCTGGGAGGCCCACCAGTGACTGGCCTGCTCCAACCTTGCCAAAAGCTCTGCCTCGATGGCCTGAGCCAGCTTCCAGCGCTTGGCCTGCCCGGACCACTGATCAAGGAACCACGTCAGCAGGCGCTGGGCATCGGTCTGCACATCGAGAGGGGCCTGTGCGCCACTGGCCAATAACTGATGAAGCAGGCTGCCCAGGTCGCGGGCATCGGTCTGACCCTCAAGGGCCTCCAAGGCATCCAGGCCCAATACAGCTCGCCAAAAGAACTGATAGGGGCACTTGGGCAGGGAGGACAGGGCCGAGACACTGATCTGCTGGGGCATGTGCCTCAGCGCAACGCTGGGCATCTGCGCAGACGATGCCAATGAGGGACGCTCAGATGGCCGATTGTGATCGGACCAACGCTCCACAGTCGGTTGAACAACGGCCATGAATCGGCTGAGGGCACTGGCCCACCTCACGGGCTGCGTGGGCTCCTCCCGCTGGGCGATGAAACACAGCCGCTGGTCTGACAGCAAGAGTGTCGCCAGCCCAGAGACAAACTGCGCCTGGTCGATTGCGTCGGGCCATTCGCCTCGGAGCAACCGCATCTGGCCGTGGTCCAAGAGACGGCTCGCGGCTTGGGCTGGGAACTGCCCTTGGGCGGCCCCCAGGACAATGGTCTGTTGAAAATCACCGCAGGCCGCATCCAAGAGACCCACCAGTTGCACCCGGGCCTCTTCCGATGGCAGTGGCATGTTGGAATCGGCCAAAGCCGCAAGCAGGCTCGCGCGGGTGCTCGCCTGACTCATGGCGTCATCGCTTGGCATGGCCATGGCGACCGACTGTAGAGTGGACAGCAGGGCAAGACCAGCCGAGTCATTCGACAACACGGTCCAGAGCCCTAGATCCTGTAAGACCTGATTGAGTCGACGAATACTGGTCTTTCGCTCGCCAGCCCTCAGAGGCATGGACTGGTCAATCATTTGCACCACCGGGCGAGGCAGGCAATCCCAGAGTCCCGACTGATCATCGGCCACCAATTGTTTCAGCCGCTGATACAGGGTAGATCGGCTGTCCTCTTCGTAATAGCCCCTGGCCGAGAAGGCCGCGTGAACCAAGGTCATGGACAGCCAATTCATCAGGCCAGCGCGGTTGATCTGGCCCGACACCAGGTCAAACAGACCCAGCACTACGCTGGCCGCCACTGTGGTGTCCAGGGTCCAGCCCGAGGGATCGTGCAGAGGGATCTGACGACCCACCAGCAGGGCACTGAGCCGCCGGGCCGCCAGTCGGTCTGCCGCGACCACCGCGACGCGAGCCGGTTGGGGGTGCTCGGCCAGGAACGCCTGAATAACCTCGCAGGCTGACTGAGCAGCCTGCTCAAGCTGGCTGGTTTCGATCCAACGGACTTGTTGGTTAAGCCGCTGGCGAATGGCCTGGCCAAAGCGTTGGCGCCGCTCGGCCAGACCATGCCAGGCAGATGGGGACGGACAGCAGCCGTTTGCGACATCCTGAAGCTCAGGCCAGATCTGGAAGAGGTCGCTCGATTTTGAGTGGCGAACACCGTTGGGGACCATCTGCTCCCAAGCCATCGGTGCCAGCCTGGGCTCAGAGCCATGGAGGACGATCAACTGTGCAGACGCCAAGGCATCGGGCGGGCCGAACGAGACCAGATGCACCTGCGAGGCCTGATGAACCGCCGCACTTGGGTCATGGGGGTCGGCTCGATCCGCCAGCCAAAAGACCAGGTCCTCCTCGCTAAACAAGGCCTGATAGAGCAACCAGACTGCGGAGACAGACTGGAGCCCCTGCATGACGGGGCCATCTTGGCCAGCGTCCATCGCAGGCGACGGCGAGCCGAGTCTGCGCCAGGCCATCAGCAGCCAGTCCCACCTCTCGAAGAGTGTCAACCAGTCTCCGGCCAGGGACATGGCACTGCCAGAGGTCGGCGCTACCAACTGCCGAAGGGCCGGCGATCGCTCAATGGCCCAGGCCAACTCCGCCTGCCGGACCCAGGACGAACGAGGCACATCATTGGGATGACGGGCACGGCTTGCCACCTGGGCCTGTGTGTGTTTGGACAGTTCAACCACCGGGGTCACTGGGCCCACCAGGCCTGCGGCCGCCAGGTGCCGGCGCAGGACACCAGCCAGCGGCGCTGACTGGCAGACCATCAGTGACCTGACGCCCGCTGGATGGGCCTGATGCCCGTTGAGCAGGGTCTGGGGGCTGCCGGCCTGGTGGGGGACTTCAGTCAGTGTGATCTGCCCCCAGTGTTGCCAATAGGTCAAGGCCAGGCCAAGTTCCTGCAGTTCTGGTTTGGGGAGGGGGTGCACAGCAGCCATGGGTCTATGCTATTCTGCCTGCCATTAGTCGTTGAGATCGCCTTGTGATCTCGGTCCGCAGCGCCCAAAGTGGTGCGCGCGCCCCAGGCCATCTGTGCCAAACACCACACCCAACTTTATCCACTGACCACAATCCTACTCAGACAACATGAGCCAATTTGTAAAAGCAGTTACCGATAGCAGTTTCGACAATGACGTCCTGAAATCAGACCTCCCAGTGCTGGTCGACTTCTGGGCCGAGTGGTGTGGCCCTTGCAAAATGGTCGCGCCCATTCTCGAAGAGATTGGCAAAGACTACGCTGGCAAATTGGTGGTGGCCAAGATCAACGTCGACGAGAACACCAACGTTCCAGCCAAGCATGGCATCCGTGGTATCCCCACGATGATCCTGTTCAAAAACGGTGCAGTTGTCGCCCAGAAGGTCGGCGCTGCTGCCAAATCCCAACTGACCGCCTGGATCGACAGCCAGATCTAAGCCAGACCATTCCATTCACGCTGACCGAGGCCTGATTGATCAGGCCTCGATCCAAACCAGACCAAGCACCCAACCAATCCCGTAACAACCCTCGGCCCCCCAGGTCGATTCCAGTGTCCCAAACCCGGAGGCACTCGCCACAAGAGGCACAACCAAACCATGTATCTGTCCGAACTCAAAGCCCTTCCGGTCACTCAGCTTGTTGAGCTAGCCGGCTCCCTCGAAATCGAAAACGCCAGCCGCCTGCGCAAGCAGGAGCTGATGTTTGCCATCCTCAAAAAGAAGGCCAAGACTGGCGAACAGATCTTTGGTGATGGCGTCCTAGAAGTCTTGCCCGACGGCTTTGGCTTCCTTCGGTCCCCCGAGGCCTCCTACCTGGCTGCCACCGACGACATCTATCTGTCCCCATCGCAGATTCGTCGATTCAACCTGCACACCGGTGACGCGATCGAGGGCGAGGTCCGTACCCCCAAAGACGGCGAGCGCTACTTTGCGCTAGTCAAGGTCGACCGGATCAACGGCCAGCCTCCCGAGGCCTCCAAGAACAAGATCCTGTTTGAAAACCTGACGCCACTCTTCCCCAATGAGCCCATTCGCCTCGAGCGGGACATGAAGGCCGAAGAGAACATCACCGGCCGAATCATCGACATGATCTCGCCGATCGGTAAAGGCCAGCGCGGACTGCTGGTCGCGCCACCCAAGAGCGGCAAGACGGTCATGATGCAAACGATCGCCCATGCCATCACGACCAATCACCCCGAGGTCACCCTGATCGTGCTGCTGATCGATGAGCGCCCCGAGGAAGTCACCGAAATGCAGCGTTCGGTTCGTGGCGAGGTCGTGGCTTCCACCTTCGATGAGCCCGCCACCCGTCACGTGCAGGTGGCCGAGATGGTCATCGAGAAGGCCAAACGCCTGGTTGAACACAAAAAAGATGTGGTGATTCTGCTGGACTCCATCACCCGACTGGCCCGCGCCTACAACACCGTGGTGCCCACCTCGGGCAAGGTGTTGACCGGTGGTGTGGATGCCAATGCCCTGCACCGTCCCAAACGATTCTTCGGCGCCGCCCGCAACATCGAAGAGGGCGGTTCTCTGACCATCATTGCGACAGCGCTGATCGAGACCGGCAGCCGCATGGACGAAGTCATCTACGAGGAGTTCAAGGGTACCGGCAACATGGAAGTCCACCTGGAGCGCCGCCTGGCCGAAAAGCGGGTCTACCCGGCCATCAACATCAACCGGTCCGGCACCCGTAAAGAGGAACTGCTCATCAAGGGCGACATCCTTCAGAAGATCTGGATCCTGCGCAAACTGCTGCACGACATGGACGAGGTCCAGGCCATGGAATTTATGCTCGACAAGATGCGCCAGACCAAAAACAACGCCGAATTCTTCGACATGATGAAACGCGGCAGCTAGGCTATAATTGCCGGTTAACGCAAACCCGGCGCAACGTACTGGTCTGACCGGCGGGTCGTCAGTGGCAAAAAACCACTGACAAAATCACCGTCGACAACCAGCTGGCGAGCGCGATACAAGGAAAGAGCAGAACCATGAAAGAAGGCATTCACCCCAATTATCGCGAAGTCGTGTTCCAGGACATGTCCAACGACTTCAGCTTTGTAACCCGCTCCACTGTCTCCACCAGAGAGACCATCAAGTGGAAAGACGGCAAGGAGTATCCGCTCTACAAGCTGGATACCAGCTCTGAGTCACACCCCTTCTACACCGGCACCCAGAAGATGATGGACACCGCTGGTCGCGTCGAGAAGTTCCGTCAGAAGTTCGGCGCCAAGCGCGGTGCTGCAGCCAAGGCTGGTAAAGCCGAGTAAGTCTTATAGCCGCCCCAGCCGGGAGCAGCGTCGATGAGGTCAGCCCTTCGGCCATTGCTCTCTGCCTGGGGTGAGCCCCGCCCGCTGCCTGGACTTGCAGCCAGCGCGGCACAATCCATTCCCTGGACCCTCCTTCTAGGCCTCTGCCTGGTCTACATGGCTTTTGGCCTGTTTGGTCATGGGCCATGGCGCGGCGACGACCTTCTCGGCGTCGCATTGGCTCGCCAGACGCTGATGGCCTGGTTCGATGGTCAGGGCACCGGCCTCTTGCCAAACCTCGCTGGCAGTGTGGTCGGTCGAGATGGCCCACTCACGGCCTGGCTCATGGCCGCGGTAGTCGCCCCGTTCGAGGCGATTAGCCGGGGACTCTGGGGAACTGGCATCTCTGCCCGCTGGTTTGACGACCTCTGCCGCCTGGCTGGGGGGCTATGCCTGATGGTGGGTCTGATTAGCCTGTGGAAGGCGACCGATCGACTGGCCCGCAGACGAGAGGCGCAGCCGACCGATCCGCTGGGCATAGGCCCATCTGCTCAAAACCTGGGCCGTACGCTGGGTGACTGCAGTGTGGTCATTGCCTTGGCCTGCCTGGGCAGCATCACCAAATGGCACGAGGCCGGACCAGCAGCCGTGTCCTTCATGGTGACCGCCCTGCTCTGTTGGGCGCTGGCCCTGGCACCGGAACACCCCATTCGATCAGGACGCCTGATCGGCCTGCTCTTGGCCGCCGTAACCCTAACCGACGGCCTGGAGGCTGGTCTCGCCTGGTCTCTGGGTCTGATCCTGGCCACCAGACTGGCACAGCCTTGGCGGCTCGCTGCCAAGAGGCTCGCTCGGGAGGCTGTGGCGAGCCTTGGGCTCGTCCTGATCCTCTTTCTGGCTGTCGCGCAATGGCGAGCGCCCGGTCTGTTGGTCGACTGGTGGTCGGCCCAGATGACTTGGGAGACCCCCGAGCCTCTACAGGCTCTCAAGACCTGGGCTTGGACCTGGTGGCCCATGTGGCCGATCGTCGCCGTGCTGTGGGTACAGGCGACTCGTCACCGGCTTTGGCAATTGCCCCATATTCAGCTGATCTCCGCTTTGGTTGGGGTCATCAGTCTCATGGCCCTGTTTGGACCTGGCCTTGCCGACAGCAGGCTCTTTCTGCCCGTCGCACCCCTGGCCATTCTGGCGGCCTTTGGCCTGTTGTCCATGCCAAGGTCTCTCACTAGCCTGCTCGACTGGTTTGCCGTGGTGGTCTTTACCAGCCTGGGCACTTTGATTTGGCTCTATTGGTCTGCCATGTCGTTTGGTTTCCCCCAGAACCTGGCCTCACGTCTGGCGGTGTTTGCACCTGGTCTAGAGAATCCCATGCCTGGACCGCTGGAGGTCTTTTTTGGTGTGGCGATCAGTGGCGCCTGGATTATTCTGGTGCTCTGGCGTATTCGGCGTGGCCGCCCTCGCCTGTGGCGACCGGTGGTCTTAAGTGCGGGCGGATTGATCCTGGCCTGGATTCTGATGATGACGCTATGGATGCCGGCCCTGGACATCAACCGCGGCTACAACCATCTAACCCCCAGGTTGGAGAGAGCGGTGTCTGCCGAACCAGCCAGCTGTATTCGTACTGCACCCGATGATCGAACGAGCCGAGCCTTGGTGCTCGCCAGTCAAAGGCTCAGCCTGGGCGAGATTGGGCAAGACCAAGACTGCAGGCTGCTCATGGTGCAGGTGGGGCCTGAACCAGCCCAGGCCCCTGCTGGTGGCCAACTCATCTGGACGGGTCAGCGAGCTGCCGATCGCAAGGATCGAGAGCGCTACCTGCTTTATCGATTAACCGACAAGAAGTGATCTCGGTAATACCGCAACTCCTCGATTGACTCGAGGATGTCGGCCAGGGCGGTATGGGCGCCCTTCTTCTCGAAACCTTTGTACACCTCTGGACGCCAGCGCCGACAGAGCTCTTTGATGGTGCTGACATCCAAGTTTCGGTAATGGAAATAGGCCTCAAGGGTCGGCATATAACGAGCCATGAACCGGCGGTCTTGGTGAATGGTGTTTCCACACATGGGCGACTTGCCCGCAGGAACCACCGTCTTGAGGAACTCGACAATCTGAACCTCGCCTTGCGCCTCGGTTAGCGTCGACTGTTTCACCTTTTCTGTCAGACCAGAACGACCGTGAGTCCCCTGGTTCCAGGCGTCCATGGTGGCCATGTGCTCATCGGTCTGATGAATCACCAAGACCGGACCCTGTGCCACCACGTTGAGTTGGCCATCGGTGACCACCACGGCCACCTCGAGAATGCGATTGGACTCCGGGTCTAGCCCACTCATTTCCATGTCCACCCAGATCAGGTGGTCATCTGAGGGGCGAATGGTGGCCACTGCGTTAGCGGTGGTGGCGGATGCGTCGGTAGAGTCCGTGGCGCTCTGATCAGGTGCTGTGCTGTTATCCATGGGCGAAATGATCGCATGGTTATGCGATCATCTCTGACCATGTCCCAGGTTCCCCTCCGTCAACCGCCTCAGGCCTTGTCTCTAGAAGAGGTCCTCACTGGGCTCGAGAGTCTTGCCCCCTGGACTTATATGAATGGCGCCATCGAATTGCGTCTAAAGGGGCTCGCCTTCAATGAGGTCTGCCGACTAGTAGACGCCATCAACCAGTTGGCCAACGAGTCGAACCATCACCCCGACGTGAGCTACGGCTACCAACATCTAACGGTGCGATTCCAGACCCATGATGTCCATGGCATTACATCTCTTGACCTGGCATGCGCAGACCGCATCCTGAAGCTGCTCGCGTAATCAGCGCCCATGGTCGTCAGGCCTGGGTCGAGAGCGTCCAAGGTCAGACAGCCCTGTGTCATCTGAAGGGACGCGAGCTGGAACCACTGGCCAATGACTGGGTCCTGGTTGATTCACCAGAGCAGCCCACTGTCATTACCGAGATACTGGACCGAACCAATACGCTGTACCGACAAGAGGGGCAGAAGGTCAAGGCATTGGCAGCAAACCTGGACCTGGTCTTGGTCGTGCTGGCTGGTGAGCCCAAGTTTGCACCTGACGCCATCGCCAGACTCATTGCCAGCCTCATCGAGCAAGACATCGACTTCCAAATCGTCGTGAACAAGTCGGACTTAGTTGAGGCTTTAGACGTGGCACAGACCTTGATCAAGGGCTTTCAACCCGTCTGGCCCTGTGAGCCTTGGCCAACGATAGAGACCAGTACCAAGACAGACGCAGGCCTGTCCAAACTAGAGGAGCAGTTGACCACGATCGCAAAACGCCAGCCCGATGCCTGTGTAGCCCTGGTTGGCCAATCGGGCATGGGCAAGAGCAGTCTGCTGAATTCGCTGGTGCCCGATGCCCAAGCCCAGACCAACACCATCTCATTTGCCTTACAGTCCGGCCGACACACCACCACCGTCAGTCGGGTCTATCAGACCCAGATTCGAAACGGTCCCAGCCTGAGGGTCATTGACACACCAGGCTTCCAGCGATTTGGTATTAGCCACCTGGATCGATCAGACCTGGAGCGGATCTTTCCGGAGTGGCATCGAATTGGGCAGGAGGATGGCAGTTGCCGTTTTTATAACTGTTCCCATGACCATGAGCCGGGCTGCCAAATACAGGCTCGAATTCA
>JBEDMQ010000023.1:0-45887 GCA_041171045.1 Pseudomonadota bacterium
GTAGTTGATGTCGATCACGTTGTCGAGCATGCGCATGGCCGTCGAGATGGTGCGCTTGAGTTTGTCGTGGTCGAGCACTTTGCCGTTGGGGCCTTCGGTCAAGTGTTGTGACAGATTGACCGAGCCCAAGTTGCACACCGCGGTTTCGCTGTCGCTGGTGTTCAAGGTGATTTCGGTGCACAGGTTGGACGAATGCACCACGCCAGCGTGTTGTTGTGGCGAGCGCACATTGCAAGCGTCTTTGAATGTGATCCAAGGGTGACCGGTTTCAAACAACATGGTCAACATCTTGCGCCACAGGTCGGTGGCCTGCACGGTTTTGGCGGGACGGATTTCGCCGTTCTTGGCTTTGATTTCGTAAGCCAGGTAAGCCTTCTCGAATTCAAGGCCAAACAGGTCGTGCAAATCGGGCACATCGGAGGGCGAGAACAAGGTCCACTCGCCTTTTTCCATCACACGACGCATGAAGAGGTCAGGTATCCAGTTGGCGGTGTTCATGTCGTGGGTGCGACGGCGGTCGTCGCCGGTGTTCTTGCGAAGCTCCAGGAACTCCTCGATGTCCAGGTGCCAGGTCTCGAGGTAGGTGCAGACTGCTCCTTTGCGTTTGCCGCCTTGGTTGACGGCAACAGCGGTGTCGTTGACCACTTTGAGGAAGGGCACGACGCCCTGGCTCTTACCGTTGGTGCCTTTGATGTGGCTGCCCAGGGCGCGAACCGGCGTCCAGTCGTTGCCCAGGCCGCCAGCGTATTTGGCCAGCAGGGCGTTTTCTTTGATGGCCTCGTAAATCCCATCCAGGTCGTCGGCCACGGTCGTCAGGTAGCACGACGACAGCTGTGAGTGCGTGGTGCCGCTGTTGAACAGCGTCGGGGTCGAGCTCATAAAGTCAAAACTAGACAGCAGGTTGTAGAACTCGATGGCACGGCCCTCGCGATCCAACTCCCCCAGGGCCAAGCCCATGGCGACCCGCATAAAGAAGGCCTGCGGCATCTCAATCCGACGGCCCTCGCTGCTGAAGGTGTCGTTGCGATCGATCAGGAAATAGCGGTCATAGAGGGTCTGCAGACCCAGGTAATCAAAGTTGAGATCATTCTCGGGTTTGAGGGCAGCGGCCATGCGCTTGAGGTCGTACCGGCCGAGTTCCTCGTTTAAAAGGCCAATCTCGACGCCCTTCTTGATGAATTTTGGGAAGTATTCGCGATAACGCGCATCCATGTCGGCCTGCGAGACCTCGGCCTGGAAAATCTCCTTGCGAACGGTGTGCAGAAGCAGGCGGGCACTGACTTTTGCATAGGCGGGATCCTTTTCGATGAGTGCACGAGCCGCCAAGATGGCGGATTTTTCAACTTCTTCAACTGGAACGCCGTCGTAGAGGTTTTTGACGGTATCCGCCAACACCTCTTCAGCTCGGACATGTCCATCCAGTCCAGCACAGGCCGAGGCAACAATGTCGTGCAGCCAGGACTCATCCAAAGGCACCATACGGCCATCGACCGACATGTTCAGACGGTGCTCGGCGATTTGGGCCTGGGTCTGAGCGGCCCGCTCCTGAGAACGTCGCTCACGGTAGAGGACATAGGCTCGGGCCACTTCGTGCTCCCCCGAGCGCATCAGCGCCAGCTCGACCTGGTCCTGGATGTCTTCAATGTGAACGGTGCCGCCAGCCGGCATACGACGAATCAGGGCACCGACCACCTGCTGTGTCAGGGATTCGGTGATCTCGCGAACCCGGGCGCTGGCTGCGCCCTGGCCCCCCTGGACTGCCAGGAAGGCCTTGGTCAGCGCAACATTGATCTTGGGCGGTTCAAAAGAGACCACTGCGCCATTTCGGCGAACCACCTTGAAATCCTGCGGGCCACTGGCGGTCGGAGCGCTGGTAGCGGAACCAGCCAAGGCTGAGACAGCGGGCGATGAGGGACTGGAACCCACGGACGGGGTTGGCGACGATTGGGATGCCCACTGCATAGAATCCTCCAGGCGGTTTATTTTTTTACTATCGGTAGTACAGACTACCCCGGATGAGTACTAATTCTAGTAGTCCGGCCCCAAGGCGTGCAAGGGCAGATCTTGGGGAAATTGCCAGGTTCTACGGAGGGAGCGGCCCAAAGCTAATCCAGGCCTGGCTCTTTTTTTTGGGGCCGCATAAACACTGGCCCTGTGATCAAAACCGGTCGAAAACGCCTCTGATTGATAGAGATTTTTCTAAGAAAAATTGTCAGGAAACTTCCAAGTCATGGGGTCTTGGCGCAGTGCAGCTTGCAAATCTCGCCAGGAAAAGTGTGGGCCGGGATCCGTCTTACGGCCGGGGGCGATGTGACAATGGCCCGCGACTCGGTTCAGGCTGGGCTGGGCCCTTTGGAGTGCCCGCATCAGGTCCGCCAAGACGGTCATCTGAATGGCCTCGTAGGGCTGACTATCGCAACCCTCTAACTCGATGCCAACCGAGAAATCATTGCAGTTGTCTCGCCCCTCGAAAGAGGAGACGCCCGCATGCCAGGCCCGATCTGCAAGACCAACGTACTGGCGGATTCGGCCATCGCGCCAGATCACAAAGTGGGAGGACACCTTTAGTTCGGTGAGCCCCGCATGCCTGGGGTCTTGAGAGCCCAGAAGTCGACCCATAAACAGGTCGTCCACCATCTGCCCTCCGAAGCAGCCCTCCGGCAGGCTGATGCCGTGCAAGACCACCAACTCAGGCGTTGTATCGACTGGCCTTTGGTTAAAGTGCGGGCTAGCCGCTCTGTCGACACCCGGGGCCAGCTCCAGCCAGCCATTGGGCAGGCATCGAAGCTTGGGGTGGTCTTTCTGTGCGGCACTGCCCATTGGCTCAGGACTGGTTGACGTGGTCCGTGCAGCAGTAAGCCCGTCCCGCCTTCCAAATCGCCTCGGATTCGGCCAGGTGAGCACCGCAGCTCGCGCAGTGAACCAGACGTTGGGAGGGTTTGGGATGGGGAGACTGACCGGGCTTGCCTGGTGGGGGTTTTTTGGATTTGCCCAAGGCCGACCGCAGCATGAAGAGTGCGATGGCCACCAGGCCCATGATCAGGAGAATGCGGCCGTACATGGCTGGCTGGATCCCCTAGGCCACTCGGCCGAGGAAGACCTCCAAGACAAATCGACTACCGACATAGGCCAGTAGCAGCAGGCCGAACCCACCGATCGCAAATCGTGCGGCCAACCGTCCACGCCAGCCCCAACGCCAACGGCCCCACAAAAAGAGACCCGCAGACAGCCAGGTCATCACGGTGAAGACCGTTTTGTGATCGGACTTCAACCAGGGATCACCGGCCAGGTCATTGACCAGTCCACCAGTGAGCAGGGTAGCCGACAGAAGGGCAAATCCCAGTCCGACCGAGCGAGACAGGCTGGCATCCATGGCGAGTAGCGGGGGCAAGTCCACCAGCCATTGGTTGGAACGACTCGGCCTGTGCAAGGCGCGAGACTGCGCCAGCATGAGCAGGGCCTGACCAGAGGCCACCGCAAAAGCGCTGTAGGCCAACATCGCCACCAGGATGTGCGACCTGAACAAGGCCCCCGGGTCGGCCAGTCGAACGCCGCCTGGGAAGGCAGTGGGCAATAAGACCAGGCTGGCCGCGATCAGATAAACCCATAGTCCGACACGGGCCATGCGATGGGACCAAGACTCGGTCCAGAGCATGACGAGGGTCAGCCAAGCCATCCAGGACAAAGCCACCGCAAAGCCGAAGGTGATGTCTTGATGGCCAAACCAGGCCGGCAGCAGGGTCAGGCCGTGCAGACAAAGCCCCGCAAGCAAGAGCCATTGGAAGAATCGTCGATCAGACCCCTGATCAAGACCCGGGCGCAGGGACCGCGCACCAAGCATGAGGTAGGCAAGCGAAGCCAACCAGGGGGCTGAGCCGTACAATAGGTTTGACATCATCCCAGTGTAGCGCAGCGCCATGCTCGAATCTCTCACCGATCGCTTTGCCAAAGCCCTGAAGACCATCAAGGGCGAGGCACGCCTGACCGAATCCAACACCCAGGAGATGCTTCGGGAGATCCGCCTGGCCCTGCTGGATGCCGACGTGGCCCTGCCGGTGGTGAAGCAGTTCATCGCCCAGGTTCGAGACAAGGCCATGGGCCAGGCCGTCCTCAACAGCCTGACACCGGGCCAAGCCCTGGTGGGGGTGGTCCACCAGGAATTGGTGGCGCTCATGGCTGGTCCGACTGCCGGATCCACCACTGCCGGCGGCACGCCTGCAGACATCAGCCTCAACCTGGCGACGACGCCACCCGCGGTCATTCTGATGGCCGGCCTGCAGGGTGCGGGCAAGACCACCTCGGTCGGCAAGATGGCCAAGTGGCTCACCGAGCGCCAGAAGAAAAAAGTGTTGACCGTCTCCTGCGACGTCTATCGGCCAGCCGCCATCGATCAGCTGCGCCTGGTGACTGAACAGGCTGGAGCCGAGTTCTTCCCGAGCGACCCATCCCAAAAACCCCTGGACATTGCCAAGGCCGCCATTGATTGGGGCCGGCGGCACTACCACGATGTCTTGCTGATCGACACCGCCGGACGACTGGCCATAGACCAGGCCATGATGGACGAGATCGCCAGTCTCCATAAGGCCACCAAGCCCATCGAGACGCTCTTCACGGTTGACGCCATGCAGGGTCAGGATGCGGTTCGAACAGCAGAGGCCTTTAAGCAGACCATTCCGCTGACCGGCATCGTTCTCACCAAGGTCGATGGCGACGCCCGCGGTGGAGCGGTCTTGTCGGTTCGAAGCGTGACCGGCTGCCCAGTCAAGTTTGTGGGAACGGCAGAAAAAATCGATGGGCTGGAGGCTTTTGACCCAGACCGTTTTGCTCAACGCATCTTGGGGATGGGCGATGTGCTGGCCCTGGTGGAACAGGCGCAGAAGGCCATTGATGTGAAATCGGCCGAGAAGATGGCGGCCAAACTCAAATCCGGTGCCAAGTTTGATCTGGAGGATTTCAAGCTTCAGATTGGCCAAATGAAATCCATGGGTGGCCTGTCTAACCTGCTCGATAAGTTGCCGGCTCAGATGCAACAGGCCGCCAAGGGCCAAGACCTCTCCAAGGCTGACAAATCTGTCGGTCGCATGGAGGGCATTATCAACAGCATGACGCCAGCAGAGCGCCGAAACCCACTGCTCATCAAGGCCAGTCGCAAGCGCCGCATTGCCGCAGGGGCCGGTGTTCCCGTGCAGGAGGTCAATCGGCTCTTGGCTCAGTTCGACCAGATGCAAGACATGATGAAAAAAATGCAAAAAGGCGGTCTGGCCAAGATGATGAAGGCCATGGGTGGCCTGAAGAATCTGCCGGGACTCGGAGGCCTGGGCGGCATGGGCCGCTAGAGGCTCGCTAAGTTCGCAGGGGCCTAGGCTGACTAGGCCCTCAGCAAGTCTCTAACAGCCCTCACCACATCTCCAATCGCACACTCGCTGGCGACCAGGCCGCGACGCTTGAGCAGTTCGAGTTTCCCTTCTTTCAAGCCGCGCTCACCAATCGTGATGCGGACCGGAATGCCAATGAGTTCCCAGTCGGCAAACATGACCCCCGGCCGCTCGTCGCGATCATCGAGCAAAACCTCCAGCCCTGCCTCACGACATTGGTCGTAGACCCGCTGAGACTGCTCCGCCACTGCTGCTGACTTGCCTGCGCCCATCGGGCAGATCACCACCTCAAATGGCGCCAGGGCGGCCGGCCAGAAAATGCCCTTCTCGTCGTGGTTCTGCTCAATGGCCGCACCCACAATTCTGGTCACCCCAATCCCATAGCAGCCCATCTCCATGACCCTGGGTTTGCCAGTCTCATCCAGAGTGGTCGCCTTCATCGCCTGGGAGTACTTGCTACCCAGATAGAAGACGTGGCCGACTTCAATGCCGCGCTGGATTGACAGGCTTCCCCGGCCATCTGGCGAAGGATCTCCTGCCACCACGTTGCGAATGTCAGCCACCAAGTCTGGCTCGGGCACATCACGACCCCAATTGACACCTGTGAGGTGTGCATCAGCCTGATTGGCTCCTACGACGAAATCGCTCATGTGCGCCACGGTGCGGTCCGCAACAATCTTGACCCGTCCCGACAAGCCCACCGGCCCCAGATAACCGGGACCGCAGCCAAAAGCCTGTTCAATCTCGGTGGCGTTGGCAAATCGCCAGCCCTGCTCGAGTCCAGGCAGCTTGCCCAGCTTGACCTCGTTCACCTCATGATCGCCCCGAACGAGCAAGAGCCAGAGGTGAGGGCCGTTACCGGCTTCTGGACTGTCTTGGGCAATCACCACCGACTTGACGGTCTGTGCGGGGGACAAGCCCAAGAAGTCCGCCACTTCGGCGCATAGGGTCTTACCAGGCGTCGGTACCACCGTCATGGACTGTTGGGGGACGCCCCGCTGAGGGATCAAGGCGACTGCCTCGGCCAGCTCAATGTTGGCAGCGTAATCGGACTGAGGGCAGTACGCGATGGCGTCCTCACCGGTGTCCGCAATGACCTGAAACTCGTGGGACCGTGAGCCACCGATCGCGCCGGTGTCGGCCGCCACCGCCCGATAGGCCAGTCCCAGTCGATCAAAAATCTTGCTATAGCAGGCGAACATCCGGTCGTAACTGGCCTCGGCCCCCGCGACGTCCTTGTCAAAGGAGTAGGCATCCTTCATGACAAACTCCCGGCCCCTCATCACGCCAAACCGAGGCCGACGCTCGTCTCGGAACTTGGTCTGAATTTGGTAGAAATTCTTGGGCAGCTGCTTCCAACTTTTCAATTCCTGACGAGCGATGTCGGTGATGACCTCCTCGCTGGTCGGTTGAAAGGCAAAGTCGCGGCCATGCCGATCCTTGAGCCTCAACAACTCGGGCCCCATCTTGTCCCAACGACCCGTCTCCTGCCAGAGTTCGGCTGGCTGAACCAAGGGCATCACCAGCTCGATCGCGCCAGCCGCATTCATCTCCTCGCGGATGATGGCCTCCACCTTGCGAATGACCCGAAGGCCGAGTGGCATGTAGCTGTAGATGCCTGCGCCGAGTCGACGGATCATGCCGGCGCGGATCATCAGCCGATGACTGGCCACCTCTGCGTCAGCAGGGTCTTCTTTGAGAGTCTGAAAATGGAACTGGGATGCACGCATGGAAAGGCCCTTCGTATAATGGCCGCATTATGCTCGATGAATTCGGCTATCGCCCCAACGTTGGCATCATTCTGGTCAACGATCTCAACCAGGTCTTCTGGGGTAAGCGCATCCGTGAAGAGGCCTGGCAGTTTCCCCAGGGCGGCATCCAGGACGGCGAAGACCCGGAGACGGCCATGTACCGGGAGCTCTTTGAGGAGACCGGCCTCAAGCCAGAGCACGTGGAAATCATGGCCAGGACCCAAGACTGGCTGCACTACTCCGTTCCGGAACGCTGGGTGCGTCGAGAGTGGCGGGGTCTGTACAAAGGCCAGAAGCAAATCTGGTTTTTACTTCGAATGCTGGGTCAGGACGGCGACATTCAACTCAAATCAGGAGCAGAAAAACCAGAATTCGATGACTGGATCTGGCACGACTTCTTCGTGCCGCTTGAGTCGGTCATCGAGTTCAAGCGCGATGTCTACTGGCTCGCCCTGCAAGAACTCTCGCGTTACTTGTTTTCACCCGAGGAGATCAGCACCAGGTTGTCTCGGTGTATGAGTTCGGGCTCTTCGACAAAACCCAAGACCGCCTCGATCTGACTCGAGGGCTTGCCCAGAATGCGCCGGCTCTCGCTGGCGGAGTAGTTCACCAGCCCCCGAGCGATCTCTTGGCCGCTGGGATCGCAGCAGGCGACCACATCCCCCCGCTCAAAATCACCAGAGACAGCCGTGACGCCGATGGGCAGCAAGGACTTGCCGCCAGTCATCAGAACTTGGGTGGCCCCCGCGTCCAAGACCAGCCGGCCACGAAGGCTGAGGTGATCCGCCAGCCATTGCTGACGAGCCGTCATCACCGGTAGGTCGGCAGTCAGCCAAGTGCCCAAAGGCTCTCCAGCGGCCAGACGCACCAGAACATCAGGCTCTTGCCCGCTGGCTATGATGGTGTCCGCACCGCTGCCGGCTGCTCGCTGTGCAGCCCGAACCTTGGTGGCCATGCCACCTGTGCCGATGCTAGAGCCAGCGCCCCCAGCCATCGCGACCAAAGCGCTGTCTTTGGCCCGGGCCTCGGAGATCAGCGTCGCCGCAGTCGATTTGCGCGGATCAGCCGTATAGAGCCCCGGCTGATCGGTCAGGATGACCAGTAAGTCGGCCTCCAAGAGGTTGGTGACCAAAGCACCCAAGGTGTCGTTGTCGCCCAGCTTGATCTCGTCAGTCACCACGGTGTCGTTCTCGTTGACGATTGGGATGACCCCCAGCCCCAACAAGGTGTTTAGGGTGGCCCGTGCATTGAGATACCGCCTGCGGTCTGCGACGTCCTCATGGGTTAGCAAGACTTGCGCTGTCTTGAGGCCATGCGCGGCGAAGCCTACCTCGTAGGCCTGGGCCAGGCCCATCTGCCCAACCGCCGCAGCGGCCTGCAGATCATGAATCTCATGCGGACGTTGGGCCCAGCCCAGGCGTTTCATCCCCTCGGCAATGGCCCCGCTGGAGACCAAGACCACCTGATGGCCACGGTCCCGAAGGGCCGCCATCTGAGCAGCGAACAAGGCCACTGCCTGGGCATCCACACCACGGCCCTGATTGGTCACCAGACTAGAACCAAGCTTAATGATCCAGCGGCGTGCCTGGGACACGGCCTGTCGAGACTTCTCAGTCATGATCGGACCCTTGCGATGGGGTTGAGCTGATACGGTCGGATTCGAATCGGACATCCGGCTGTTCGTCGGTCAAACCCACCGGCTGCTGGGCATCCACAAAGGCCTGCAGGTCAAACAACAGGCCAGAGAGCCCTTCTCGCGTCATGGCCGACATCAGGTAGACAGGCCCCTTCCAGCGAAGTGATTTTTGCAGCGCTTTGCTCCGAATCTGCCTCTGTTCCTCGGAGAGCATGTCGGCCTTGTTGAGCACCAGCCAACGTGGCTTGTCCAAGAGGCTCTTGTCAAAACGTCCCAATTCAGACACCAAGGCCTTGGCAGACTTGGCCAACGCCTTGCCAACGGCCTCATCATCGTCGGAAGAATCCATAGGCGCCATGTCGATCACGTGTAGCAAGACTCTGGTGCGCTGGATATGCCTTAGAAATTGGTGGCCCAGGCCAGCGCCCTCGGCAGCCCCCTCAATCAGGCCCGGAATATCAGCCATGACAAAGCTCTTACTCGGTGCAGTCCGAACCACACCCAACTGAGGGTGCAGGGTGGTGAAAGGGTAGTCAGCAATCTTGGGCCGGGCATTGGAACTGGCCGCGACCAGGGTGGACTTTCCAGCATTGGGCAGCCCGAGCAGGCCCACATCGGCCAAAACCTTGAGCTCCAGACGAAGCCTTCGCTGTTCACCCTCGGTGCCTGGCGTGCACTGCCGGGGGGCACGGTTGACGCTCGACTTGAAGTGCAGATTACCCAACCCCCCTTCGCCACCTTTGGCCAACACAACCTGCTGACCGTGTCGGCTGAGGTCAAAGAGCGGCTCTCCACTATCCAGGTCGGTGATGATGGTGCCCACCGGCATTCTCAATACGATGTCCGGCGCACCAGCTCCGTACCGATCAGACCCCTGACCCTGCTCTCCATTCTTGGCCCGATGAAGCCGTGCGTATCGAAAGTCGATCAGCGTGTTGATGTTGCGATCGGCCAACGCATAGATGGACCCGCCGCGACCACCGTCTCCGCCGCTCGGGCCGCCTTTTGGAATGAACTTCTCACGACGAAAGGCCGCCACACCGTTGCCGCCCTTGCCGGCGTGTACCTCAATAATGGCTTCGTCGATGAATTTCATGGCTGTCGTACCAAACAAAAACCCCGCTGGGGAGCGGGGCTGATGACGCTGCCGCAGAGAACCGCGGCCCGTTGATCAGGCCCGCCGAGTGTCTCGTCGGGCATCGAGATCGGACCTACTCGGAGACGATGCTAACGGTCGAGCGCTTCAGAGGGCCGGTCACGGAGAACTTCACCTTGCCATCGATCAGCGCGAACAGGGTGTGGTCTTTGCCCATGCCGACGTTGTCGCCGGGATGAAAGGTGGTGCCGCGCTGGCGCACGATGATGCTGCCAGCCGAGATGCTCTCTCCACCAAAGCGCTTGACACCTAGTCGTTTCGATTCAGAGTCACGTCCATTTCGCGTAGAGCCGCCGCCTTTTTTCTGTGCCATTTCAGTTAGTCCTTCAATTCATCTTTATTCTGTAGGGGAGTCGCCTGTGCCTTTGGGTTAGGCGGCTGCCAAGACGGATCCGTCGGCCTTCACCAACGCCTTGATCTCGATCTCGGTGTAGTTCTGGCGATGTCCTTGGGTCTTGGCGTAATGCTTACGACGGCGGTGCTTGAAGATACGCACTTTGTCGCCGCGACCGTGTGCAGTGACGACGGCCTTGACCGAAGCGCCTGCAATGGTGGGGGCTCCCACCTCAATGGCCTCGCCTGCGCCCATGGCCAGGACTTCAGACAACACGACCTCTTGGCCAGGCTCAACAGCCAGGGTCTCAACCCGAAGCTTTTCACCGGGGGCCACGCGATACTGCTTGCCACCCGTTTTGATGACTGCGTACATACTATGTCCTTTCGATTGCCGATCTGGTCTGGCAAGCCCCCGCACATCAGGGTGCTTTTAAAATGGCCAACAGTCAGGCGGTTGAAGTAAGCCCGACACTTTAGCCCAAAAACTCAGAAAAAACAAGGTATTCCGAATGACAAGCCCATCCAGCCCCCAGCGTTATGAGGAGCTCATGCAGCTGCTGGCGCCAGACATGCAGGCTGTGGATGGCGTGATTCGGCAGCGACTTCGCAGTGAGGTGGGGCTGGTGGAACAGGTGGCCGACTACATCATTTTTAGTGGTGGAAAACGGATGCGCCCAGCTCTGGTTTGCTTATGCTCAAAAGTAGTGAGTGAACACTTTAAGTCTGAGGCTCGAGTGTTCCAGACGCCCCCCAGCGCCATCTGGTCCCTGGCCAGCATCGTGGAGTTCATTCACACCGCCACCCTGCTTCACGACGATGTGGTCGATGAGTCCAGCTTGAGACGATCCAGACAGACGGCCAATGCCCTCTTTGGCAATGCTGCCAGCGTCCTGGTGGGCGACTTCCTTTACTCACGGGCTTTTCAGATGATGGTGGAGCTCGATTCCTTGCCCGTGATGGCCGTATTGGCTGAGGCCACCAATGTGATCGCCGAGGGAGAGGTCTTACAGCTCATGAACTGCCAAGACCCTGATGTGGATGAAGACCGCTACCTGCAGGTCATCCGTTTCAAGACGGCCAAACTCTTCGAGGCGAGCTGCTGCCTGCCCGCCGTCATCGGCCAGGCCCATCCTCAGCTGATTGAAGCCTTGGCCGCCTACGGTCGGCACTTGGGGACCGCATTTCAGATCATCGACGACTGGCTGGACTACAACGGTGACGCACAGGAAATGGGCAAGCAGCTGGGCGATGACCTGCGGGAAGGCAAACCAACCCTGCCCCTGATCACGCTCATGCGAGAGGGCAGTCCAATGGCCCGCCAACAAGTCCGCTCGGCCATCGAGACGCCCGAGTCAACGGACGTCCAGGCCCTGCTGGCCTTGGTAAGGGAGTCCGGCGCACTGGATTACACGCGTCAGGCAGCCGAGCGTGAGGCGGCCATGGCCCAGGCGGCCCTGCAGCCACTGGCCGATTCCGTCTTCAAGACTCACCTGATAGACTTGGCGTCCTTTGTTGTAACGCGACGCCACTGAGGCCACTGGCCTCCGGTTGAAGGCTGGGTAGCAGCCTCCATGAGAGCCTGATCGGCGTCGTCCGTTTCCAGCAATCGGGGTGTAGCTCAGCCTGGTAGAGTACTGCGTTCGGGACGCAGGAGTCGGAGGTTCGAATCCTCTCACCCCGACCAATTCATTGGTCAGCCAGCCAACTCCCGTGATGCGTTGGTGAATCCCCAAAAGCCCGATACACTCAAACGGTCTTCAACCTCGTTGGACCAGCCCGTGTCTAACTCCCACACTTGAGCGACTTACCCCTCTGGGCCCAGGGCCTAGCCCTCCTGCTGCTCTTGCTGGTATCGGCGTTCTTCTCTATGTCCGAGACCAGTCTGATGGCGGTCAACCGCTATCGAATGCGCAATCTCGCTGCTCAAGGCCGCCGGGGGGCGCGGCAGGTTCTCAAACTGCTGAGGAAGACAGACCAGTTGTTGGCCACCATTCTGCTGGGTAACAACCTGGTCAATGCCGCACTCACCGCCATGATCACGGCCATTGCCATTCAAACCTTCGGCAACAACGACGAAGTATTGGCGATTGCGACAGGCGTGGCTGCTAGCCTGCTGATTGTCTTTGCAGAGATCCTGCCCAAGGTCATCGGGGCCAATCGGGCCGAGTCTGTTGCAATGACGACAAGCCACGGCCTGGTGCCGCTCGTCAGCCTTTTTAGGCCGCTGGTGACGATCATCAACCAACTGGTCTCAGGACTGCTGGCGATCTTTCGACTCAAGTCTCCATCTGGAAATCGCGAGGCCATGACCACCGAGGACCTTCGAGCAGCAGTGCTCGAGTCCTCCAGTTTCATTCCCAGTCAGCACCGCAGCATCATGCTGAACCTCTTTGATCTCGAAGACCTCACTGTCGATGATGTCATGGTCCCGCGGGGCAACATCGAGGCCTTAGACCTTGAAGACGATGACAACATCTTGATCGAGCAAATCACCACCAGCTTTCACAACAAGCTGCTGGTCTACCGCGGCGACTTCAATCAGGTCGAAGGCATTCTCAATGTCCGTCGCGCCCTGTCCATGATCGGTAAGTCAGAATTCTCCAAAGAGCGCCTGGTCGAGATGCTATTGCCTGCCTACTTTGTGCCATCTGGCACCAAGCTTTTCAGTCAGTTGAAGTATTTCCAAGACCAGAAGAAACACATGGCCCTGGTCGTCGATGAGTACGGTGAGATCGATGGCCTGGTGACCCTCCAGGACATTGTTGAGGAATTGGTCGGTGAGTTTGATGGGCAAAACCCAAAGGCCATTCATCGAATGCAGTGGCAGCCCGATGGGACCGCGTCGGTCGACGGCGTGATGCTGATCCGCGAGCTGAATCGACAGCTGAATCTCAGCCTTCCAGTCGATGGCCCCAAGACCCTCAACGGTCTTATTCTGGAGGCCCTGCAGGACATCCCAGAGTCGCACGTCAGCCTTAAGATTGCGGGCGTCCCAATGGAGATTCTGCAAGTTCAAGATCGCCGCATCCGCCGTGTGCTCTTGCAACGACCAAGCCCAGACCAAGACCTCAACACCAGTCATGATCAGTCAGCCATCGTGGTCTCAGGCCGAGGAGCCGATCGCACTCCTTAGGTCGGCTGTAGCAGAGGCTAGGGATGATTGGGGGCTGGCGGTATTAGCGGCTCTCACCGCCGCAATAAGCCTCTTGCTATTGACCAGTTGGCTTCAAAAAGAACTGCTCCACTGGCTGCAGGACGCCCGCGCCACTCACCAGATCATGGCCCCCAGAGTGCTCTGGGCCGCCTTGAGTGGATGTCTGGGTTTGGCCCTGGAGACCTTCGCTGAGATAGGCCCCCATCGGCCCACCCCTTGGCAGGCGATGGCCATGGGTTTCTGGAGCGCCGCCTTGTTGCTCGCTGCGCTGATCGATCTGCGGTGTCGACTCCTCCCGGATCGAATGACCCTGACAATCGCGATCCTAGGGCTCGGACTGGCCGGATGGGGTCAGTTCGTCAGGCTTGATCAGGCGCTGCTGGGTGGTTTGTTGGGATATGCCATCCCCTGGATGACCAATCGATGGGCCACGCGGTCGGGGCGAATGAAGGCTGCTGCGACTGCTGCAATTGGGCGAGGCGACATCGCCTTGCTCGGAGGTGTCGGGCTCTGGCTCGGGGCATCGGGTGTGATCGGGGTCTTGCTGGCGAGCAGTCTGTTGCTGCTGCTCACCGCGGGAGTCCAAGGGCTGATGAACATCAGGCGGCGGCTCTCGCCGCCTGGAAGCCTACCCATGGGGCCGGCGATTGCAGCCTGCGCATGGCTGGGGCCGGCCAACCTCGTTCAGTGGCCTGGGCACATGGGCTGGCTCTCAATCGTGGCAGACTTCTCAGCATGAGTGCACCAATCGTAATCCTGACTGGCGGGATGGGGATGGGCAAGTCCACCGCCTGTGCGGTCTTCGAGGAGCTGGGGATCGAGGTCGTGGATGCCGATCTGCTCACGCGACAGTTGACCCAAGCTGGCGGACAGGCCATACCAGCCATTGAGGCCGTCTTTGGTGGTTCGGTCATTCGATCCGATGGCAGCCTAGACCGAGACGCGATGCGAGCCATGGCCTTCGAATCCCCGCAGCAGAGAATCCAGCTGGAGTCCATCTTGCATCCACTGGTGCAGCAGGCGGCTCAAGAGGCTTTGAGCCGGGCCAAGGGGCCCTATTGCATCTATGCAGTTCCGCTCTGGGCTGAGGTCTATGGAAGCGATCGCCCCAACTGGGTTTGGCGGGTGGTGAGTCTGGACACCAGCCCTGATGTCCAGTTGCAACGCATTGCGGCCCGGGGTGCCCCCCCTCCGGATGAATTGGCGGCCATGCTAGACCGTCAGGCCAGGCGACCAGATCGCAAGGCAGTCGCAGATGTCGTGATCGGAAACGATGGCAGCCTGACCGAGCTCAGCGCCCAGATCCATGCGCTGCATAAGGCGCTTTTGTCCCAAAGCCCTTCCAAACAAGCGTGAATCAGGCACAATGCCTTGATGTCAGGCTTGTTTGGTAGCCCCCCACAGATTTTTGACTTCCCCTGCAATGAGCGGGTGCGCATGATGCTGCGCCTCGAATGCCTGGGACAACGACTCCATGATCTCTTGGCTCTGCCCAGCGCTGCAGCCCACGAAGCATGGCTAGGCTGCCACTTCGAGCTCTATGACCTGCTGTCCACCCGAAGCGATGTCAAAAACGAATTGCTCCAAGAACTCGAGCGCCAGAGGCAGACACTCGGCCGTTTCGAGGGAAAGCCTGGTGTCGCAGCAGATCGCCTGGCTCGGGTGCTCAACGATCTGACCCAGACGTACAACCAGTTATCCGATGTCCCGATGCGGCTCGGGGCCCATCTCCCAGAGTACGAGTTCCTCAACGCCCTAAAAGGGCGAACGGGCATCCCCGCTGGCAGTTGTAGCTTTGACCTGCCGGCCCTGCATGTCTGGCTCAAACGCCCAGTCGAGGATCGCATCGCTCTTATGTCCAGTTGGCTCGCCCATGTTCTTCCGATCATCAAGGCCTCCAACCTCGGGCTGGGCTACCTACGGGATGGCTCGGAACCCCAAGATTTTGTCGCAAGCAATGGCACCTTCGAGATGAGCCCCGGCGGACGTCAGGCAAAGCTGATTCGAATCCAGGTTCAAGACGTCAGGGAACTCACTTGCGAGGTCAGTGCCAACAAGTATGTGGTGGCTGTTCGCTTCAGACAACTCAATGGTCAGTTGGGCCTCTCACCCATTGAGGGTGATCTGGGTTTCCAAATGGCCCTGTGTGACCTGTAAACGCTCAACGATCGGCTGACTCGCCGGCAATACAGGGTATGGCGCTGCCGCCAACCCATAGCGCCCACTTGAAAAGTCTAGCCAACACGCCTGCTGGCCCTCGCGCAAGTCCAAGTCAGTGAGTCCTGAAGCGTCTGGATGAGCCTGATGCTGTGTTAACCGGGCGGCTGACCAGGGGTCCACCAGGCAGAAATGCAGCCTCACGCTGGCGTGAGAATAGACATGCTCGACGGACCAGAGTCTCCTGATATCCCGTCTTTGCACCTTGAGCCCCAGTTCTTCTGACAACTCACGGGCCAGAGCCTCTTCCACGGATTCATTGGCCTCCAGTTTGCCGCCCGGAAATTCCCACCAGCCAGCATAGACCTTTGGGGCTGGCCGACTGGTCATCAGAATGCGGCTACTGGCGTCGCGGACCACACCGACGGCCACCTGAATCCAGTCCGAGCGCTCTGCCATCTACTCGGTGGCGGTAGAGTTTCTCTGTGCCGCCCAATCTTTGGCGAAAGCCAAGGCGACACGCCCCGACCGGGACCCACGCTCGGTGGCCCACTGAAGGGCTGGCTGCCTGGCGGCCTGCCTATCCTCTGGTGAGAGTCCATAGCGAGCCAGCCAATGGGCCACGATATCCAGATAATCAGCCTGATTAAAGCTATGGAAAGAAACCCAAAGACCAAAACGCTCCGAGAGTGAAATCCGCTCCTCGATGGTCTCACCAGGGTGTAGGTCTCCGTGCTCATCGTACTGAACGGACAAGTTGTCCTTCATCGACTCCGGCATCAAGTGCCGGCGGTTAGAGGTGGCATAGATCAAGAGGTTGTCGGCCTGGGCGCTGAGCCCACCATCGAGTACCGTCTTGAGTGCCTTGTAGCCAGCTTCTCCCTGCTCAAAAGACAGGTCGTCACAAAACAGAATAAAGCGCTCAGGCCGTTGGCCAATCATCTCGGCAATCTGAGGCAGATCAGCCAGGTCGTCCTTGTCAATCTCGATGAGCCTCAGGCCAGCATCCCCAAAGGCAGACAGACAGGCTCTCACCAGCGAGGACTTGCCAGTACCCCTCGCACCGGTCAGCAGGACATTGTTGGCGGGAAGCCCACGAACGAATTGTCGGGTGTTTTTGACGACTCGCTCAGCCTGGGACTCGACATGCTGCAGATCCGCCAGATCAATCCGCGCAAACTGGGCAACCGGCTGAAGAAAGGACACATGGCCCAAAAGAGTCGAGCGTCTTACCCAGCGAAAAGCCATCTGGGTCGTGAAATCGATGGCCGGTGGTGAGGGCGGTAACAAGGCCTCAAGCTTCTGGCCGAGTCGAAGCCAGAGCTCGGCGTTCTTAGGATCGGTAGTCGGCATTGATCGAGACGTAGTCGTGAGAGAGGTCACAGGTGTAGACCGTTGCTGCGGCAGCGCCACGAGCCAGGTCGACGCGGATGGTCATTTCTGACTTGGCCATGACTGCCGCACCAGCCGCCTCGTGATAAGACTTGGCGCGGCCGCCTTGTTCAGCCACCAGCACGTCATCCAGCCAGACTCGGATGGGGTCCACCAGCAGGCCTGGTACACCACTGTAGCCAATGGCCGCTAGAATCCGCCCCAGATTTGGGTCGCTGGCAAAGAACGCTGTCTTGACCAATGGCGAGTGGGCGATGGCATAGCCCACCTGCCTGGCTTCGTCGCGTGTCGTCGCGCCTGCGACCTCAATGGTGATGAATTTGGTGGCGCCCTCACCGTCACGTACGATCGCCTGCGCCAGTTCCATGCAAACCGCCAAGAAAGCCTCCCGAAACCGCTGCCAGTCGGCGCTGGTCTGATCGGAGAGGCCAAAACGACAATTGACTTGACCAGTGGCTGCAGTCACAAAAGAGTCATTGGTGCTGGTGTCCCCGTCGATGGTGACCGCATTGAAAGTCTGGTCCGCCATTTGGGCTGTGAGGGTCTGCAGCAACGCCCCATCGATCCCCGCATCCGTTGCAACGAAGCCCAACATGGTCGCCATATTGGGCCTGATCATCCCTGCACCCTTTGAGATACCAGTAATGGTGACGGTCTGGCCGCGCAAGACCAATTGCCGACTGGCGGCCTTGGGCTGCGTGTCAGTGGTCATGATGGCCTGTGCGGCATCGAGCCAGTCAGCCTGTCCTAGCTGGCCGGCCAAGGTCTCAATGCCCGTGTTCAGTCGATCCATGGGCAGGTGTTCCAAGATGACCCCCGTGGAGAAAGGCAGGACCGTTGTGGCTGCCAGGCCGAGTCGCTGACCGACCCGCTCACAGGAGGACAGGGCGTTGGCCAGACCTTGCTGGCCCGTGCCAGCATTTGCACAACCGGTGTTCACCAACCACACCCGAATGCCGGTGTCCTGCGAGAGGTGTTGACGACAGACCTGCACCGGAGCGGCACAGAAAGCGTTCTGGGTGAACACGCCGCCGACGGTCGATCCCTCGGCCAGGGCCACCATTAGCATGTCGTACCGATTGGCCTTGCGAATCCCCGCATGCGTCACCGCCAGGCGAACCCCTTGGACGGGATGCAAAGCGTCGCGGACGGGAAGGGGAAGGTTGACTGGCATCTGTCGGGTCTCCCGTTGGTCAGAAAAACAGTGGATGCCCCGGGGGGCCTATTTCAAGGCCCCGTGGCAATTCTTAAACTTCTGGCCGGATCCGCAAGGGCACGGGTCGTTACGACCCACCTTGGGAAACTCTCGACGAATGGTCTGGGGGGCGGCCGCCATTGGCTGGTCCTCCGGAGCCGCCTGTTCATCTTCCCCATTGAAGTCAGGGTGGTTGAAGGAGAGGTCTTTGGGGGTGGCGGCAGCCCGGGCCTGGGCCTGCTCGGCGGCCTGAGCAATCTCCTGCTCGCTGGCCACCTCGACTGACATCAACAAGGCAATGACCTCGTCCCGAACCCGCTCGAGCAAGGACTCAAATAGCTGGAAAGCCTCGCGCTTGTATTCCTGTTTGGGGTCCTTTTGGGCATAGCCACGGAGGTGGATGCCTTGACGCAAGTGATCGAGGGCTGCCAGATGTTCACGCCAGGCGGAATCCAAGTGCTGCAGCAAAACCGAGCGCTCGAAGTCATGAAAGAGCCCCTCGGGTACCGGTGAGACCTTCTGGGCGTAAGCCGCAGCCGCGCGCTCGCAGACCAGGTCCACCAGCCCCTGATCATCCAGCTCCTGCTGGCTCGCCACGATGGCGATGAGGTCGATCGAAAGACGATAGGTCTTTTCCAACTGCTCGGTCAGGGACGGCAGATCCCATTGTTCTTCAATGCTGTCGGCCGGCACATGCTGACGAACGGCCGCGGTCATGGCCCCATCTCGCAGTCGGGAGATCAGATCGCTCAAGTCTTGCGACTCGAGAATCTCATTGCGCTGAGCATAAATAATCTTGCGCTGGTCATTGGCGACGTTGTCGTACTCGAGCAGTTGTTTGCGGATCTCGAAGTTACGGTTCTCCACCTTGCGCTGCGCACTCTCGATCGATCGCGTCACCATGCCAGCTTCGATGGCCTCGCCGCGCGGAACACCCAGGCGGTCCATGATGGCCTTCATTCGGTCGCCAGCAAAGATTCGCAGCAGCGGGTCGTCCATCGAGAGGTAGAAACGCGACGAACCAGGGTCGCCCTGACGGCCGGCTCGGCCACGCAACTGGTTGTCAATTCGCCGCGACTCATGGCGCTCGGTGCCAATGATGTGCAGGCCACCAGCGGCCAAGACCTGCTCGTGGGTCTTGGTCCACTCTTCGCGCATCTGTGTGATTTGTCGAGCCTTGTCCTGATCAGAGCTGTCTGACTGCTCGATGGCTCGAATCGCTTTTTCAATGTTGCCACCGAGCACGATGTCGGTGCCTCGGCCAGCCATGTTGGTGGCGATGGTGATCATGCCCGGACGGCCAGCCTGCGCGACGATCTCGGCTTCGCGGGCATGCTGCTTGGCGTTGAGGACCTGGTGATCAAGCTTTTGGGATTTGAGAATGGCTGACAGGGCCTCTGAGCTCTCAATCGAGGTGGTGCCGACCAGAATGGGCTGGCCCTTCTCGTGGCGAGCACGAATGTCGGCCACGATCGCCTCGGTTTTTTCCTCGGTGGTACGGAAAATCTGGTCCTGAAGGTCCTGTCGCACCATGGGCCGATGGGTGGGCACAATCACGGTCTCTAGGCCGTAGATCTGTTGGAATTCAAAGGCCTCGGTATCGGCCGTGCCGGTCATGCCAGCGAGCTTGCCGTACATGCGGAAGTAGTTCTGGAAGGTAATCGAGGCCAAGGTCTGGTTTTCGGCCTCGATGGCCACACCCTCTTTGGCCTCAACCGCCTGGTGAAGGCCATCCGACCAGCGTCTGCCCGACATCAGTCGCCCAGTAAATTCGTCAACAATGACCACCTTGCCGGCCTGAACGACGTAGTGCTGGTCCTTGAAATACAGCACATGGGCTCGGAGCGCCGCCATGAGATGGTGCAAGAGTGTGATGTTGGATGAATCGTAGAGACTGGCGCCAGACGGCAGCACGCCCATCTGCTCAAGAAGTTGTTCAGACTTCTCAAAGCCGGCGTCCGAGAGATGAACCTGACGCCCTTTTTCATCGACGAAATAATCACCAGGACCATCTTCGGCAGCCTGCCGTTCGAGCTTGGACGGTAGGTCGTTGACAGCCCGGTAGAGGTCAATGGTGTCATCGGCCTGACCAGAGATGATCAATGGGGTCCTGGCTTCGTCAATCAGGATCGAGTCGACCTCGTCGATGATGGCAAAGTTCAGGCTGCGCTGAGAACGGGAGGCCTTGTCGGCCACCATGTTGTCACGCAGGTAGTCGAATCCGAACTCGTTGTTGGTCCCGTAGGTGATGTCGGCGGCGTAGGCGGCCTGCTTGGCGGGAGCATCCAGGCCAGACAAGTTGACACCCGTGGTCAGCCCCAGAAAACCGTAGAGACGGCCCATCCAGTCGGCGTCTCGCTGGGCTAGGTATTCGTTCACCGTGACAACGTGAACGCCCTTTCCTGCCAGGGCATTCAGATAAGCCGGCAGCGTCGCCATGAGGGTCTTGCCCTCGCCGGTGCGCATCTCAGCAATCTTGCCCTCGTGCAAGACCATGCCGCCAATGAGCTGAACGTCAAAGTGGCGCATGCCCAATACTCGACGTGAGGCCTCTCGGCAGGTGGCAAAGGCCTCTGGCAGCAGGGCTTCAAGCGACTCACCTGCCGCGTGACGGGCCTTGAGGGCATCGGTCTGGGCCGCCAGTGCCTGGTCGGAGAGGCCTTGGAGCCCCGATTCCAGTCGGCCAATGGCATCGACCTTGGCTTGGTATTTTTTGATCAGCCGCTGGTTGCGGCTCCCGAAGACGGCGGACAAGAGGCTGCTAATCATAAGCTCGCTAGGGTAGCATGGCCGATGTGAAGAATCTTGCAAACAGCCGTCTGCCAAGGGGCGCCCAGGGGCAGCCCAAGGGCGCAGGCCGGGGCTCCTCAGCAGGGCTACTCGAGAGCGTCCGGGTTGGGCTGGATGCCACTACGGCGGCCCGGCTGACTGAGTCTTTGGCTCTATTAGACGTAGTTCGCCAAGTGCTGATCGGCCTGGGACAGGCATCGCTCTCTCGGTTGATCCTAGGCGCCCATCGCTCCGACCCCAGACGAGGGGTGCGTGGAAGTCAGCTGACCATCGTGACCAGCCAGCATGCCGCGGCGGCCAAACTTCAGTTGCTGTCAACCAGCCTGCTGGAGGCCTGCCAATCAAAATCTCTGGGTTTTCAGACGATTCTGATCCGCAGTCAACGGATGGTGGCGACCCCCTCCCGACCCACCGCCGGGGGCAGGCCTGGTGTGCCAGATGCAGCCCGGCAGCGCCTGCTGGCGGCGGTTGGCCTGGCTCAGGCCCAGGACCACTGACGCGCCCAGGCGGCTGGCGCCTGGGACAGGTCATCAAACGATCTCTCAACCCAGGCCGTGGGATCCTCTAGCAAGGCCCGCAGCAATTGATTGTTCAAGGCATGGCCAGACTTGAAGGCCGAATAGGCTGCCATGAGTGGCTGACCCAATAGATAGAGGTCGCCAATCGCATCCAAGGCCTTGTGCATCGCGAACTCGTCAGGGCGCCGCAATCCCGAACGATTGAGGATACGGTGGCTGTCCATGACGATCGCATTGTCCAGGCTGCCTCCCATGGCCAGGCCCTTGCTTCTGAGTGCATCCACATCCCGCATGAATCCAAAGGTTCTGGCCCTCGCAATCTCATCCACAAAGGAGCTCTGCTCAAAGTCGATGCTGACCTCTTGGCCCGTCTGGTTAACCGCAGGATGCTGAAAGTCAATGGTGAAGTCGAGCCGGAACCCATAGTAGGGATCGAGTCTGGCCCACTTGTCCCCGTCCCGGACTTCGATTGATTTGATGACCTCCACGAACCGCTTGGGTTGGTCCTGCTCCTGAATCCCGGCAGAACGAATCAGGTAGACAAAGCTGGCCGCGCTGCCATCCATGATGGGGATCTCGGCTGCATCCACCTCGACAGTAGCGTTGTCGATGCCCAGTCCAGATAGGGCGGACATCAGGTGTTCCACCGTGGCCACTCTGACCGAGCCCTCGCCGATGGTGGAGGCCATCCGAGTGTCCCCCACGGCCACGGCCTTGGACACGATCTCGTTGGGTTGCGGCAGGTCGGTCCGCCGAAAGACAATCCCGGTATCAGCCGGCGCCGGTTGCAGAGACAAACGAACCCTTTGGCCACTGTGCAGCCCAACGCCTTGGGCCGTCACGGTTGATCGAAGGGTTCTCTGTCTGAGCATCGGCCTGCAGGACTACGCTTGGGTTACGCCTTAGAGCATGGCCAAAACAGCTTCGGCGCTGCTGACCTCGAACTTGCCTGGTGCCTCTACGGCCAGAGACTTCACCACGCCGTCCTCAACCACCATGGCGTACCGATTCGATCGAACACCCATTCCGCGACCGGTCAGGTCAAGTGTGAGTCCAATCGCTTTGGAGAACTCTGCGTTGCCATCACCGAGCATGCGAACCTTGCCGCGCACACCCTGCTCACGGCCCCAGGCGCCCATGACGAAGGCATCGTTCACCGCCACACACCAGACCTCATCGACACCCTTGGCCCTCAGGGCCTGATGTTGGGCCACGAAACCTGGGACATGTTTAGCCGAGCAAGTGGGGGTATAGGCACCAGGCAGGCCAAAGATGACAATCTTTTTGCCTTTGACCATGTCGGCCACCTGAAAGGCATTCGGGCCGATCGCGCAGCCGGGCGTCTCTTCTTCAATAAATTCGTACAACGTGTTGTTGGGTAGGGCTTGTCCAATCTGAATGCTCATGACCACTCCATCTTCTGATAGGGAAAAATCAGCAAGTCCCCCAGACGACTTCGGCAGTTGCCGCCTGGGGCTGAACCATGGAGTGTGCCAGTCAATCAGCCTTACTGGCTAGTCCGCCTGCTTACGGAGAAACGCGGGGATGTCGAGTCGATCCATGCCACCCTCCTCCAGGGCCATCACCCGAGCAGCCGCCTCACCCTTGGCCGGCTGGCGCCAGATGGTGGGAATGTCGGCGCCAACCGGAACGCTGGGGCCGGCCGGCAGGCTGGTGGTTTCAGAGGCAGTTGCGTGGGTCATGGTCTGACCGACCGCATCGAAGGTCCCTGTGCGCACGACCGGGACCTCAACTGGAGGAACCAGGCTGGGACGGCGACGTGCAGCACCGAGTCCGGTGGCCACGACGGTCACGCGCATCTCGTCACCCATGGCCTCATCGTAGACCGTGCCAAAGATGATCGTCGCATCCTCGGCTGCGAACTGACGAATGGTCTCCATGGCCGTCTTGGTCTCTTTGAGCTTGAGTGACTGGTTGGCTGTGATGTTGACCAGAATGCCGCGGGCACCTGACAGGTCGACCCCCTCGAGCAGAGGGCTGCGAACGGCTTGCTGGGCTGCGATCTGAGCGCGATCAGGGCCACTGGCGGTGGCTGTGCCCATCATGGCCTTGCCCTGTTCGCCCATCACGGTCTTGACGTCCTCGAAGTCGACGTTGACCAGGCCTTCAACATTGATGATCTCGGCAATGCCAGCGACAGCATTGTTCAGGACATCATCAGCCGCCTCGAAGGCGTCCATCTGAGTGATGTCATCGCCCAATACCTCTTCTAGCTTTTCGTTCAGGATGACGATGAGCGAGTCCACCTTTCCCTCCAGCTCTGCCAATCCAGCCTCGGCAGACTTGGCCCGACGGCCACCCTCAAAGGAGAAAGGTTTGGTCACTACCGCCACGGTGAGGGCACCGAGCTCCTTGGCGACTTCGGCCACCACCGGTGCAGCACCGGTGCCAGTGCCACCGCCCATCCCGGCTGTGATGAAGACCATGTGAGCACCCTGAAGGGCCTCTGCAATTCGAACCCGATCGTGCTCGGCGGCTGCCTTGCCCGCCTCAGGCTTGGCACCTGCGCCCAGTCCTGAGGCGCCCAGCTGCAGAACCCGGTGGGCGGTGGACTTGGCCAGCGCCTGAGCATCGGTATTGGCGCAGATAAATTCCACGCCCTGTACATTCTTTTTAATCATGTGGTGCACCGCGTTTCCGCCTGCACCGCCCACGCCGACCACCTTGATCACGGTGCCCAGCGATTCGGTCTCTAACATTTCAAAAGTCATATCCAGCTCCTTGGGTTCAGTTTTAGAAATTGCCTACAAACCACGCCTTCATGCGCGACAAGGTGTCCCGGAAAGATCCGGTCTGCCTGTCCACCTGATCGCCGCGCACCCACTGCTGCCTTGCCTCCTCGAGCAATCCCATCGCAGTGGCATACCTGGGACTGTCGACCACGTCCGCGAGGTTCCCCCGATAACTGGGGCGGGCCACACGAACTTGTTTTAAAAAAACGTCCTCACCGAGTTCGACCATGCCGGGCAGCTGTGCGCTGCCACCGGTGAGGACAATTCCAGAGGAGAGGAGCTCCTCGAATCCACTCTCACGAATCACCTGGGCCACCAGGGAGAACAATTCTTCGACCCGCGGCTCAATGACAGCTGCCAGAGATTGGTGTGAGAGCATGCGAGGAGCACGATCGCCAAGGCCTGGCACCTCAAAGCTGCCATCCGGGTCGGCCAGGGTCTGCTTGGCCACGCCATACCGACGTTTAATGTCCTCGGCATCCTTGGTCGGTGTCCTCAAGGCCATGGCAATGTCATTGGTAATCTGGTCTCCCGCAATCGGGATGACTGCCGTGTGCCGTATGGCACCACCCGAGAAGATCGCAATGTCAGTCGTGCCGCCGCCTATGTCCACCAAGGCCACGCCCAGGTCTCGCTCGTCCTCTGTCAGAACCGCATGGCTTGAGGCGAGGGGCTGCAGGATGAGTTCATTGACCTCCAGTCCACAGCGACGAATGCACTTGATGATGTTCTGGGCTGCACTGACTGCACCCGTCACGATGTGGACCCTGACCTCCAGACGCACACCACTCATGCCCAGCGGCTGACGGACATCCTCCTGACCATCGATGATGAATTCCTGGGGCAGGACATGCAGAACCTGCTGATCGGTTGGAATGCTGACAGCCGTTGCAGTCTCGATCACGCGATCCATATCCGCCTGCGAGACTTCTTTTTCTTTGATGGCTACCATGCCGGAGGAGTTGAAGCTACGGATATGACTGCCAGCGATCCCCGTCCAGACGGATTCGATCTTGCAGTCAGCCATCAGCTCTGCCTCTTCGAGTGCTTTTTGAATGGAGGCAACGGTTGAATCGATGTTGACCACGACACCTTTTTTGAGCCCATCGCTCTCAGACTGTCCCAGGCCAATCACCTCAAGGCGATCATCCTCCAGCAGCTGCGCCACGATGGCCACAATTTTGGATGTGCCAATGTCCAGGCCCACGATCAGATTCTTCGATTCACGTGGCATAACGTTTGCCCTCTTCTAAATAAATGAGACAACTCGGTTGGGATGGTGCCGATGCAGGCCGACTCTCATCGTCCGCAGGCCGTTGAAGGGGGGAAAAGGCGTAGCCATTTGCATACCGCAAGTCAAATGACAGGGCTGCCATCGACTGGTCCTTCAGGACGCGGGTGTTTAACCAATGCATGCTGTCGAACATCGCAATCAGGCGAGACTGCCAGTCGGTTGGCAGGCCCTCACGTCCCAGATAAATCCGATGGCCCTGAGACAGCTCGAGCTGCCAGGCGAATTGCTCGGTGAGGGTCACGCCTTGGATCTGCTGCCCCCTCGCCGAGGCGAGTTGGTGTGCTGCCTGGGCTCGAGCCATCACCCGCGGCACCGTGCCAACAGGTCCTTGCAAGCGGGGCATCTGACAGCCGAGCTTGGTTTTGGCATGCTCCAGAGCGGCCTGGGTCTCGCCCACGAACAGCTCCCCAAATCGATTGACCAGGCGGCCATCACCCCAGACACCAATGGCCTCATGCTCCTCGAGTCGAATCAGCAGGCGATTGGGCCAGACCCGACGAATGCTGACCTGACGAACCCACGGGTGCTGGGCCAAGCCAGCCTGAAGAGGCTGGAGATCAAGGGTCAAGGCTGTGCCGCTGATCTGCTGACCGAGCACATCGCGGATGTCGGCCTCCTGAATCTGAGTCAGTCCCGTGCTCGAGGCATCGACCTGGACTGTTCGCAGTCCGAAGGAAGGCTGGTTGGCCAACCAGAACCCGAGGCTCACCAAAACACCGCTCATGCCGATGGCCAGAAGCGTCCACGAGACCAGATTCATGGTCCGGGGCGCATGCCAGAACTCACGCAGCGGGTTGACGCCGATCATCGATCGAATCCTCCGCCGGATTTCAATCTGGCCCCCTGCAGAATGCGCAAGACCAGGTCATCGTAGGCCAGGCCAACCGCTGCTGCTGCCATGGGTACCAGTGAATGATCGGTCATCCCCGGAGAGGTGTTGATCTCAAGAAGGGTCGGCGTCTCACCCTCCACCCAGAGCAGGTCTACCCGGGCCCAGCCCTCGCAGCCCAGCGCCATGAAAGCCTGCTCTGAGAGCCGTTGCATCAGCTGCGCGATCTCCCGTGGGCAATTGGCTGGACAGTCGTACTGGGTCTCCTGACCAAAGTACTTGTTCTGAAAGTCGTAGTTGCCGGCTGGTGCACGAATCTCGATGACCGGCAGTGCCTCAACGGGCCCCAGGGCGCCACCCCCGAGCAAGGCCACGGTGAACTCGCGGCCAGAGACAAAGGCCTCCGCCAGAATTCGATCGTCGTATTGACCCGCCTTGGCGACAGCCGTGTGAAACAGCTCTCTGCTCTCCACCTTGGTGAAGCCCAGAGACGATCCTTCGGTGCCAGGCTTCACGGCCATGGGCAGGCCCACAGCGTCTATGGCCTGCTCTGCCGTGGTCTGTGAGGTGACGGACAGAAAGGCTGGCGTCGGGATACCCTGATGAGACCAGACCTGTTTGGTCACGATCTTGTCCATGGCCAGAGCCGAGGCCAAAACGCCAGATCCAGTGTAGGGAATGTCCAACAACTCCAATGCCCCCTGAACCGTGCCGTCCTCACCATAGCGACCATGCAGGGCAATAAACGCGGCATGAATTTTTTCGTCAGCCAGTTCTGCCAGAGGACGATGCGCCGGATCAAAGGCGAAGGCGTCGATACCCTTACGACGCAAAGCTGCTAAAACACCATGGCCCGAGCGCAAAGAAATCTCTCGTTCTGCTGATCGGCCTCCCATCAGGACCGCTACACGCTGACCGGTCATGACTGAACCTCCATGAGCCGAGCGGGCATACTGCCAATGGATCCGGCACCCATGAGCAGGACCACGTCCCCTGGTCGAGCCAGTACTGTCAGCGTATCCGGTAGCTCGGCGAGCTCTTGTACGAAGACCGGATCAAGACGACCCAACTGACGCACGGCTCTGGTCAGCGTTCTACCATCGGCTGCAGCCAATGGCTGTTCACCTGCCGCATAGACCTCGGTCAACACCAAGGCATCTGCTGTGCCCAAGACCCGAACAAAGTCATCAAACAGGTCACGCGTTCTGCTGTAGCGATGGGGCTGAAAGACCAGAACCAGACGTCGGTTGGGATAGGCCCCTCGAACGGCCTCCAAAGTGGCTCGGATCTCGACTGGGTGGTGACCGTAGTCGTCGATCAAGGTCACCTGAGCCCCATGCCAGACGGGCTGGCCCCAGACCTGCAATCGACGACCCACCCCTTTGAACTGAGAGAGACCTGCAGCAATGGCCCGATCGGACACGCCCAGTTCTAGCGCTACGCAGATGGCAGCCAAGGCATTGAGCACGTTGTGATGCCCCGGCAGATTCACCTGCAAAGGCAGTGCTGGCTGATGTGGTCGGACCAGATCGAACCGCATGGTCAGTCCGTCGGCCTTGATGTTGTCCGCACGGACGTCTGCCTCTGGACTGAGGCCGTAGCTCAGGACTGGCCGAGAGACAAAAGGCAGGATCTCTCTAACGTGGGGATCGTCCTGACAGACAATCGCCGTGCCATAGAAGGGCAGACGTTGGGTAAAGGCCACAAAGGCTTGCTTGAGCTTGGCCATGTCGTGGTCATAGGTGTCCATGTGGTCTGCATCGATGTTGGTGATAACCGCCATCATCGGCATCAGATTCAAGAACGACCCGTCTGATTCATCTGCCTCCGCCACAAAGGCGTCTCCGAGGCCCAATTTGGCGTTGGCGCCCGCACTGTTCAGACGACCACCAATCACAAAGGTGGGATCCAGGCCGGCCTCGGCCAGAAGACTGGCCACCAGGCTCGTGGTGGTCGTCTTACCATGGGTGCCCGCGATGGCAATCCCCTGCTTCATGCGCATCAACTCGCTCAGCATGAGTGCACGGGGTACCACTGGGATTTTCTTGGCCCTTGCCGCCATGAGCTCTGGATTGTCGGCCTTGACGGCCGTGGAGATCACCACCACATCCGCCTGGGCCACCTGCGAGGCCTCGTGCCCCACAAAAATCTTGGCCCCCTGGTCGGCCAGCCGTTGAGTAACCGCAGAGGACTGCAAGTCTGATCCCTGGACCCGATAGCCTTGGTTCAGCATCACCTCGGCGATGCCTGACATGCCCGAGCCCCCGATCCCAATGAAATGCAGTGTGCCAATCTTGTGTTTCATGCGCCTGCTCCGGGACTGTTTGGGGCCGTGGGTCTGAGAAATTTTTGTTGAACCAGGTCAATCACTGATGAGAGGGCGTGGCGTGCATCAGCATCCACCAATTTTCTGGCGCGATCGACCAAGTCCTCGCGACGCAGGTTCATTAGAATCTCGGTCACCCTGGCCTGAAAATCTGGTCCTTGGGCTACCAGCCAGGCCGTGCCTTGCTCGGTCATCGCAGCAGCATTTGCGGTCTGATGGTCATCAATCGCATGGGGTAGCGGCACAAAGATGGCGGGGATGGCCAGCGCCATCAGCTCCGCAACCGTCGAGGCGCCAGCTCGACAGATCAACAGATCAGCCCATTCATAGGCACTGGCCATGTCATCGATAAACGCAACGACCTCCGACTGAACCGCTAGATCCTGATAGAGCCTACGGGTCTGCTCCAGACCCGCAAGACCCGTCTGATGCAGAACCTCAAATCGCACACCCTGGTCTTGGCATTGCGCAAAGATTCTTGGGCAGAACTGATTGAGTGGTGCTGCACCAAGACTCCCGCCCAGCACCAAGATCCTGATTGCTCCCGAACGACTTGCGATCACTCGATCATGCGGCTCACCCCTCACCAGAGCCTCGCGCACTGGGTTGCCCAGGCACTGGCTAGTCCGGGGGGCATAGCGGGTATTCGGGAAACTGGTCACCACCGCATCGGCGAGACGGGCCAGCCAGCGATTGGCGCTGCCCATGACTGCGTTCTGCTCCAAGACGATCAACGGAAGACCCATCAAGCGCGCCACGAGGCCGACTGGGAAACTGACGTATCCACCAAAGACCATCACCAACCGGGGGCGAATGCGACGCAGAATCTGAAAGACCTCCCAGGCGGCCATCGCTAGACGAGTGGGCAGTCGAAGCCAGCCCGTGAGCCCTTTGCCTCGAACGCCCTCAAAGGCCAGTTCAGTCAGCGTCAGATCAGAAGACTTGGCAACCTTGTGCTCCAGTCCCCGGTTCGTGCCAATCCAGTGCACTCCTAGACCCATGGCCTTGAGTCGGCCAGCGACTGCAACGGCTGGGAACACATGGCCCCCGGTCCCGCCGGCGGCAATCAAAACATCAAGAGTCTGGCTGGGGTTGGTCATGCCCAACTCCTCCTGCCAATGGTTCGACTCCGCTGAGCCGGTTTAGCTGGGGCCTCGGCTCGTCCCCGCAAGCCGGCGCGATTCTCGATGTCGATACGCATGAGCAGCCCCATGGCCATACAGACCACCAACATCGAGGAACCACCGTGGCTGATAAAGGGCAAGGTCAGACCCTTGGTGGGCAGCAAGCCAGTGTTGACGCCTGCATGAATAAAAGTCTGCAGGCCAATCCAGACACCGATGCCCTGGGCCACGAGGCCCGCAAAGAGACGCTCCTGGGACATGGCCAGGCGTCCAATCTCCATCGCACGACGAATCAAGTAGGCAAAAGCCAACAAGAGAACGGTCACGCCAAAGAAACCCAACTCCTCGCCAATGACTGCAAAGATGAAGTCTGTGTGAGGCAGGGGCAGGTGCCCCATCTTGGCAATCCCCGTGCCAAGCCCAGATCCAAAAAGGCCGCCGTGACCAAAGGCGATCAGGGCGCCACACAACTGATAGCCGGTGGTCTGGACATGGCCTGGGTCACACGGGGTGAGGTAAGAGACCAGCCGCATCAGGCGCCAAGGCGTGAAATACACCATCAAGAAAAAGAAGCCGAGCATGATGACCATCAGAGGAATCACCACACGCATGCTCATGCCGCCCAGAAACAAGACGGTCGCTACTGTGAGGGTGATCACAATCGTAGAGCCAAGATCCGGCTGGTAGAGCAAGAGAAAAATCACGACCAGCATCAATACGCCAATGGGTGCCAGACCCCGCAACAAGTCATTTCTCATTCGATCGTGACGACGCACTGCATAGGCGGCCGCAAAGATCAAGGCAAAGAGCTTCATCAACTCCGACGGTTGCAGTGTCATGACGCCAAGCGGAATGGCTCGAACGGCACCGTCCTTCAACATGGCTGGGCCACCAATCAACTTGATGAGTGCGACCGCCACCAGCAGGGCGATGCCGACCCCAAAAATCAGGCCAGAGAGTTTTTGCCAGAGATCGATCGGCACCCTTAACAACACTGCAAAGGCCGTCAGGCCAATCAGCAGATGCGTGGGATGACCCCGCATCTGCTTCCAGAAGACCGCGGTCGCGTTGCTACTCGGCAGAGGTAGGTTGGCTGAATAGACCATCACTAGGCCCAGGGCGAGCAGCCCCATGAAGACCGCAAAGAGTGTTCTATCCATGGCAGCGGGACTGCCCGCCTGCTGGACCGAGCCGGTCAGCATGGCTGGCCCCATTGCTCAACCTGCCGCGAGACGGACTGGGCAAACACATCGGCCCGATGGGCATAGTTCCGGAACATGTCAAAACTGGCGCATGCTGGCGATAGCAAGACACGGGCAGCCTGTGTCTCGTCAGACCGCCTTGCAAGAATCCATTCACAGGCCTTGGCGACGGCATCAGTCATGTCGGTCGCAGGCTCAGCCTGCCCGCCACAGGCCCTGACTGCCTGAATGATCTCAGGGCCAGCCTCACCGATGCAGATGGCATGGGCGCCGGCCTGAACCACCGCGCGGCCCAACTCATCGAAAGCCTGTCCTTTGCCCTGGCCGCCGAGGATGACTGCTGTCATCATGGGGTCGCCCAATAGTGCGGCCACCGTGGCGCCAACATTGGTGCCCTTGCTGTCATCTACAAAGGTAATGGCCCGACTCGTCGCGATGTCTTGCATGCGGTGGTCCTCACCTCGATAGTCCCGCAAGGCAAACAGCATGCCGGCCAAATCCGAGGATACCGTCATGCACAAGGCCAGGGCTGCCTGTGCATTGAGCCAGTGGTGACGGCCCCGAAGTCGAAGCGCCTGGGCCGGCATCAGTCGAACCAGCGGTGGATGGTCGTCATCCTCTGTCCAGGGCGCAGGCTGATGAACCAACCATTCCAGCGACTCCTTGAGAACACCAAAACCAGCGGTGTGGTCAGCAGGCGTCTGGAGGCCGAAGGTGATAACGGGCGGCATCTGAAGCTTGGTCTTGGATGATCGTCCCAAGGATCGATTGGTGGCCAGGCCATCACGAAGGATCTGGATTCTCTCCAACAAGGGCTGATCGTCTCGATTGACGATCATGCTGCCCGTTGGCCGGGGCAGGCCAAACACCCTCAGCTTGGCATTTGCGTAGTCGTCATAGTCCAGGTGCCAATCGAGATGATCCTGACTGAGATTCAAGACGGTCGCAGCAGTAGGAGAGAATCGACTCGAGAGGGCGAGCTGAAAACTGGATAGTTCCAAGATCCAGGCCTTGGGCGGTTGATGGCGAGCTTGCCGGACCATCAAGGCCTCCAGCATGGAGGGGCTCACATTTCCCGCCAGCTCCACGTCTAGACCAAGGCTGGTGAGCAGGTGGTAGCAGAGCTTGGCAGTGGTGGTCTTGCCATTGCTACCAGTGATGGCCAAGACCATCGGTCGGTTAAGGGCCAACTCGGGTGACTGGTCATCGTGGTCAGCAGCTGCCTGATGCTCCATCTCAAGGGCCCAGTCAAACAGATCCAGTTCACTGGCCACCGCCAGACCCTCAGCCTGCGCCTGCGAGAGGAGATTGGCAATCGACTGTGGCCTTCCCTCGTGAGGTGACAGGCCAGGAGAAGGAACCAGCAGGTCTACCCCACTCAAGAGCGTTTCCGAAAATGGCAGGCTCTGTCCGAGTAAGAGTTCCACCCCATCATCCGCATTCGCCAGTCCCGACGCCAAGGGCAGATCGGAGCGCGAATCCACCAGACGCACAGTCATGCCCCGCTGCCTTAGCCAACGAGTAGTGGCCAGTCCAGACTCACCAGCGCCGATGACGAGAGCCAAGCGACCCTGCCAGTTGGAGTCGCTAAACCAAGTCCAGCCCATTGGCCTTGGGTTCGTCTGCGAGGTGGGACTCTGTAGGGCCATCGTCGTTCTAGCGGATCTTGAGTGTGGCCAAGCCGGCGAGGACCAGCATCATGGTGATGATCCAGAAACGCACCACGACCTGCGTCTCTTTCCAACCAGACTCTTCGAAGTGGTGATGCAACGGGGCCATTCGCAGAATGCGTCGGCCCTCCCCAAAACGGCGTTTGGTGTATTTGAAATAAGCAACCTGCAGCATCACGGACAGAGTCTCGGCAACAAAGACACCCCCCATGATGAAGAGCACGATCTCTTGTCTGACCACAATCGCGACGGCCCCCAAGGCGCCACCAAGTGCCAGGGCGCCAACATCCCCCATAAAGACAGTCGCCGGATAGGCGTTGAACCAGAGAAAGGCCAGACCCGCACCGACGAGGGCAGCACAGAACACTGTCAACTCTCCAGCACCAGGAATAAATGGCAGCAGGAGGTATTTAGAGAAAACAGCGTTGCCGGCGACGTAGGCAAAGACACCGAGGGCGCCAGCCACCAAGACGGTGGGCATGATGGCCAAGCCATCGAGGCCATCGGTCAGGTTGACCGCATTGCTGCTGCCAACAATGACAAAGTAGGACAGCAGCACAAAGCCGAACACGCCCAGTGGATAGGCCACGCTTTTGAAAAAGGGCACGATCAAATCAGTAGTGGGCGGCAGACTGACCACAAACCCGTTTTGAATCCACTGGACGAAGAGTTGCCAGGCGGCGGCATTGCTCGGAGCGGAGACGCTGAACACCAGCCAGAGGGCTGCCACCAGACCGATCACCGACTGCCAGAAATACTTCCATCGAGCCGGCAACCCCTTCGGGTCGCGATAGACCACCTTGCGATAGTCATCTACCCATCCCACCGCACCCAGACCGAGGGTGACGATCAAGACAATCCAAACGAAACGATTGGACAGATCGGCCCAGAGCAGTGTTGTCACGGCAATCGACAGAAGTATCAGTGCACCACCCATGGTGGGGGTGCCGGCCTTGATGAGGTGGGTCTGGGGTCCATCATCCCGGACGGCCTGACCAATTTTGAGAAGGGCGAGTTTCCGGATGACCCAGGGACCCAGGAGCAGACCGAGCAGCAAGGCCGTCAGAGTAGCCATCACCGCCCGGAGCGTGAGATAGCCAAAGACTCCAAACCCTTTGATCAGCGTATCGAGATAATCAATGAGCGCGAGCAGCATGTCCTGTCATCCAGTTCTGGAGCGCCTGGGACACGCGCTCCATTCTCATAAACCTTGATCCCTTGACCCAGATGGTTGGGTGAAGGCCCTTTTCGTTCTGCTGCTCAATCCAAGACCGAAGGCTGTCGGCCAGTCGGTCAATGGACTCAAATGCCTCACCCACTCCCGATCGTTGGGCGGCGGCGGACATCGCGACACCATGCAAACAAATTCGCTCGACTCCGCAGTCGCGCGCGCGCTGGACCACTTCGTCGTGAAAGACATCTGAGCAATCGCCAACCTCCCCCATGTCACCCAGGACAATGGCTCTGGGCGGGGGTTGTTTCGCCAAGCCCGCGATGGCTGCCCGAACAGAATCCGGGTTGGCGTTGTAGCTGTCGTCTACCAATTGGAAACCAGGCCATCGATGAATCCGGCCCCGTCCTGGCATGGGCTCAAAGGCCGAGAGCGCCTCCAGGGCCTGCTCGGCTGGAATGGATAGCGCCCGGGCAGCAGCCAAGACGGCCGCCGCATTTCTGGAGAAATGCTCACCAATGCCTCGCAGCACGGCCGAATGCTGCACCGAGTTAGGTCCTTCGGTCATCTCGAACCGGGTTGAAGACTCTTGAGAATCGGCCGAATCAAAACAAACCATGGCAGCCAGGCGGGCCTTACCCCCTTGTTGGGCCATCGCATCCAGCTCTGCCATCGCACCATCTGATTCGGACAAGGCCCCAAACAGCATCAGCCGACAGGACGCAGCCACCTGATCCAGCCAGATCGGCAGGTGTGCAGTATCGGTGGGCAAGACCGCGCAGCCATCTGACCTCAGGCAACGCAGCGCCTGACCATTCTCTTGGGCGCACGCCTCGACCGTCTTCATGAAGGCCTGGTGTTCTCGCTGTGCATTGGTCATCACCACCAGACTTGGCCTGGCCAATGTTGCCAAGCCGTGTATTTCACCGGGGTGGTTCATGCCCAGTTCAATCACAGCGCAGCGGTGTAGACCGAGAAGGCCAAGAAGGCTCAGTGGGACACCAATTTGGTTGTTGAGGTTGCCAGGAGTTGCATGGACCCGCTGGGCCCCGTGGCTGGTCCGCAGGACAGCCGCCATCATCTCCTTCACGGTGGTTTTCCCATTGGAACCCACCACCGCAATCAATTCACCGCTCCAGGCGTTGCGCCAGGTGGAAGCCATTTGCGTTAAGGCGGCCTGGGTGTCTGTGACCTGGATCACGGGCACATGTGAGAAGGCCGCGGGCATCTCGAATGGCTGGCTAACAACAAGGGCCGAGGCCCCCGCACGAACAACAGCTTCACAGAAGACATGACCATCGAAACGCTCGCCCGACAAGGCAACAAAGACATCACCCGGCTGCAGCTGGCGACTGTCTGTGCAAAAACCCAATAACGACACCTGGGCCAATAAAACAGGATCGAGCCTGGTGGTCGTTTGCACCATAAGTCCCGCGTCCGCCAGGGCTGTTGCCAACTGATCCAGGCCGGGATTGGGCCGCCATGACGCCAGAACCCGTTTCGCCTCGTCCTGATCCTCAAATGGCAGCGTCCGGTCCGCCATGATCTGCCCGGACTCATGTCCTTTCCCGGCAATCAGAATGACGTCCTTTGATCTTGCGCTGCCAATGGCCTGGGCAATCGCCTGTGCTCGATCCAGCACCACCCGCTGCTTGAGACAGCCCTGCATACCCTGAAGCATGTCTTGGACGATTGACATGGGGTCTTCGCTACGGGGATTGTCCGCCGTGAGCCAGATCAAATCGGCGGACTCGGCTGCGACCGCACCCATCAGGGCCCGCTTGCCTCGATCCCGATTGCCCCCACAGCCAAAAACCAGTCGCAGTGAACCGCCCCTCTTTCTGGCCAGAGGCATCAAAGCCTCCAGAACTCTGGCCAGAGCGTCCGGCGTGTGCGCGTAATCAACATAGACCAGTGGCTGGCCTTCGGCCTCGGCTTCATCGGCCAGCCCCTTCGAGTCCACACGCTCAAGTCGCCCCGCGGGCAGGCAGAAGGCCTGCAGCAAACCAGGCCAGGCGGCTTCGTCCACACCCAACGCCTTCAGGCAGCCCATCGCAACGGCCCGATTTTCTTGGTTGTGCCGACCCAACAGATCATCAGATGGGGGAGTTGAGGAGGCAAGACCATTGATCTGGACTCGCCCATCTGGCTCAACCGACAGCAGGATTTGCTCAAGTCCAGACGTCTCTGAGACCACCTGATCAAACAGCCAATGGGCCTGGGGGAGCGCGTCTTGGTCGGGCTTGATCAGCACCGCAGCCGCAAGCCCGGGGGCTTGAAAAAGCAAACGTTTGGCTTGGGCGTAGGCCTCCAGACTGCCGTGATAATCCAAATGGTCTCGGGTCAAATTGGTCAAAGCGGCCACCCGAATCTGACAACCAGCCAGGCGGTACTGGTCTAAGCCAATGGAACTGGCCTCCAGAACCACATGCCTCACACCCCTTTGCCGCAGCATGGCCAAAGACCTGGCCAGCCGAACCGCGGGTAGAGAGGTCAACTCAGGTTTGTCGACCGACTGACTCTGAACTCGATCCGAGGAGGATTGATGAAGGCTGATGCCCAGTGTTCCGATGCTGGCCGCAGAGCCATATTGGACCGCCAGACATCTGGCCAGGCCATGAGCCACGCTGGATTTGCCATTCGTACCGGTCACCGCAACCACGGTCATGTCGCTGGTCGGATGGCCATAAAACGCATGCGCCAACACACCCCTGCGCTTGGCCAGGTCTGGCAGGGTCTTGACCTCGGGCTGCCAAGCCGGGACTGCCAACAGCCACTGCTCGAGAGCAGGCTGATCTGCCGTATCGATGACGAGGCGACCAAGTCCATGATCATGGGCCATTTGCAACAATGCCGAGAGACCGGTGCTTCGTCCCGGGCAGAGACAGACCCAATCCCCCGGGCTCGCTGCAGCCACTTCGTCAAGCAGCTGGGACTGATGAGGTGCCAGGCTCCGTAGGACCTGGGCCAGTGCCTCGGCCTGCTGATCAAACACCATCAGTGGATGAAGGCTAGGGACTGGAACGCCGGGCCGGTCGGTCATGTACCCTCCCCAATGGAGGCGGTACTCGGCACCACTCTGATCCGGGGATCCGGCGACATTTGCAGGCGACGCAGGCTCTCACTGGCGATCTGTGCGAAGACTGGGGCAGCCACGTCACCACCGTAATGCTTGCCTGCGCTGGGCTCGTCAACCATGACCGCGATGACATACCGGGGGACGTCCGCTGGCACGAAACCAACAAAAGAGGCGATGTACCGCGACTTGCTATAACCGCCGGCCTCGGGCTTGTGAGCAGTGCCGGTCTTACCAGCCACTCGAAAGCCGGGGATCTGAGCCTTGGGAGCCGTTCCACCAGGACCAGTGGCCAACTCCAACATCTGTCGAATCTCGCGTGCAGTCTGGGGGGTGAAGATGGTCTGCCCCTCAACAGGGCCCTCTACAGGCCGAAGGGTCAGATCAACCAAATCACCCTGCCTTGCGAAGACCGTGTAAGCCCGAGCCACCTGAACGAGAGAGACTGCGATGCCATGCCCATACGAGATGGTCGCCTTGTCGATCTGTACCCACGACTGCCAGGGGCGCAATCGGCCCGATACCGCACCGGGCAGGCTGACGGGAGAGGCAGCCCCAAAGCCAAGGGACCGATACCGGTCGTAAATGACCTGAGATGGCAGGTCTAGTGCGATCTTGGCCGTCCCAATGTTGCTGGACTTCTGCAAGACCTCCGTCACCGTCAGAAGACCGTGGGCATGGGCGTCCCGAATGGTTCTTCCACTGATGGTCATGGCACCCGGTGCCGTCTGAATCTTGCTGCTCGGGCGAATCTGCCCAGCGTCTAGGGCGGCTGCAATGACAAATGGCTTCAGGGTCGAACCTGGCTCAAAGCTGTCGGCCACGGCTCGGTTGCGAACACGATTCGGGTCCAATCTCACGCGAACGTTCGGGTTAAAACTTGGTGCATTGGCCATTGCAAGCACTTCACCCGTCCGGGTGTCTACCATCACCGCCGCTGCACCCTTGGCCCGATGGGTCTGCAGTGCCTGACTGACTGCCATGTGCGTGATGGCCTGCAAATTGGCGTCTAGGGAGAGTTGCAGATCACCACCCGGGTTCGCGGACTGAGCCTGCTTCTGGCCAAAGACCTGGTTGCGACGATCCACCAGGACGCGCTCTACACCGGCTCGTCCTCTGAGTGCTGTATCGAAGGCCCGCTCCAACCCCTCTTGGCCGCGCTCATCAACATCGGTAAAGCCAATCAGATTGGCAAACGTCTCCCCCAAGGGGTAGTGACGATGGAACTCTTGTTCTAGCTCAATGCCCGGCAGACCCAAGGCTCTGATGCGGTCAGTGATGTCCAGGTTGAGGCCACCTGGGAGATAGAAAAAGCGCTTGGCCGCTAGGATTTGCCGCTTGAGGTCCTCGGGCTTTTGTCCGATCAGCTTGGCCAGTTCCGGGAACTTGGGATGCTCGACCCGAAACAGGGACGGCACAATGCCCAGTCGGTTTTCGGGGATGCTAACCGCAATGACCGCACCGTGACGGTCCAGCAGACGGCCCCTGGCGGCCGGTAGCTCCCGGATGCGCTCGTATCGATTCTCTGCCCGTTTTTGCCACTGCTCCACATGCAGGTGTTGCAATACAAACGCGCGGATCAACACGGCCAATAAAGCCGCCATCAGGCAGAACAGGACAAAACGGGAGCGGCCGGCGGTCGCACGCCAGGTCAGAATCTGGCCGGCCTTGGCGGCTCCCCCGATGGCCTGGGCGCGAGACTGGTTCATGGCCGCGACTCCTGGGCTCGATAGACCAGGGTCTGACTGGGCCGGATCGGCTCTAGTCCGAGCTTGGACTTCACCAGCCCATCCAACCGGGCAGGTGCCCCCAGACTGGTAAGGCCTACCCGCAGGGTCTCGATATCCGAAGCCAGTTTCTGATTCTGTCTCTCGGCCCGTTCAATCTGAGCAAACAGCCTGCGCTCGTGATAACGAGCGTTGACCAGCGCCAAAGCACTGACCACCAGCAGGGCTGCAAGAAACCAATGCCGGCTCATGGCTGACCCCCATGACCAGATGGGTGACTCAGCACAGCGCCAGAGGCCAGGCGCTCTCCCACCCGCAGAATCGCGCTTCGAGCTCGCGGGTTCGCCCTCACCTCCTCTTCACTGGGCTTGATCTTGCGAAGTTCACGCATCGGTGCATGTGTTTCTGTGGGATGACGGGTGGTCGAAGTCAGCCCTGACAGCAAGGCCCACTGACCGCGCCCCATGCCTCGCGGCCGCGCGAGCTGGTCGGACTGGGAGGGTCGCAAGCCTTGCTTGACGCGCCGATCCTCGAGCGAGTGAAAGCTGATGACTGCCAGCCGTCCTCCTGGCTTGATCAGGTTTGGGGCCGCCTCAAGCAAGGTGTCGAGTTCATCGAGTTCTTGATTGACACGAATCCGTATAGCCTGAAAGGTGCGCGTAGCGGGATGCTGCCCCGCATCCGCCCCGCGCCTGCGGCGCACCGTCTGAGAGACAAGATCTGCCAGTTGGCCGGTGCGCGCCAGCGGCTCCGCCTGACCAAGGGCTGCCTGCTCGCAGCGAGACACAATCGCCCGCGCAATCGGGCCAGCATGCCGTTCGTCGCCATAGTCTCGTATCACCTCCTCTAGTTCGGACACGTCCACCTGCGCCAGCCACTGAGCAGCAGACCATCCTTTGGTTGGATCCATGCGCATGTCCAGGGGGCCATCCCGCATGAAGCTAAATCCACGACTCGCCTCGTCAATCTGTGGAGACGACACACCGAGATCAGCCAACAGTCCGTCGACCTGATCAATACCAAGCCCTGCCAACACCGCGCCAATCTGGGAGAACGGTGCATGCACAAAGGAAAATCGCGAATCGGTCAGCCGGTTGGCCAGGGCTGCTGCAGCGGGGTCTCGGTCCAGTGCAATCAAACGGCCTTTGGGGCCTAGGCGTGCCAGCAATGCCTTGCTGTGCCCGCCGCGGCCAAAGGTCAGATCCACATAGACTCCCTGGGCATCAGTAACGAGGGCATCGACGGCCTCTTGGAGCAAGACTGTGATGTGAGGGAGTTCGGAGCCAGCCAACAATCACGCAGGCCCTCGCATCTTGCGAGCTCGGACCTGCTCTTTATGAGCAGCCAGACGGCTGGCGTCCCAAATCTCAAAGTGTTCGCCAACACCCAAGAGCATGACCTCACGGCTGATGCCAGCACCATCCCGAAGAACCGGATTGATCAAGACTCGGCCGGCTGTATCAATTTCAGGGGTGTCGCTCATACCCAGCCAGAAGCGCCTGCGCTCATCGGCAGATTCGTCGGGCGACAACTGGCCCACCTTGGAGAGCCAACGGTCATAGGGCATGAGCAGAAGACAGCCATCGTCGCTCTCGATGAGGGCCAATTGACCGCTGGACTGTGACAGGAGCATCTCGCGATAACGAGCAGGCAGCGTCATCCGACCCTTGGTGTCGAGATTGAGTGCTGAAATGCCGGCGTACATAATCGAATGCGTCCCCTTGACCAGATAAAAGGCAGAGCAAGAGCAGGCCAACTAAAAACCCACTTTTCTCCACTTTTTCACACTATTTCCCACTTTAAGAAAAAGACTGCTCAAGGTCAAGCCGAAACAGGCCGATTTTTCTTTAGGAAACAAGCACTTAGCGCGCTTTTGGGGAGTAAATCAAAAAAATAAATCACGCAAAATCAAGGGTCTACAAACCACAAGATAAAGTGATTTATAAAGATTAGAGATGAAGAAAACGGAAGTGGGCCTGTAGGCCGGATTCTGTTACGGGGCCGACCAGCAGGCCAACCCTATGACGACCATCCATCTAGGCCCATCATTGCTGATGGGCTCAAGCCACCTACCCGCGCGCATCAGGCGGGACACCTTTTCAAGGACAAGCCTCTCGCGCGCCTACTTGGTGTTGCTCCGGGTGGAGGTTACCGCGTTTCACATCCTCAACCATGCCCTTGGCCGGCTGATTACTCGTCTCTGTGGCCCTGTTCCTCGCCTTGGGTGGGCCGAGACCCACTTGCTGCGTACGGCCGTTAGCCGTCACCCTACCCTGCGGAGTCCGGACCTTCCTCTCCCAACTCACGTTGGCAGCGATCGTCCAGCCCACTTCCTGACTGCACTATAGGTGCAAAGTGTCTGCTCGTAAAACCGACAATCCAACGGCCAAGGCCCCAGTCACCCAACCCCACTGAACGGCGAGTACCGCCAAGGCACCACTCTAAGGACGCGCGGGACGAAAGACCTGAGGATCTTGGTAGAAAGTCTGGTCTTGGTTGTCAGGGCACCAACCGGGAATACCCATGATGGGCAATGGCCACAGACGCGCCGGCCTCTCGGCCTCGGCCTGCTGCTTCAGGGATAACGCCTGGCTGGCCAACTCATCCAGCTGACGCCAACGGTCGAACCCATCGGCGGCCGGTGCATCGGAGTCTGATTCCGAATCCAGCGAGGCGGCCCGGCCCTCCAAGACCCAAGCCTGGGCGGTGATGGCCTTGTAAGGTCTCTGACCCTTCTCCAACAAGGCATGACCCACGGGCCAGACCGACCATACCGGACCCTCGGCATGCGAGACACTGGGGACCATCAAGCCATCAGGCCCTTGCCGCCTGTGACGCGCCTGGCACACCTGCCACTTCGATCTGTGTTCCCAAAACAAACCAAGCCAGTCGTGTTCCCGCCAGCAATCTCGCAAGACCTGCTCATCTTGCTGGGCCAGCACCACAACACCACTCTCATCGAGCAAAGTAGCCCAGTCGCGCCAAGGCCCCCGCTGGTTGTTTTGGTGTCCATGTCGACTGATTTCTTGGGCCTGAACCGCATTGAGCAGGGCCTTGAGTCTGGGCAAGTGCAGCCAGACCAGTGCGTTGAACCGATCGTGGAGGTTGTCGCGGGTGGGCAGTCCGCCAGTCTGGGCAATGTGGGTTTCGTAGGCGCGTCCAAGTGGCAACTCGGACTGATCAATCATATGGAGCGGTGCGCCATGCCCAGTCAGAAGACCTCTTGACTCAGCCGTCGCATCAAACCACTCACGCAAAGCCTTTGGGGGGAGTGTGAGGCAGGCTTGCCTGGCCTGAGGATCAAAGGCGGACAGCCAGGGATTTACAGGCGCAACTGCCAACCCAGTGGCTCTCCTGCGGCCAGCGGCACAATCTGAGCATCACCGCCCTCATAGGGCAGGCTGGTCTCGATCGTGGATTGGCCTCGAGTCAGGGTGATGGTCTGCTCAGAGACCGGCAAGCCATAGAACTGGGCTCCAAACCGTGAGGCGAAATCAGCCAGGCGGTCTAGGCAGCCGAGGCCATCGAATACCTGGGCATACAACGCCATGGCATGCGGGGCGCTAAAACAGCCGGCACAGCCACAGTCCATCTCCTTGGCGTCCTTTGAGTGCGGCGCAGAGTCGGTTCCCAGAAAGAACCGAGGGGAGCCACTGGCAGCGACCTGGAGCAGAGCCTGGCGATGGGGCTCACGCTTGAGCACTGGAAGGCAATAGTAGTGAGGCCGCAACCCACCCTTGAAAAGACTGTTGCGATTGAACAGAAGGTGTTGCGGGGTAATGGTGGCCGCAATAGATCCCTCGGCCTGACGCACGTAGTCGGCTGCCTCTTTCGTGGTGACGTGCTCGAAGACGATTCGCAGACCGGGGAACTTCGCCCGCAGCGGAATCAGCACATCCTCAATGAATCGAGCCTCTCGATCAAAGACATCCACCTGGTGATCGGTGACCTCACCATGCACACACAAGACCACCCCACTGTCTTGCATGGCCTCTAGAGCGGCATAGCAACGGGTCAGATCAGTAACACCACTATCAGAATTGGTGGTCGCGCCAGCAGGATAGAGTTTGTAGGCCAAGATCCCCGGGGTCTCGGCTGCGCGCCTGACCTCTTGAGCGGACGTGTTGTCCGTCAGGTACAGGGCCATGTAGGGATTGAAGTCCTGCTCAGTCGGACCGAGGGCTTTGAGAATTCTGTCCCGATACGCCAAGGCCATCTCGACATTCACAATCGGAGGCCGCAGATTGGGCATGATCAGCGCACGCCCAAATTGTCTGGCCGTGTAACCCACCACACTGGCCATGGCCTTACCGTCTCGAAGGTGCAAATGCCAGTCGTCTGGTTTTGGAATGACCAAATCGTTCACAGCGTTCCTATTAGACTCTTGAGGGTCTTATAGTACGAGAATCGCCCGGTAGTCGTTGACATTGGTCCGCGTTGGGCCGGTCACCAAGGTCAGGCCAAGCGGCTCGAAAACCGCCAGGGCGTCATTGCTCGTTAGGGCTCGCATGGGCTGAACGCCTAGTGCTCGAGCCTGTGCGAGGCTGGTCGGTGTCAGCAAGGCACCCGCTGCCTCACTGGCCCCATCGATGCCATCCGTATCAGCGGCCACTCCGTAGACTCGATCGGCCACCCCAAGAGACTCCACTGCCAACCCCATGGAGAGAAGGTATTCAGAACAACGACCTCCCTTGCCATCTCCCCGAACCGTGACGGTGCACTCGCCACCAGAGATCAAGGCTACGGGACGCTGAACATCACTCGATCGGTCTTGGGCGATTTCTCGAACCCAAGACGCCAGACCACTGGCGACATCTCGCGCCTCTCCCGTCACCGAATCCCCCAAGAGAACTGGTCGAACGCCGGCCGCGGCAAAGACAGCCCCTGCAGCCCGAAGACTCTTTTGAGCAGTGGCGACCAGGCGAGTGTTGACATGAGACAGACGGGCATCTCCAGGTTTGGGTGTCTCGGCCACCTCGCCCTGCAGACCCTTTTGCAGGTGGGCCTGAATGGAAGTCGGTGGGGTCACTGCCCAACGATCCAAAACGTCTAGCGCATCTCGGTAGGTTGATGGATCGGGGCTACAAGGACCCGACGCAATCGAGGAGGGATCATCGCCCACCACATCTGAAATCACCAAGGCGGTCACGGGGGCCCGACTGGCCAATGCAAGATGTCCACCCTGAATCTGCGACAGGTGCTTGCGAACGATGTTCATGTCGGTGATGGGTGCACCTGAGCGGAGCAGGTCGGTTGTCAGCTTCTTCAGGTCGGCCATCGACACGTCAGCAACCGGCAGCGACAGCAGGCTTGAACCGCCACCCGAGACCAGAACGATTAATTGATCTTGCCCCGTGAGCGAGGCCACCATGCTCCGAATCTCTGCAGCCGCGCTCTCACCGGCCTGATCCGGAACCGGGTGTCCTGCCTCTACGCAACGGATTCGATCGAGTGCAAGCCCATGGGCATAACGAGTGATCACCAACCCGGATAGGGGCCGATCCGCTGGCCAAGCCGCCTCGACTGCCGCCGCCATGCTGGCGGCTGCCTTGCCCGCGCCGACCACCAAGGTTCGTCCGGACGGTGGGCTCGGCAAATGAGGCGCCAGGAGTTGGATCGGGTCCGCAGCAGCCACGGCAGCCTGAAAACTGCGGCGCATCAGATCTAGCACGGCATCAGGCTCGGGATGTCGCCCCAAGTCGGGCTGGATGGCTGTCATGCAGTCGCAACTGCTTTGGCGATCGCCTGCCCAACCTCCAATGTGCCAGCCTGACCACCCAGATCGCGGGTCTTGGGGCCGTCTCGCAGAACCTGCTCAATGGCTCGCAGAATGGCGTCGTGCGCCTCGGAATGCCCGAGGAAATCGAGCATCATGGCCCCCGACCAGATCTGACCAATGGGATTGGCAACGCCCTTGCCGGCAATATCGGGAGCGGATCCGTGAACGGGCTCAAACAAAGAAGGGAAGTTGCGCTCTGGGTTCAGGTTGCCAGATGGCGCAATGCCGATGGTCCCCGTACAAGCGGGACCCAGGTCGGACAAGATGTCACCAAAGAGATTGCTGGCCACCACGACGTCAAACCAGTCCGGATGCTGCACAAAATGGGCGGTCAGGATGTCGATGTGAAACTTGTCTGTCCTGATCTGTGGGTAGTCTTTGGCCATGGTCTCAACCCGTTGATCCCACCAGGGCATGGTAATCGCAATGCCATTGCTCTTGGTGGCAGACGTCAGGTGCTTCTTGGGTCTCTTATTGGCCAGCTCATAGGCGAACCGCAAGACGCGGTCTGTGCCATGACGAGTCATCACCGTCTCTTGAATCACAACCTCCCGGTCGGTACCCCCAAACATCACACCACCAACCGATGAATATTCACCCTCGGTATTTTCGCGAACCACATAGAAGTCAATGTCGCCAGGCTCACGACCAGCCAGCGGAGAGCGAACACCTGGCATCAGGCGAACGGGGCGCAGGTTGACGTACTGATCGAACTCCCGCCGAAACTTCAGCAACGAGCCCCAGAGCGAGATGTGATCCGGCACAGTGGCCGGCCAGCCAACTGCACCATAAAAGATCGCATCATGACCGCCAATCTGATCTTTCCAGTCGGGTGGCAGCATGTCTCCGTGTTTGAGGTAATAGTCACAAGAGGCAAAATCAAAATGATCGAAGTCCAACTTCAGGTTAAAACGGCTCGCAGCCGCCTCGAGAACGCGAATGCCCTCAGGCATAACCTCTTTACCAATGCCATCGCCTGGGATGGCGGCAATGCGATACCGTGACATCAATCGTCCTTTCAAAATGAAAACATCAATGGGCCAGAATTTTGCTTAAGAAATCGATGGCTCTTGGATGTTTGGGCGACCCAAAGAAGGTCTCGGGATCGGCCTGCTCCACAATCGTGCCCGCATCCATGAAGATCACACGATCGGCCACCTCTCGGGCGAATCCCATCTCGTGAGTGACGCAGATCATGGTCGAGCCCTGCTGGGCGAGTTCAACCATCACATCCAATACCTCTTTGACCATTTCGGGGTCCAAGGCGCTGGTGGGCTCATCAAACAACAAGACCTTGGGAGACATACACAGGGTGCGAGCAATGGCCACCCGCTGCTGCTGACCACCAGACAGCTGACCAGGGTATTTCTGCGCCTGCTCTGCAATCCGAACCCGCTCTAGCTGAGCCATGGCAGTCTTCACCGCCTGGTCCTTGTCAACGCCCAAGACATGAATGGGTGCAAGGGTCAGGTTGTC
>JBEDMQ010000024.1:0-2603 GCA_041171045.1 Pseudomonadota bacterium
TTACCGGTGGTGTTGTGTCCTCCTTGGGCAAGGGCATCGCCGCCGCGTCGATGGGGGCCATCCTGGAATCCAGGGGCCTCAAGGTCACCATCATCAAGATGGATCCCTACCTCAACGTTGACCCCGGCACCATGAGCCCCTTTCAGCATGGCGAGGTCTTTGTCACCGAGGATGGCGCCGAGACCGACTTAGACCTGGGCCATTACGAGCGGTTCATCGATGCCAAGACCCGCAAGGTCAACAACTTCACCACGGGTCAGATCTATGACACGGTGCTTCGCAAAGAGCGCCGTGGTGAGTACCTGGGCAAGACGGTTCAGGTCATTCCCCACATCACCAACGAAATCCAAGACTTCATCATGCGTGGTGCCCGTGTGGGCACCCCCGATGAGGTCGATGTCGCCATTGTGGAGGTCGGTGGCACGGTCGGTGACATCGAGTCGCTGCCTTTTCTAGAGGCCATTCGGCAGCTCAGCCTGCGACAGGGTCGCACCAGCAGCTGCTTTGTTCATCTGACGCTGGTGCCCTACATTCGCTCTGCAGGTGAGCTCAAGACCAAGCCCACGCAACACTCGGTCCAGAAGCTTCGCGAGATTGGCATCAGCGCCAACCTGCTGCTCTGCCGTGCTGACCGGCCCATTCCAGATGATGAGCGTGAAAAAATCTCGCTCTTCTCGAACGTGCCCTACGAGGCCGTTATTTCGGTGGCCGACGTGGACAGCATCTATCGCATCCCCCGCATGCTCTGGGAACAGAAAGTGGACGAGGTCATTTGTCAGACCCTGGCCCTGCAGGCACCGCCAGCCAACCTGAAGGTCTGGGACGACCTGATCGACCGGCTAGAGCATCCTCAAGAGACCGTTCGAGTGGCCATGGTCGGCAAGTATGTGGACCTGACTGAGTCCTACAAGTCACTGACCGAAGCCCTGATTCATGCCGGCCTGCACACCCGCTCGAGGGTCCAGATCGAGTATATCGACTCCGAGCAGATCGACGACCAGGGACCGGACATGCTTCAAGGCTTTGATGCCATTCTGGTGCCCGGTGGTTTTGGCAAACGGGGCGTAGAGGGCAAGATCAAGGCCATCGCCTTTGCCCGGCAGAACAAGATCCCCTATCTGGGCATCTGCCTGGGCATGCAACTGGCCGTCGTCGAATACGCCCGACATGTGGCTGGTCTGACCAAGGCCAACTCCACCGAGTTCGACCCCAGCACCCCCGAGCCCATGATTGCACTGATCACCGAGTGGGTTGGTGCCGATGGGTCGGTGCAGAGTCGATCGCAGGCCTCTGATCTGGGCGGCACCATGCGACTGGGGGCTCAGCGCTGTCAGGTCAAGCCTGGCACCCGGGCACACGACATCTATGGCCCTGAGGTCTATGAGCGTCACCGCCATCGCTACGAGGTCAACAACCAACTCAAAGACCAGGTCGCCAAGGCGGGGTTGGTGATTGCATCCGAGACGCCCAACGAGTCTCTCGTCGAGATGGTGGAGTTGCCGGCCAGCGTACACCCTTGGTTTATGGCGGTTCAGTTTCACCCTGAATTCACCTCGACGCCCCGCAAAGGGCATCCGCTGTTCAAGTCCTACATTCAGGCGGCGCTGGCCTACAAGGCTGCTCGTTCGGGTGGCGTCTCCAAGACCGGCCAGCAACAGGGAGTGGCTGCATGAAACTCTGTCATTTCGAAGTCGGTCTGGACAAGCCTTTTTTTCTGATCTCTGGTCCCTGTGTGGTCGAGTCCGAGATGCTCCAAATGGAGACCGCGGGGCGCCTGAAGGAGATCTGCCAACAGCTGGGTGTGCCGTTCATCTTCAAGTCCAGCTACGACAAGGCCAACCGGTCTTCCGGCAAGTCCTTTCGAGGCCTGGGCATGGACACCGGCTTGGCTATCCTGGAGAAGGTCGCCAAGACGCTCAACGTGCCAATCCTGACCGACGTGCACAGCATCGAAGAAATCCCCGCGGTGGCCTCGGTGGTCGACGTCCTTCAGACGCCAGCCTTTCTCTGTCGTCAGACCGACTTCATCCAGGCTGTGGCCCAGAGTGGCAAGCCGGTGAACGTTAAAAAAGGCCAGTTCCTGGCGCCGGGTGACATGAAGAATGTCATCGACAAGGCCCGTCAGGCGGCCAGTGAGGCTGGCCTGAGTACCGATCGCTTTATGGCCTGTGAGCGCGGTGCTAGCTTTGGCTACAACAACCTGGTCAGCGACATGCGCAGCCTGGCCATCATGCGCGAGACCGACTGCCCGGTGGTCTTCGATGCCACCCACTCGGTGCAATTGCCAGGTGGTCAGGGCACCAGCAGTGGTGGTCAGCGTGAGTTTGTGCCCGTCTTGTCCAGGGCTGCAGTAGGAGTCGGCGTATCCGGTCTGTTTATGGAGACCCATCCCAATCCAGCCAAGGCCCTGTCAGACGGGCCCAATGCCGTGCCATTGGACAAGATGCAGGCCTTGCTCGAGCAGCTGGTGGCCATCGACCGTGTGGTCAAGGCCCAGCCCCTGCTCGAAAACGACTTTAACTAGACCTACAAAAAAACAAGGGAGAAGTGAGATGAGTGCAATTGTCGATCTGGTCGGCCGTGAGGTCCTGGACAGTCGCGGC
>JBEDMQ010000025.1:0-3155 GCA_041171045.1 Pseudomonadota bacterium
CCAAATCGTTGAGCACACAGCCCGCCGCTCGCATGAGCACGGTGCCCAGCGTAAAGACCAGCAGCCGAGGCCAGTCTGGCAGACCCTCCGCGGCCAGCCAGAGGGCCCACCAGGTGGGCCATAGCAACAGCAAAATGCCAACGGGTTTGTCAAAACGCGCCAGACACCAGAGTGCGTAAGCCTTGGCATGCCATCCTGAGACGGGGGCCGCACTGGCGCGCTGACTGGAAGAGGGCTTTCGGCCGGTGGTCATGGACGCTATTTTCGCATCTTCGGCACACCCGCATCTGGTCCAGTCGGCGCGGGCGGCTTGGGCAAGACCGCTGTCGGAATCAAGAGTCCATTGGCCTTGAGTTTGACCAGACGCTTCTCGCCAAGGCCTTTGACCCGCCGAGACAAATCGGCGGCGCTCTTGAAGTCACCACCCTTCTTTCGCGCGGTGACAATCTTCTGCGCCATGCTCGGGCCAATGCCTTTGACCTGCTGCAGCTGCTTGGCATCGGCTGTGTTGACGTTCACCTGCTCGGCCTTCACCGAGGCCGTCTTCAGGTTCGCTTCTTTGGAAAAAGAGGCCTGTGCCACGGCCCCGGTTGGTATACCTACGCAGCCGATGGCCAGGGCCAAGGCACTGGTGGCCAGCCATTGGTCTTTGAATCGTGTGTTCATCTCGCATCCTTTACCTCTGCCAAATAGAAAAGGGCTGCACAGGCAGCCCTTTGGCAGAAGACGGAGCAGGCCTAGCAGTCCGCGGCCAGGCGAGTCTTGACGTAACGCTCAACCCCCTCCTGAACCGACAGGAACTGGCCAGCGTAGCCAGCAGCGCGCAGCCGGCTTAGGTCGGCCTGGGTATAGCTTTGGTATTTGCCCTTCAAGGCGTCAGGAAAATCGACATAGACGATCTGCTGAGCCGCCACCAAGTCCGCCAGACTCTGCGCCGACTGACCCTGAGCCTGCCGAAGGGTGTTGATAACCGAGACGGCCACCTCATTAAAGGTCTGGGCTCGCCCGGTGCCCAGGTTCAGAATGCCAGACTGGGCCTTGCCCGCCAGGGCTGCATCCAAGAAATGCAGGTTGACCTTGACCACATCCTCCACCGAGACAAAGTCTCGCTGCTGACAGCCGGCCTCCCAGCCGTCATAGCCCGCAAACAGACGGACATGACCCTCGGCTCGGAACTGATTGAAGTGGTGGTAAGCCACAGAGGCCATTCGGCCCTTGTGCTGCTCCCGAGGTCCATAGACATTGAAATAACGAAAGCCAACGACTGGCGCTGTGAGCTGTCCCAGCCGCCGACGCAGGTGCTGATCAAACAGAAATTTGGAATAGCCATAGACATTGAGAGGAGCCTCGACTGCACGGTCCTCGGTGAAGACCGTTGAGCCACCATAGACCGCCGCCGATGAGGCATAGAGCAGAGGCAGGCCATTGTTCTGGCACCAGTCCAGCAACACCCGCGTATAGCGGTAGTTGTTCTCCATCATGAACTGGCCATCGGTCTCCATGGTGTCAGAGCAGGCGCCCTGGTGAAGCACCGCGCGAACGGGCCCCAGGCTGGCATTGAGGCTCTGCAGATAATCGTCCAGGGCATTGGTCTCGACCAGATCGAGAAACTCGTCTTTGTCCAGGTAGTCCGCCACCTCACAATCCACCAGGTTCAAGAAACGATCGGCATCAGTGAGATCGTCCACCACCACGATGTCTCGCTCACCTCGATCGTTGAGCGCCTTCACCAGATTGCTTCCAATAAAACCTGCTGCACCGGTCACGACAATGGTCATGGCTTCAATCCTTTGTAAAGAGCTCGTCGGCTGTGAGTGTGGCGGTTCCCAATTTACCCACCACGATGCCCCCAGCTCGGTTGGCCAGCTGAACGGCTGACTGAATGTCCAGGCCAGACCCTAGACCAACCGCCAGGGTGGCAATGACCGTGTCTCCCGCACCACTCACATCAAAGACCTCACGGGCCTGGGCGGGGACATGCAACTTGGGCTCGGTGGCCGAGAAGAGCGTCATGCCCTCCTCGCTTCTCGTCACCAACAAATGGGCCAGCTGAAGCTTGGCCCGCAGGGCCTGCGCCCGGCTCTCAAAATCAGTCTCATCCTGCGCACGACCAGCGACCTGAAAAAACTCACTGCGATTGGGCGTGAGCAGGGTCGCGCCGGCATACCGGTCGTAGTCGTCGCCCTTGGGGTCCACCAAGATGGGCTTAGACATCTCACGTGCCAAGGCGATGAGATCCTTGATGTGGGTCAGTCCGCCTTTGCCGTAATCCGACATCACCACCAGATCCACCTGATCCAGGGCCCGACGAAACTCGGCCTGCTTATTCTTCAAGACCTCGTGAGTCGGCTGGGCCTCAAAGTCCAGTCGAATCAGCTGCTGCTGACGCCCCAGAACGCGAAGCTTGAGAGTGGTCTGAATCTGCGGATCCTCTAGCAGGCGATCCTCGATGCCCTCCTGATTCAACAGGGCCCGAAGTTCCCGACCCACCTGGTCGGCCCCCACCACGCCCATGAGGACAGCCTTGGCCCCCAGGCTCGCAATATTGCGGGCCACGTTGGCTGCACCGCCCAGGCGATCTTCGGCCTGTCCCACCCGAACAATCGGCACCGGCGCCTCAGGCGAGATGCGGTCCACCTCACCCCACCAGTACCGGTCGAGCATCAGGTCACCGACCACCAGAACACGGACATCTGCAAAGGCTTGTGGGTTCATCGTGCCGCTCTATTGAATGGGGTGAAGTCCGTCCCAGCTGTGACAGCCAGGACACTGCCAATAATGCCGGCGGGTCTGAAAGCCACAGACACCACAGACGTGAAGGCCCAAGACCGGCTCTGAGCGAGCCTGCAGGCGGGGATGGTCTGAGATGAGTTCGGCCGCCTTGGCGGTCTCACCCAGCTCCATCAGGAAATGAAACCGCTCGATTCGATAAGCCTGCGGGTCATTGGCGGCCTGGCTCAGCGCCTGCGCAATGGTCAGCGCATCGGCCCATCGCCTTTGGCGCTGCATCAGGTCCAGTTTAAGTGCCAGGGCTTGCTGCGCCAGAGTGCCCGTTCGCAGCAAATCCAAAGACTGTTCTGCACGATCAAAAATGCCTGCTGCCATGTAGTCATGGGCCAACTCCAAGACCAGCTGCTCTCGCAGACTGTCGCTCA
>JBEDMQ010000026.1:0-17657 GCA_041171045.1 Pseudomonadota bacterium
GGGCCTCACCCTTCGGGCCGATCGTCGAGATGGCTTCATGCGTCTGATGACCGAGACCTTGATCAAGGAGCGGGTCAGTCTGGGTCGACTGACCACTCACCAGACCAGCGAGAGCCTGACCCTGAACGCAGAGGTTCAGGTGGAAGACGCGGCCCAGTTGGACCATTGCCTCACAGCCCTTCGGGGCCTGCCGGGCGTGCGGTCGGTCGTGAGAGACTAGTCCGATCGTGACTGTCACCCAACCACCTCTTACACGGACCACTGCGGCGACTGCTGCGACCAGCACCTCGCGCGCCGATGCCTGGCCGCGACTATCCGATCGTGCCGTCGAGACCCGACCCTTTCATGTGATGGCGATCCTGGCTCGGGCCCATGCGGTTCGGGCTCGGGGCATTCAGACCGTGAGCATGGTGGTCGGGGAGCCCGACTTCCCCACACCCGCGCCCATTGTTCAGGCTGCTCAACAGGCGCTGGCCACTGGCCAGCAGCACTACACCGATGCGATTGGCACCCAGGCCCTTCGCCACGCGATTGCACAGGACTATGCAGATCGGGATGGCCTGACGATTGACGTCAGTCGGATTGCCGTCACGGCGGGGGCTTCGGCGGCCTTGCTGCTGACCATGGGAGCAATTCTGAATCCGGGTGATGAGGTCCTGATCGCCGATCCTGGCTATCCCTGCAACCGACAGTTCATCTCCGCCATGGGCGGCGTGCCCAAGCCCATCGTGGTCAGCCCTCAGCATCACTTTGCACCAACAGCGGAGCAGGTGGCCGCTGCCTGGGGACCCAAGACCAAGGCCCTGCTGCTCGCCTCACCAGCCAACCCAACCGGCTGTCTGCTGCCCTTGGAGCAGGCACGGGCCATTGATCAGGTGGTGCGTGACAAGGGGGGCTGGTTTATTGCCGATGAGATTTACCTGAGGCTGTGCTTTGAGGCTCAGCCCAAGAGCCTTTTGCAGTTCGGCGAGCACATCATTTCCATCAACAGTTTTTCCAAAACCTATTCTATGACCGGCTGGCGCCTGGGTTGGATGGTGGCAGCAGCCCAGGTGATCGAGGCCGTGGAGCGTCTGGCCCAGAATCTGTTTATCTCACCGGCCAGTCTGCCCCAGCAGGCCGCCCTGGCGGCCTTCACGCCCCAGACCCGCGCCATTGTCGAGATCTATCGGCAGTCCTATGCCGAGCAGGCCCGCTACGTACTGCCCAGGCTCGAGCAGATGGGGTTGGCCGTTCCCGCCAGACCCGATGGCGCGTTCTACGCCTACTGTGATGTCTCGGCCGTGACCGATGACAGCTACGGCCTGTGTCTTCAAGCCTGTGATGAACTGGGGGTGTTGCTGGCGCCAGGCCGGGACTTCAGTGACCACCAGTCCGAGCGCTACCTTCGGGTGTCCTTTCCAAAGCCCATCGCGGTTTTATCAGAGGGCTTGGATCGACTGTCGCGTTATTTCTTGGGACGAAAGGCCCGGCAGATCGATTCGTCGGTGTGAAGACTGGGGCCGCCAATGAGTTCCAGACCATAGGGCACAGCCGCAAAAATGCCCGGGACCTTGATCTCGCCCTGGTCGTCTCTGAGGCCCTCAAGCGTCTCTTGAATCGACTTGGGTCGGCCTGGTAGGTTGATGATCAAGGCCTGACCCCGCACCACGGCCACCTGTCTCGACAGGATGGCGGTGGGCACAAACTGAAGCGAGATCTGTCGCATCTGCTCTGCAAATCCGGGTAGCTCCTTGTCGGCTACTGCTAGGGTGGCCTCGGGGGTGACGTCGCGCTTGGCTGGACCCGTCCCACCGGTGGTCAGCACCAGGTCACAGGCTTCCCGGTCCACCAGGTCCACCAGGGTCTGAGAGATGGTGAACTGATCGTCTGGAATGAGCCGTTCAATGGCCTCCCAGGGTGTGGTCAGGGCGCGACTCAGCCAGTCTTTGAGGCCTGGCAGACCCTGGTCTTGGTAGACCCCAGATGAGGCCCGATCGCTGATGGAGACCATGCCGATGCGGGCTGTACGCGTATTGCTGTGTGGGTTCATGGCACTATTCTCGGTTATGACAAAGACAAATCAAACGCCTTTTTACTACGACCAGCCGGCCCTTGCAGGAATCGCCCACAAGTTGCTGGACATGGCTCGGCAGTATGGCGCAACCGACGCCTCCTCAGAGGTCTCCGAGCATGCCGGACTCTCGGTCAGCGTGCGCATGGGTTCGCTGGAGACCATTGAGCAGACCAGAGACCGCAGTGCGGCTGTCTCTGTGTACAAGGGGCATCGGCGCGGTCATGCCACAACGTCTGACTTATCGGATCAGGCGCTGGCCGCAGCGGTCAAGCGCGCCTTGGACATCGCCAGCCACACCGCTGAGGATCCATTTTCGGGATTGCCCGAGAAGCGTTACCAGCCCACTGAGCAGCGCTCCCTCGATCTGTTCCACCCCTGGTCGGTTCGGCCCGAGCAGGCTGCTGACATGGCCTTGGCGGCCGAGGCTGCGGCTCGCGCCGTCAGCCCACTGATCAAAAACTCCGAAGGGGCCGGCGTGTCGGCCAGCCATGGCCAGTTCTTCAGTGCCAATACCGCTGGTTTCTCGGGCGGCTACCCGTACAGCCGCCACTGGCTCTCGGTGGCACCGATTGCCCAGCGTGGCGATGCCATGCAGCGCGACGACTGGTATAGCACCAGCCGCAGGCCAACCGAATTGGCCAGTCCACAGGACGTGGGTCGCTATGCAGCCAGGCGAGCGCTGTCGCGGCTGGGGGCCAGGAAGATTCCGACGGGTCAGTGGCCCGTGATTTTTGAAGCCCCATTGGCGGTTGGCCTCATCGGCTCCTTGGTCCACGCGCTCAGCGGGTCCGCGCTCTATCGGCGTGCAAGCTTTCTGCTCGATGCCAAGGGTCAGAAGATCTTCCCGGATCACATCGAGATCGACGAAGACCCATTTATTCCAGGGGCGGCCGGCAGTGCACCTTTTGATGACGAGGGCCTTGCGGTCTGTCCTCGCAAGCTGGTATCCGACGGTGTGGTGCAGGGCTACTTTTTGTCCATGTACACAGCCCGCAAGCTATCGATGGAGCCCACCGGTCATGCGGGTGGCGCTCACAACCTGCGCCTGAGCAGTCGTCGAACCAAGCCCAAAGACGATCTGGCTGCTCTGATCAAGACCATGGGCAAGGGGCTACTGGTGACCGAGGTGATGGGCCAGGGCGTGAATGGCCTGACCGGGGATTATTCCCGTGGGGCCTTTGGCTACTGGGTCGACAATGGCCAGATTGTTCATCCAGTCGAAGAGATCACCATCGCTGGCAATCTTAAGGACATGTACGCCGGTCTGGTGGCCGTGGGCAGCGATGAGATCACCCGCGGCACCAAAACCACGGGGTCGATTCTGCTAGACCGAATGACGATTGCGGGCAGCTGATCGGGCTGCCAGCAGATCGCCGGCTTTGGCTCGGGTGATCCGGCTGGCCTTGGTGACCACTGCATTTCGGCGAACCCGACGCAGGACGTCCGCCAGGTGCTGTCGGTGTTTGACCTCGATGGCCACCCGCAGACGGGCAAAGCCGGTGCCGTGCTGCTCGATGCTGATGTCGACAATGTTGGCGCCGCTGGCCGAAATGGCGGAGGCCACTTTGGCCAACACACCAGGGCTGTCACTGACCTCGATGTCCAGGTGGGTCTCAAAGTCTCGGTAGAGCGGATCTCCCCAACTGATCTCGGCCCATCGACTGGGGTCTTTGTCCTGCTGACGCCTGGCCGTCGGGCAGCTGGCCCGGTGGATTTGCAGGCCCGTGCCGCCTCGCATGTAGCCCACTGAATTGTCACCTGCAATGGGATAGCAGCAATGGGCGTACTGAACGGCAGTGCCCTCGGCACCATTGATGGTGATCCCAACGGCTTGATGGGTGAGGTGTTGCTCGGATAGCCGAAGGGCCTGTCGGGCCGTTTCGCTCAATTGTCGGGTCTTGCCGCTGGTTTGGAGGCCGGCCTCGGCTTGCAGAGCGCCGGTGTAAACAGCGGCAGCCGAACTGCTGTCGGCCGGGAGCAATCGTCTCGCGGCGACGTGGGCCAGGGTCAGGCCCAGGCCAATCGATTCATAGACCCCGTTTTTGTCGTTGGCGGTGGTCTCGTGGAACAGTCCGGTCCAGTTCAACTGTTCATCCTCGACGCCGGTGGATCCGATGGCCCTCAAGGCGTTGTCCAGCAGGCGCCGACCAAAGCCAATCGCCCGCTCTTGGGTATTGGTTTTCAGGTTGTGGCGAATCTCGGCCCTGGCCTTGGCGGTCCGAACAAAGCCGAGCCATCCTGGGTGGGGTGTGGCCTCTGGGCGAGTCTCAATGCGCACCACGTCGCCATTGCGAAGTTCTGTATCGAGTGGTTTGGCCTGGCCATTGACCAGGGCCGCGACGCAGCGATTGCCGATGTCGGTGTGAACCATGTAGGCGAAGTCGATGGGCGTGGCGCCCCGGGGCAGCTCCTTGATCTCACCCTTGGGGGTGAAGAGGTAGACCACATCCGGGAAGAGATCGATTTTGACGTGCTCAAGAAAGTCGCCTGGGTCTTTGGTCTGGACCGATAGCAGGGACTTCATCCACTCGTGCGCCTTGCGCTGCAGTGGAGAGGCTGAGGCATGGTCTGACTCTTTGTAGAGCCAGTGGGCTGCAACGCCAGCCTCCGCCACCTGGTGCATCTGGTGGGTTCGAATCTGAAACTCCAGGGGTGTTCCTTGGGGACCCACCACCACTGTGTGCAGAGACTGATAGCCATTGGACTTGGGCAGGGCGATGTAGTCTTTGAACTTGCCTGGTGCTGGCTTGAACAGGGCGTGCAGCGCTCCGAGGGCCAGATAGCAGTCTGAAGGGCTGTCGACCAAGACCCGAAAACCATAGATGTCCAAGACCTCGGCAAAGCTCAGCCGTTTCTCCTTCATCTTTTGGTAGATGGAGAAGACACTCTTTTCGCGTCCTGTGACCTGGGCCTTGATGTTGAATCGGGGCAGGTGTTCACGAATGGTGTTTTCCAGTCGGCTGACAATCTCTCGACGGTTGCCACGGGCCGCATGAAGGGCTTGGCTCAGAATCCGAAAGCGATCTGGATAGAGGCCAGCAAAACACAAATCCTCAAAGTCCCGAAAGACCTCGTTCAGGCCCAATCGGTGTGCAATGGGCGCGTAGATGTCCAGTGTCTCCCGGGCAATGCGTTGTCGCTTCTCGGCAGAGACCACGCCCAGGGTTCGCATGTTGTGGAGCCGGTCGGCCAGCTTGATCAGAATGACCCGTACGTCATCTGACATGGCCAGCAGCATCTTGCGAAAGTTTTCCGCCTGCGCATGCTCTCGGTTCTTGAATTCGATCTTATCGAGTTTGGTCAGACCGTCGACCAGGGCCGAGACGGTGGTGCCAAATTTTTCAGCGATCTCTTGTCGCGTCACACCGCAGTCTTCGACGGTGTCGTGCAGCAGGGCAGCCATGAGGGCATCGGCATCGAGCTGCCAGTCGGTGCAGACCTCGGCTACTGCTAGTGGATGGGTGATGTAGGGCTCACCCGATTGCCGGGTCTGGCCAAGGTGGGCAGCGTCGCTGAAGTGAAAGGCCTCGGTGAGGCGCTTCTGATCGGACTTGCTCAGGTACTGCGCCCGCGCGAGTAACTCACGCGGGGAGATCACAACAGGCGAACGAAGAGAGTGGTCGCCCATGCTGTGCTGGCTGGCTTAGATGGGCACCTTGCGCAGCATTTCACGACCAACCTGACCGGCGGCGACTTCGCGCAGGGCCGTGACCGTGGGCTTGTCCTTCTGGTCGGGCACCTTGGGCGTTGCACCCTGGGCCAGTTGGCGGGCGCGGTAGGTGGCGGCCAGGGCCAACTCAAAGCGGTTGTTGATCTGATGCAGGCAGTCTTCGACGGTGATACGGGCCATGGTGGTCTTTACTCCGATTGGGTGGGGCTGTCGTGGTGGCAGATGAGTCGCTTGAGCTCGGCCAAAGCCACGCTAAAGTCTTGATTCATAATAACATGATCGAATTCATTGGCGTGGGCCATCTCGGCCTCAGCAGCAGCCACTCGCCGATCGATCACCGCCTGGCTGTCCTGGCCTCGACTCTCCAGTCGGCGGCGTAACTCGGCCAGAGAGGGCGGCAGGATAAAAATGCTCATCAGCTGCTGGGGTGCGAAACGGGCCCTGATCTGTGCCGCGCCCTGCCAGTCGATCTCCAGCAGCAACTGGTCTTGTCGATCCAGGGCAGCCTGGACATCGGCCGCCGCCGTTCCGTAGAGGTTGTCGTGGACTCTCGCCCACTCCAAGAACTCCCCCTTGGCGACACGCTGCTCAAAGGTCGGCACATCGGTAAAGAAATACTCTCGGCCGTGGACTTCACCAGGTCGTGGTGGTCGAGTGGTGGTGGAGATGGACAGGCGCAGCGGCAGGCTGCTGTCTCGGAGCAGGGCCTTGACCAGGCTGGTCTTGCCGGCCCCAGAAGGTGCCGAGAGAATGATGAGACGCCCGGCCATTATTGAAGGTTCTGCACCTGTTCTTTGATCTGCTCAATGAGCAGTTTCATCTCCATCGCGGTCTGCGTCAGGGCCAGTCCCGGCGATTTGGAGCCCAGGGTATTGGCCTCGCGGTGACACTCCTGCGTGAGAAAGTCCAGGCGCTTGCCCAGACTACTGTCCTTGCTGCTGTGGATGACACGGGCCATTTCAGCCAGATGAGCCTTGAGGCGGTCTAGCTCCTCGGTGACATCGGAGCGAATGGCCGCGGCATTGGCCTCCTGCCGAATTCGGTCTTCGATCATGGCCTGACGGTCGGCCTCAGCCAGGTCGGCAAAGGCTTCTTGAAGCCGGCTGGCCACACGATCGGTCTGAGCCGTCAAGGCCTCTGGCAGTTGTTCGGCTGCTCTCGCACAGAGTGTCTGAAGGGCCTGCGCCTTGTCCAGAATGGTCTGACCCAGGGCCTGTCCCTCACGCTGCCTGGAGGCCTGATAAGCCTGCAACGCGGATTGAAAACACCCGTTGACCGCCTGGGCGAAGGCCTCTGGATCCGTAGGCGTTTCGACCATCACGCCTGGCCAGCGCAGCAGGTCCACCATGCGCCAGGGCTCCACGGTCTGGTTGGAGAGGGTCTGAACCCGATGGCCCACGGCCAGCAACTGCTTGACCAGAGGCTCCCGAATGCTGGGAGCGGCCTGCTGCGGCGCCTGGTCTCGCGACAGGTAGATCCGGAGCTCCACCTTGCCTCGGGTCACCGCCCGTGCGAGAGAGTCGCGAAGGCCTGCCTCCAGGCTTCGGCACTCCTCCGGCAGTCGAGCGTTGAACTCGAAGAAGCGGCTGTTGACGCTCTTGATGTCGATCTGCAAGAGCCCCAGTGCAGTCGGTTGGCTGGCGGCACCAAAGCCGGTCATGCTGATCGTGTTCATGGTGCAGGTATTGTAAGGTCTGCAGTCAGTCACTCGTTATGAAGCAAGGAGAGTTTTCTTGAACAGTCAGGACAGCAGCACATTTCCCCAGAACCGCTGCGCGGGCGATGGCCCGCAGGCCGGCCAGGGCAGCCCGCGCAGGGATGATCAATTGCGGCAGGTCAGCCTTCAGCGGCGGTATACCTGTCACGCAGAGGGATCGGTCTTGGTGAGTTTTGGTCAGACCAAGGTGCTGTGCTGTGCGTCGGTTGAGGATCGGGTCCCCGGTTTCTTGAAGGGCAAAGGGCAGGGCTGGGTAACGGCGGAGTACGGCATGCTGCCAAGGTCCACCCACACCCGCAGCGACCGCGAGGCGGCCAAGGGCAAGCAGGGCGGACGGACCATGGAGATCCAGCGGCTGATCGGCCGGTGTCTGCGTGCGGTCGTGGACCTGCAGGCCCTCGGCGAACGCACCATCACGGTCGACTGCGATGTGCTGCAGGCCGATGGCGGCACGCGCACTGCAAGCGTGACTGGGGCCTGCCTGGCTGTATTTGATGCCCTGGAGACCTTGGCCTCGCGGCAGACCGATGCGGCAGCGGCTCAGCAAATTCGCGCCGCGCTCAAGGACCGCGTTGCGGCGGTCTCGGTTGGGCTGGTGGCTGGCCGTGCGCTGCTGGATTTGGATTACATAGAAGACTCTGGCTGTGACACCGACATGAACATCGCCATGACCGCCTCGGGTGGATTGATCGAGCTTCAGGGCACCGCAGAGGGCGAGGCCTTCAGCCGCGCGGAGCTCGATGCCATGCTGGCACTGGGTGAGTCGGGTCTGCGTCGTCTGCATGCCCTGCAGGCTGAGCTCATGCAAAAGCCCGAGCAGTTGCAGGCGACTCTAAAAGGCTAAGGCCCATGCGTTGGGTACTCGCATCCAGCAATGCTGGCAAAGCCCGGGAGTTTGTTCGCCTGTTTCGTGGGGCGTCGACGGCCTGGTCCTCGCTGGACGTGGTCTTGCAGTCTTCCTTGGGTGTCGAGCCGATCGACGAGCCCTTTGAGACCTTCGTTGAGAATGGGCTTCGCAAGGCACGGCATGCAGCCAGGGTCACCGGCCTGCCGGCCTTGGCCGATGACTCCGGCCTGGTGGTCGATGCCTTGGGCGGTGCACCAGGGGTCCAGTCGGCGCGTTACCTCAAAGCCCATGGCTGTCAGGGCCTTCTTGATGAGTTGCGTCGAACCGAGGCCAGTGGGCGCACCGCGCACTTTGTCTGCTGCCTGGTCTTGGTCCGCCATGACCATGATCCCGACCCTGTGATTGCCGTGGGTCGTTGGCATGGTCAGGTGGCTGATGCGGCCAGGGGCGAGCAGGGCTTTGGCTACGACCCAGTGTTTCTTGACACGGAGTTGGGTCTCACGGCAGCCGAGATGACGGCTGAACAAAAAGACGCCCGCTCCCACCGTGCCAAGGCTTTTGCCCAGTTGATGGATCAGTTGCGCTCGGATGGTGTTGGCGCTCTGCGCACCGGCGTCTGAGGTCTGACCTTGACCGGTAGCCTGACCCTTTACATCCACCTGCCTTGGTGTGTGCAGAAGTGTCCCTACTGTGACTTCAATTCCCATGGGCTCGATGGCCTGGCGCGCGACGGACTCGACCTGATCAGCGCTGAGCAGCGATACATCCAGGCACTCTTGGCCGATCTGGAGCAGGCCTTGCCCCTGCTCTGGGGTCGCAGCATCTCTGCGGTGTTTATCGGGGGCGGGACGCCGAATGTCTTCTCTCCCCAGGCCATTGACCAATTGTTGGCTGGCTGTCGAGCACGGCTGCCCTGGCTGGCGGGTCTTGAAGTGACCATGGAGGCCAACCCAGGGGCTGGGCGCGATCAGGGCGATTGGCTGGGCTATCGTCAGGCCGGGGTTAACCGGTTGTCGGTTGGGGTGCAGTCTTTTGATCCGGGGAGCTTGGTGGCGTTGGGCCGGGTTCATTCGGCAGACCAGGCTCTCGCTGCGGTGACCCAGGCCACCAGGGTCTTTGATCGGGTCAACCTAGACCTGATGTACGGCCTGCCGGGGCAGACCTTGCAGATGGCCTGTGATGACCTGGCAACGGGACTCTCGCTCGGCGTGGGACACCTGTCCCTCTATCAACTCACCATCGAACCCAACACGGTCTTTGCAAACAAGCCACCTGTGCTGCCGGATGAGGATCTGATCTACGACATGCAGCTGGCCCTGATGAACCAACTCTCGCAGGCAGGCCTTGAACGTTACGAGGTATCGGCCTACGCCAAGCCTGGCCAGCGATGTGCGCACAACCTGAACTACTGGCAGTTCGGCGACTACCTGGGGATCGGAGCGGGAGCACACAGCAAGCTGAGCGCCCATGACGATGCCTCTGCCGAGGCCCGGCGCAGTCACTCAGCTAGCCACTCCGCCAGCCGCTCAGCCAACTGGTCCGCGAGCGAGGCAGGGTTGGTGGTGAGTCGACACAACTGTCTGCGTCGACCGCAGGATTACATGGATGCCGTCTTGAGAGCAGATGGGTCTCATCGACGACAAGTGACCGTCGAACCCGATGAGCTGCCCTTCGAGTTCATGCTCAATGGTCTGCGGCTGGTGGAGGGATTTTCGCCCGCCCTCTACCGAGAGAGGACCGGCCTGCCCCTGGAGACCGTACTGCCTGGCCTCGAGCAGGCGCAGGCCAAAGGGCTTTTGCTAGCGGATGTATCATGCTGGCGTCCCTCCGCCAAAGGGCTGGATTTCCTCAACGATCTTCAGGGCCTGTTTTTGCACCAATAGAGATCTTTATTCACTATGTTGGTGCATAAAGCACGATAAAAGTGCATAATGGGCCTTGCGCTGGCGCAGACTGCGCGCTAAATGGTCGTTTATTGGTTGGCATGTTTCATGCATTTCTAGAGCTGTACCTTCAATTCATCGATTTACCCATTTTTGCGATCAGGAGAGCTTAGCGATGGCTACACCCAAAGACGTCTTGAAAATGATCTCGGACAACGAGGTCAAATTCGTCGACTTCCGTTTCACGGACACCCGTGGCAAAGAGCAGCACGTATCGGTGCCTCACCACCAGGTAGATGAAGACAAGTTTGAATCGGGTCATGCCTTTGACGGTTCCTCGATTGCTGGCTGGAAGGGCATTGAAGCCTCTGACATGCTGCTGATGCCCGATCCCTCGACCGCAGTGATGGACCCGTTCCGCGAGGAATCCACCCTGATCCTCACCTGCGACGTCATCGAGCCCTCCGATGGCAAGGGATACGATCTGGATCCCCGTTCCATCGCCAAGCGCGCCGAGGCGTTTCTCAAGTCCTCCGGGCTGGGCGATACCGCCTACTTTGGTCCCGAGCCTGAGTTCTTCATTTTTGATGGCGTGACCTGGTTTGCTGACATGTCTGGCAGCGGCGTCAAGATCAAGTCCGAGGAAGCCAGCTGGTCCACCAATACCGACTACGAGGGTGGCAACCTGGGCCACCGTCCTGCCGTCAAGGGTGGCTACTTCCCCGTTCCACCTGTCGACTCGTTCCAAGACATCCGTTCAGAGATGTGCCTGATTCTCGAGCAGATGGGCGTGCCCGTCGAGGTCCACCACCACGAGGTGGCTGGTGCCGGTCAGTGCGAGATTGGTACCAAATTCTCCACCCTGGTTCAGCGTGCTGACTGGACCCAGATCCTGAAGTACGTCGTGCACAACGTGTCAGCCAGCTACGGCAAGACCGCGACCTTCATGCCCAAGCCCCTGGTTGGTGACAACGGCTCTGGCATGCACGTTCACCAGTCGGTCTGGAAAGACGGCCAGAACCTGTTCGCGGGCAACGGCTACGCCGGCCTGTCCGAGTTCGCCCTGTACTACATCGGTGGTGTGATCAAGCACGCCCGTGCCCTGAATGCCATCACCAACCCGGGCACCAACTCCTACAAGCGTCTGGTGCCTGGCTTCGAGGCGCCGGTCAAACTGGCTTACTCCTCCCGCAACCGCTCGGCTTCGATCCGTATTCCTCACGTGGCCAGCCCCAAGGCTCGCCGCATCGAGGCTCGCTTCCCCGATCCTTCGGCCAACCCCTATCTGGCCTTCTCGGCTCTGCTGATGGCTGGTCTGGACGGTGTCATGAACAAGATCCACCCGGGTGAGGCTGCTAGCAAGAACCTGTATGACTTGCCACCCGAGGAAGATGCCAAGATCCCAACCGTCTGCTCCTCGCTGGACCAGGCGCTGGAGTGCCTCGACAAGGATCGCGAGTTCCTGACCCGTGGCGGTGTCTTCTCTGACGGCATGATCGATGCCTACATCAACCTCAAGATGGAAGAGGTCACGCGTTTCCGCATGACCACCCATCCGGTTGAGTTCGACATGTACTACTCACTGTAAGGCAGCTGATCTGCTCGCCAGCCTTCGACGTCTGGCTCTGTAGACCAACGAAGGGGGCGAGCAATCGCCCCCTTTTTTATTTATGCGCGAACCCCATCCCTTTGACCTGCTGACCACGGCCGTCTTGCTAATTGCAACCGATGGTCGTGTCTCGCGCGTCAATGCAGCGGCTGAAGCCTTGTTGGGACAGTCTGCTCAGGTTCTGGTGGGCCAGCATCTAAGGGATTTGTTGGCCAACCCCAGTGAGGTTGACCAGGTGCTGCGGGATGCCCAGGAGAGAAGCCTGACCGTTCGGCGCATGCAAGTCGTCTGGCGCACCGCCAACTCAGAGTCCGATGACGAGCCGCTGGAGACCACCGTCCTGGGTCTGGACGAGCCCGGTCTGCTGGCCTCGATTGAGCTGCGGGATAACGATGCCTTAATCCGAATTGACCGCGAGGAGCGCCAGGCGGTGCTCCAACAAATGAACCAGTCGCTGCTGCGCAACCTGGGCCATGAGGTCAAGAACCCGCTGGGGGGCATTCGTGGGGCGGCGCAATTGCTCAATGCCGAACTGCCGACCGACGAGTTGAGGGAGTACACCCAGATCATCATCAAGGAGTCAGATCGACTGCAGGGTTTGGTCGATCGCATGCTGGCACCGGTTCGCTGTCGACTCACCCGCTCAGCAGTCAATGTTCACGAGGTACTCGAGCATGTCCGCACCCTGGTGCTCTCTGAATTTACCCAGGGGCTCACCATTCGTCGGGATTACGACATCAGCCTGCCGGAGGTGCAGGCCGACCAGGAACAGCTCATTCAGTTGGTCCTCAACATTGTGCGAAACGCGGCCCAGGCCATCACGGATCCGGCACGATCGCACCAGACTGGTGAGGTCATCCTCAGAACCCGTGCAGCCCGACAGGTGACGCTTCACCGGCAACGCTATCGATTGGCCTTGGCCCTGAGCATCACCGACAACGGCCCTGGCATCCCTCAGGCCATTCGAGACGAAATTTTCTATCCCTTGGTGTCTGGCAATCCAAAAGGTCACGGACTTGGCCTGACTATTGCTCAGACCATCGTGCACCAGCATGGGGGTGCCATTGATTGCAAGTCCGACAGCAGTGGAACGTCGTTTCAGATCTTGTTGCCAATTGGTGACCCCATGCGCCTCTAAGCGCGAAAGGATTGTTGAATGAAGCCAGTCTGGGTAGTCGACGACGATGCATCGATACGATGGGTTCTTGAGAAGGCACTGAGCCGGGCCCATTTGCCCGTGAGACTCTTCGAATCGGCCAACGACGCCATGCGCGCTCTGCAGGACGACACGCCCCAGGTGTTGGTGTCTGACATTCGCATGCCAGGTGACTCCGGCCTGGAGCTGCTGGAGAAGGTGAAGGCTCGACTGCCAGACCTGCCTGTGATCATCATGACCGGTTTCAGTGATCTGGACAGTGCCGTCAATGCCTTTCAGGGTGGCGCCTTTGAGTACCTGCCCAAGCCCTTTGACATCGATGAGGCAACCGCCTTGATCCAGCGCGCGGTTAAGGAGTCTGCGGGTGATGGGGCAGACCGACCTGTAGCGGTCGAAGTGCCCTTGGAGATGTTGGGTCAGGCACCCGCCATGCAGGAGGTCTTCCGCGCCATTGGCCGCCTCTCTCAGTCATCGGCCACGGTCTTGATCACCGGCGAGTCGGGATCCGGAAAAGAGTTGGTGGCCAATGCCCTGCATCGCCATAGCCCGCGAGCCGACAAGCCCTTTGTGGCCCTGAACACGGCGGCCATTCCGCATGACTTGTTGGAGTCCGAGCTCTTCGGCCACGAGCGCGGCTCGTTTACCGGCGCCCAGGCGACCCGCAAGGGTCGATTCGAGCAGGCCGATGGTGGGACCCTGTTCCTCGATGAGATCGGCGACATGCCTCTGGATCTGCAGACTCGACTCTTACGAGTACTGTCCGATGGTCAGTACTACCGGGTTGGTGGTCAGCAGGCCCTCAAGGCCAACGTACGGGTCATTGCCGCCACCCACCAGAATCTGGAGCAACGGGTGGCCGAGGGCAAGTTCCGAGAGGATCTGTTTCATCGCCTGAACGTGATTCGTCTGCGCCTGCCAGCCCTTCGAGAGCGCCGCGAAGACATTCCTGGGTTGGTTCAACACTTCCTCATGCGCTCGGCCAAGAGCCTGTCGGTCGAGCCCAAGCAGCTCTCAGCCGAGGCCATGGAAGTGGTCCAGCAGCACCCGTTTCCCGGTAACGTCCGCCAATTGGAAAACCTCTGCCACTGGATCACCGTGATGGCGCCGAGTCACCAGGTGGCCCTGGCCGACCTGCCTCCGGAGTTCAGAGGTCTGGCTGGCACTTCGGGAGTGGCTGGCCATGGTGTCTCCGCGACGACTGCCCCAAACGGCGCACATGGTGCGCACAGCACTCCCGGGCTGCAGCTGACCCAGGGTAGTCTGGGTACAGCCGTACCGAGTGCCTCTCAGCAGCCAGCAGCTGCCCAGGGGGTCGCGGGCGGCGGTGATTGGCGGGAGTTGTTGCGGTCCGAGTTGGTCTCCGCCATTCGCGCCGGCCAGCAAGACGGCCAGTTGTTTGATCGACTATCGGGCGAGTTTGAACGGGTGGTCTACGGCACCGCCCTTGAAAAAACCAGGGGCAAACGCCTAGAGGCCGCCAGTCTATTGGGGGTGGGCCGCAACACGATTACCCGAAAGATTCAGGAGTTGTCGCTCGAAGAAGATCCGCAGATCAGGTCTGACTTCGGTGGTCTGGCCAACAGATAGGTCATGCCACTGGCCAAGGCCGAAAATCCCCAGAAGACCATGAAGCCCAGGCCGTAGGCCTCCCGTCGACCGATATCGACATGCTCACCAAAAATGATCAGCTCGTTGGGGTCTACGGACGAGAAGAAAAGGCCTGTGAGGGCTGCAGCCGCTAGAAACGAGGGCCAGGCAATGCTCATGGCCGCACGAGCCATGCAGGGGGTCTGACGGACGTCACGGACGCCTTCGATGAGGTCGATGGACTGGTTCATGGCTGGGTCTCCTTTGGACGTCATATCAGTTTTCCAAGCGTCCTTTTACTCGCCATTGTGCATCAGGATCTTCAATGCTGTAGTGCCAATGGGCTGACATCAGGTCAGTGACCTGTGCCCTGTAATCACCCGTCTCTCTCAGAATTAGCGCGATGGAGACATCTCGATTGGCCAGGGTGGGGTGCGACAGGTTAAGCCTTAGAAATTTGGGCTGGCCTGCAGCCGAGTCGGCCGCCTTGTAGCTGGCTGTGATCAGGCTGTAACCATCCGGTGAGGCCTTGGCCACCAGACGAATGTTGATGCCCAGGCGTTCAGCCTTTTGGTCTTTCTCCAGGCGCAGGTTGATGGACTTGCCTGCCTTGGTGTAATCAGAGTCGACCAGTGAGTCTTGGGTTTTGACTGCGATGAAGATGGTCACCATGCTGGCGACCACGACGCTGCCCAGCATGGCCAAGATAATCCAGGGCCAGGGCTGTTTCCACCAAATTTCTTTTTGAGTGGGGTCGAATTGACTCATATGCTTGGCTTGGCTCAGGACTAGCGAGGCGTAAAGAAGACAGCCTTTTCGCTGACCTTCAAGTCGGGCTGATCGAGAGACTGCACCTGAATCTGAATGGGGTGAGAGCCTTTGGTGAGAGCATTGGCCTGGTCAATCGGCATCTGCACGCTGATGATGGCGGTCTTGACGGCACCGCCAGCGACATCGACCTTGACGTCACCGAGGGCCTTCAGGTTCTCGAGGCCTTCTTTGCCAACGGGCTTGATCAGGAACACATGGGCATGGTTGCCGGTATTGTTGATCTGCAGCCGATAGGTGTTCTCAATGAAGGCGCCCTCGACCTCGCGAGCCAGGGCACCGCGATCACGAATGACGTTGACCTTGAGGGGGGTGCGCATGAAGAGGGAGGTCAGCACTGCCACGGTGATGATCAGCAAGATGGTGCTGTAAATCAGGACGCGGGGCCTGAAGAAATGTCTTTTGACCTCGGCGGCCGTGTAGTTGCGTTCTAGGGCGTTGATCGAGGTGTAACGCACCAGACCCCTGGGGTATTGCATCTTGTCCATGATGCTGTTGCAGGCGTCGGCGCAGAGGCCACAGCCAATGCACTCGTACTGCAGACCATCGCGAATATCGATGCCGGTGGGGCAGACTTCGACGCAGACGCCGCAGTCAATGCAGTCACCCTTGCCTGCGGCCTTGTAGTCCTCGTGCTTGGCCCGCTTGCCGCGTGGGTCGCCACGGGCGGTGTCGTAGCTGACGATCAGGGTGTCGCGGTCGAACATGGCACTCTGGAAGCGGGCGTAGGGGCACATGTATTTGCAGACCTGCTCGCGCATGAAGCCGGCCTGCATCATGGTGAAGAAGCTGTAGAACAGCATCCAGAACCATTGCCAAAAGCCCAGGCTAATGCCAGCACCCACCACGCCAGCGGCCAGGTCACGAATGGGTGTGAAATAGCCTGCAAAGGTAAAGCCGGTCCACAGGGCAATGGCAGCCCAGGCCAGCCATTTGAGCAGCTTGCGCGGCATGCGCTTGGCCAGTGACCACTCCTTGTCGTGACGAATGCGGACATGTCTATCACCTTCAATCCAGCGCTCGATCTGCATGAAGATGCTGGTGTAGACCGTCTGGGGACAGGCATAGCCGCAGAAGAGTCGGCCGGCCACGGCGGTAAATAGAAAGAGTCCAAAGGCCGACAGAAGCAACAGGGCCGTCAGGTAGATAAAGTCCTGGGGCACCAGGATCAGGTCAAAGATGTAAAACCGTCGTGCCTCTAGATCAAACAAGACCGCTGGACGGTCCTTCCAGGTCAGCCATGGCGTGATGTAGTAGAGCGCCTGGGTCAGGAAGACAAAGGCCCAGCGCCAGTTGTTGAAATGACCCGCGATGCTGCGGGCGTATATCTTCTTGCCCGCGGCGTAGAGCAGAACGGTCTGCTCTACGACTGGTGATTCGTTTGTTTGGGCGGTTGGCTCCGCGGGTCCTTGTGCCATTTATTTGTTGGACAGGCTGTAGACGTAGGCCGAGACCAGATGGACTTTCTCTTCGCCAAGGATGTCCTTCCAGGCGGGCATGACGCCAGCACGGCCCTTGTTGATGGTCTCGCTGATGGTGGCCACGGTGCCGCCGTAGAGCCAGATCTTGTCGGTGAGGTTGGGCGCTCCCATGGCCGTCATGCCCTTGCCATCTGCGCCGTGGCAAGCCGCACAGGCTGCAAAGAGCTCTTTGCCTGCTGCCGCCTTGACCGAGTCGTGGGCGCTGCCGGACAGGCTCAGCACGTAGTTGGCCACGTTTTCAACACCGGCTGGGCCGCCGACCGCATCGGCCATCGGGGGCATCATGCCGTTGCGGCCCTCGAGCAGGGTGGTCTTGATCGAGGCACCATCACCACCGTAGAGCCAGTCTTTATCGGCCAGGTTGGGAAAGCCCTTGCCGCCCCGAGCATCAGTGCCGTGGCACTGGGCACAGTTGTTGACGTAGATGCGCTGACCGATGGCCATGGCAGCCGGGTCCTTGGAGATCTCTTCGATCGCGGTGGCTGCGTATTTGGCGTAGATGGGGCCGTAGGTCTCGTGGGCTTTGGCGACTTCCTTGTTGTATTCGCCAGTCGAGCTCCAGCCCAGAATGCCTTTGACGTTGCCCAATCCAGGGAAGAGGGCCAGATAGCCAAAGCCAAAAACGATGGTTAGATAAAAGAGGATCATCCACCAACGGGGCAGGGGGTTGTTGAATTCCTGCAGGTTCTCATCCCAGGTGTGACCCGTGGTATCGACCTTGCCGTCTTTGATCTGGATCTTGGTGCGGGACAAGAAGTAGAGAAAGACCCCGCAGGCCAGGATGCTGATGATCGTGATGACAATGACAAAGAGGTTCCAGAAG
>JBEDMQ010000027.1:0-2915 GCA_041171045.1 Pseudomonadota bacterium
AACTCAGTCGCATCAAACCATGGTTGCTGGTGGGATATGGAATGGCCAGTATCAGTCGACCGCTGACCATCCTGGCCACCAGTTGGACCATGGTGATCGGCATTCGATTGGCAGACCGAATAGGTAAGGGCTTGAGGAGTTCTCCCAGAGATGCGCTCTTGGCCGCATCGGTTGATCGCCGGCAGCATGGGCTGGCCTTTGGCTTTCATCGGACCATGGACAACGGCGGAGCAGTGCTGGGCCCCATCTTGGCGTTTTTGCTGCTGCAGGCGCAGGTCTCATACGAGAACATTTTCCTGCTGGCCATTGTTCCAGCCATGATCTGTATTGGCTTGGTCCTGATCCTGCCCGAAGCGACACTGGCCGAACAGGCCAAGCCAGTTCCCCTATCGATTGACTGGCGTTATCGCCAACTGCCCCTTCCGTTGCAACGGTTTTTAATCGTGGTCGGTCTTTTTAGTGTCGGGAATGCATCCAATATTTTTCTGCTGCTGAGGGCCAAAGAGCTGGGCGTGCCAGAGCCTCTCATACCCCTTCTGTGGGCACTGGTCTCGCTGGTGGCAGCCTTGTTATCCACCCCTCTGGCCTCGCTGTCTGATCGGGTTGGCCGACTCCCCATGCTGCTGGTGGGCTATACGGCCTTTGGCGTGGTTTACCTGGCGCTGGGCTTTATGGGCCAGAGCACGGGTCTGCTGGCCATCTTGTTCATTCTGTATGGCGTTTTTGTAGCCGCCACCGAAGGGGTCGAGAAGGCCATGGTGGCGGATCTAGCACCCGATGACCGACGCGGCACGGCCTTTGGCTGGTTCAACATGGTCGTTGGCTTGGCCTTGTTGCCGGCCTCCATCGTATTTGGCGTTCTCTACGAGAGCCTAAGCCCTGGGGTGGCCTTTGGGTTCTCAGGGGCCTGCGCTTTCAGTGCCTGCCTGCTGCTATGGCGCTGGTTTGGGCGATGATCAATTTCTCCAGTTTGATGCCTAAGGTACATTAGGCCGCTATGGAAAACCTAGACCTAATCGTGCTTAAAACCATCTGTGACTGGCGACAAAAAGGTCACAGAGCCCTGCTCGCGACCGTTGCCCGAACGTGGGGGTCTTCTCCACGCCCGGTCGGTTCAATCATGGCCTTAAGAGAGACCGGAGAGGTGGTCGGCAGTGTCTCTGGAGGCTGTATCGAGGACGACCTCATTAAAAAGTTCAGTCGAGCACGCCTTTCAGAACAGTTGTCAGACAAAGCTGTGATCATTCCCGACCGTTCTCCCCAGAAAGTCGTTTACGGGATCTCAGCGGATGAGGCCCATCGGTTTGGGCTGCCCTGTGGGGGAACGCTGGAGTTGGTCCTGGAGTTCAATCCTGATGCAGAGGGTCTTGGACATCTCGTCCAGCGGCTTGAGTCTGGGGAACTGGTGCGCAGAAGACTCTGCCTAGAGTCCGGAGAAGCTAGCCTGGAGCATGCGGACGTCCCAAGCGAGTTGAGGATCGATGGCCATGAGATGCTCAACAGTTTCGGTCCGGCCTATCGCATGCTGCTGATCGGCGCCGGTCAACTCGCGGAATACCTCGCCACCATGGCCACATTCTCGGGATTCCAGGTAACCGTCTGCGATCCAAGATCCGAGTATCGATTCGGATGGAAGCTGGCTGATGTCCCGCTGCTCACCGAGTGGCCAGATGACGTCGTCAAATCCTTTAAACCCGACTCTCGCAGCTGCGTCATTGCGCTCACTCACGACCCAAAACTAGACGACCTTGCCTTACTAGAAGCCTTGGGCTCACAGGCCTTTTATGTCGGTGCGATTGGCTCGCGTCTGAACAATCAACGCAGACGCGAACGGCTCATCGAGCACTTCGGCCACACCACTGAGAGCCTTAAACACCTCCGCGGCCCAATTGGCCTGTACATCGGCAGCAAGACACCGGCCGAAATCGCAGTGAGTGTCATGGCCGAGGTCTTGGCAGTCAAAAACAATGTTCGACTACCGAAGGACGTAGAGGTCGCCCATGCAAAGTCGACGGCCGCATGACTCAGGCCACTGAGCAGTCCACTGAGCAGTCCACTGAGCAGGCCACTGAGCAGGCCACCCAGCGAGTTGGGGGCCTCGTACTGGCCGCAGGCGCGGGTAGCAGGTTGGGTGGGCGACCCAAGTGTCTTCTGCGCCTGCAGGGCGTCTCGCTAATCAGACGCCAGATCCTGGCGCTGCTCAGGGTGGGCATTGAGAGGCCGGTTGTTGTGTTGGGATGCTACAAAGACCGGATCGGCCAGGACATCGCGGACTTACCAGTCGACTTCGTTCTAAACCCCGAGCCAGCCAGGGGTCAGACCAGTTCCGTGCGGCTTGGGCTCCATCACCTTCCATCACAAATCGACACCATTGTCGTGGCGCTTGCGGACCAGCCCCTGATCGAAGACCAAGACATCCGCGACCTGCTCAAACACTTCAAGGCCAATCAACCGCGGTACTCTGTCCTGGTACCCACACACCAGGGATTACCCGGAAACCCTGTGGTTTTTGATGCATCGGTCCGTCGGGACATTCTGGCCAGTGGAGACCAGTTTGGCTGCAAGGACTGGCAACTTCGATACCCTGAAAGGGTTTTTCGTTTGGAGTGTCAAGACAATCGTTACCGAACCGACATCGACAGCCTGGAGGACATTGAAAACTTTGCCATGGCCACAGGCCACAGACTGGTCTGGCCCGATCACCCCCAAACCCTTTCCGCATAGAGTAAAACCCCAGTTGGATTCCCTGCGTTCCACCTTAAGATCAGGTGGCGCTGACTGTGGTGATGCAGTCAAAAGAATACTTTCTGACAGGAGATGGGCATGGCAAAGTTAAACGTCAATGGCAAGTCGCGAAACGTCGATGTTGATCCGAGTACACCCTTGCTATGGGTGATCCGAGAGCAACTGGGCCT
>JBEDMQ010000028.1:0-6220 GCA_041171045.1 Pseudomonadota bacterium
GCGGCCCTCTGCCATGCTTGCTGGAATCTTGCTCTCAAGCGAATCGGCCAGCCGAGACTTGGTTTCATTGGCCTCATGTCTGTCGTCGAGACCGTCATCTGGTTGCCACTAGCACTGCTGGTCGTCGACGAAGCGATTTTTTTATATCCACTGGCCTGGTTGGCCATGTTCGGCAGTGCTGCTCTTCACATTGTCTACTTCTGGCTCCTGACAAGCGCCTATGGGCGGGGCGACCTTGGCGTGGCCTATCCCATCGCGAGGGCCACAGGGCCTTTGTTGTCAGCCATCTTTGCGATTCTGGTTCTCGGCGAGCGTCCGAGCCTCATGGAACTGATCGGGGCATTGGCCATCATCGCTGGCTCGCTCACCGTCGGATTCTCGACTGCAAAATCATTACGCTCAGCCGACTGGTCCAAAGGCATCGGCCTGGCCCTGCTCTGCGGGCTGACCATTGCTGCTTACACCGTCTGGGACCAGCAATCAGTCAAAGCCTGGGCTCTGCCGGTGGTTGGCTTTTATTGGGGGCAGTTGTTGGTTCGCGCTGCACTCTGCATCCCCTGGATGATCAGAGATCGTCACCTGATGCTCGGCTGGGTTCAGCGAGACTGGCGCTGGATTTTGGTGATCGGTGTCTTGTCGCCCCTGGCCTACCAGATGGTCCTCTACGCCATGACGCTGGCCCCACTCAGCCTGGTCGCCCCACTCAGAGAGAGCAGCATCTTATTTGCCATTTTGTTGGGGGCCTTGTTCCTGGGCGAGACCGACCTGAGACGTCGGCTATCAGGCGCGCTGCTCATGCTCGCCGGTCTGACCATCATCACTGTCTTCTAGACCTAGACACCGGTTGCTGCAATAACTGGTCTACGAGGGTGCCACTGGCCTCGTTGGCCGCCGGCTGAATGCCCAGCAGCGCACAGAGCAAGGGATAGACCTCCAGATTGCTGACTCGGCCCAACTGGCGCCTCCTGATGTCTGGGCCAACGGCGATAAAGAGCCCCTGCATCTCCTCATGGTCCGGATCAAAACCATGCTGCCCTGGAATCGGAAAACTGAGCAGGCGATCTGTCACTTTCCAGCCACTGTCCGCCAGACAGATGACATCGGGGGCTCTGCGATGGTTCATGGATCCAAGGCGCTGTGGCACACCATGTTTGGGCCAACAGGTGAGCCGGGGGATCTTGGCCAAGGCCTGCAACACGGCCGGCTCGGACTGATCGGCCAGGCTTAGTCCTGCAGTCGGTCCGGTCCAGTGCCAGACCACCCCAGGAAACTGTTTTGCAATGGAGCCGACCTCAATGCGATGCTCGGCTGGCACAAAGGTCATGCCATGGTCGGCGGCAATCACCAAGCTGGTCCGGGACCACAGACCCGCAGCCTTCAATCCATCCATCAGTTGGGCCAGCGCTGCATCCACCCTGGCCATGGCCTGGTTCACCGCTGGACTGTCCGGTCCATGGGCATGGCCCTCTGAATCGACTTCAGAGAAGTAGAGCGTTGCAAAATCAGCCTGTGGTCGATCTGGACGAACGTCGGTCAACCAGTTGAGCAATTGTTTCACGCGAGCACTTGAGCTCATGCTGTGCTGATAAGGCAGCCAATCTCTCGGTTGAATCCCCTGAATGGGTACCTCGCTGCCTGGCCAAAACAAGGTGGAACTGATGCGCCCCTGCTTCGCTGCCGTCACCCAGATGGGCTCTGAATCTGACCACCAGGCCGGGTTGGTCACCGCTTGTCGATCCCGCAACCGAAACACCTGATCTGCAATCGCAGGATCCCACATGGTGTTGTTCAAAATGCCGTGTCTAACAGGCCGTCGACCTGTCACCAAGCTGACGTGATTTGGAAAAGTGACCGTCGGAAAGACCGGCGTCAGCCCACTGGCTGTGGCACCCTGGCGGGCCAGCTGAGCAAGGGTTGGGGTGTGACCACGCGACAGATAATCGGCCCGAAAACCATCGATGCCCACCAAGATGGTGTGTGGTTTGGAGCCCTCAGCAGCCCCGACCGGCGAGAGCCAAACGACCGCGACCGTCATCAGACCGACGAGAGCCCGTGTCAGTCGACCCAGCGTACGCTTACAAAACATTCTGGACCAGCTCCCAAATGTGAACTGGTCGAAGACTATCTAAAAATCGATGGTGCTTCTATCAGCCCTTCAATTCATCAAACGCCGCCAAGGCTTCACCGGCATACATCAGGGCAGGCCCACCGCCCATGTAGACACAAATCGCCAACATCTCCTCGACCTCCTGCCGAGTGGCGCCGAGTTTATGGAGGGCCTTCATGTGAAAGCCGATACAGCCCGAGCATCGCTGGGTGACCCCAATGGCCATGGCAATCAGCTCTTTGGTTTTGGCATCGAGGGCGCCGGGTGCGAGGGCCGCCTGGGCCATGGCCGAGAATCCTTGCATCACGCCGGGCTGGGCCTTTCGAAACTCGCCCAGAGGGGTATTGATGTCCGACATGAGTTTGACGTGGTCAAAGCAGGCCATTTCTGTGTCCTTTGAGTGGTTTGAATGGGGTCATCCTAAGATCGAGCACCCCTTGTGAACACAACTTTGGTCAAATATCCGTCGAAAAGACCTTTTTTGATGCAACGCAACACCGCAAGACCGATTTGGGTACACTCTTAAAAAACAAGACCATCAAAGGGAGCCCCATGAACATCAACGGAAGCGTCGCCCTGATTACCGGCGGCGGCAACGGCATTGGTGCAGCGATTGCCCAGTACCTCTCGGCCAAAGGCGCCAACATCGTCATCGTGGACCGTTCGGAGGAACAGGCCCAAGCATCGGCGGCAGCGATTCGGGCTGCGGGCGGCCAAGCCATTGCCATTGCTGCGGACGTCACCAAGGAAGACGACACCGCCGCCTTTATTGCGAAGGCACTAGAAGCCTACGGCCAGCTCAACATCGTGGTCACCTGCGCCGGCATCATTCGCGATGGCCTGACCATCAGCCCTGACAAAGAGACCAAGAAGGTGACCCGCAAATTGGGCCTGGACAAATGGCAGCAGGTCATCGATGTCAACCTGACCGGCACCTTCCTGACCATGCGCGACGCCGCCGAGGCCATGGCCAACGGTGGATGGCCTGGCCTGCTGGTGGGCATTTCCTCAGTCAACAAGGTTGGCCAGGTTGGACAGATCAACTATGCCTCGACCAAAGCTGCTGTGGCCCTCATGCCTAAGATTCTGGTTGGTGAGTTCATGCTCAAAGGCATTCGCAACATTCGCGCAGTCAGCATTGCCCCTGGCTATGCCGCCACCAGCCTTTTGCAGGGGATGAACCAGGATGCCCTGGCCGCGATCCTCAAAGACGTGCACCTGGGTCGCCTGGTCGAGCCCTCCGAGATCGCCTCTCTCATTGCCCACTGCGCCGAGAACGAGGCCATCAATGGCACCACGCTCGAGATCACCGGCGGCCTTTGCTACCCACACGCCATCGCCAAATAAGGCTTGTTCAGCCCTCGCCGGCTGCACCCGTATGAATCGGTTGTAGCTGGCGGGCCACCTTCTGCAAGATTCGGTAGGTGTCTCGGTCAAACTGACGCTCTCCACGCGACTCCAGCAGGGAAGCCAATTCATCTTCACTTCTGGCGATGCCCAGGTAGGCCCACTGGTCAATCACCAAGACAGCCTCGTCGGACTCGCGCAACACCGCTGGCCCCTGAAAGGGCCAGGCCGCCAACCGAAGCTTGACCAGTGCCAGACTCAGGCGAAGGTGGTGGTCCTTGAGCGACTCCTGTCCCTGGCAGGCGCCTCGACACTTGCGCAATTGGCGGCCAAAGCAGCCTGCCCCCTGGCGCAGCTTCTCCAGCCCCAACAAGCCCTTGCAGAGTTCGTGCTGATCGGCCAAATGCCGCAGGACACGCTTGGCCTCAGTCACCGATTCGAAAATACCGTGTAGGTCTTCACCTCTTGCAAACGAGCGATCCTGGCTGGTCACGACATCCACCTGTGGATCATCGTCCGCAGCCCCCAAGGCCAAGGAGGCAAACCCCTTCTGCAGGCGGAGTTGCCGGTTAAAACTAGGCTTGAGCTCTTTGACCAACTGGGCTTCTCGCAGCAAGGCACTCACCTCTCCCGGCGTTTCCTCCCATGTGATGCTGCGGATCTGTTGGCTCAATCCCAGCTCCTTGGCCGAATGGACATCGGCTGCAAAGTGGGCGAAGACCCGCTCGCGAATGTTTTTAGATTTTCCAACGTAAAGCGGTGCGCCGTTCTCGCCCCAAAACAGATAGACCCCGCAGGACTCCGGCAGCTCCTCGGCCACAGTAGGATCCAGGCTCGACGGCAGGCTGGGATGGCCACACAAATCCACCACCGCCTCCCGAAGCTTCTCCTCAGGCAGCTGCGCCCGAAGTTTGATCCAGAGTTGGTGAATGAGGTCTGCATCGGCCAGAGCCCGATGCCGGTCTTGGACCTGCAGATCAAACCGTGCGATCAGGCTATCGAGGTTGTGCTTCTTCTCGTCCGGGAACAGGGCCCGAGAGAGCTTCACGGTGCAGAGCGTGGTCGCCGAGAAGGCATAACCCGTGCGCATAAAAGACTGCTTAAGAAACCCATAATCAAATCGAGCGTTGTGAGCGACGAACACCCTGCCCTGCAGACGACGGCGAACCTCTGGGGCCAGCTCATCAAAGCTGGGCGCCTGGGCCACCATGTCATTGGAAATACCGGTTAGGTTTTCGATGAAGCTGGGAATGGTCTGGTGCGGATTGACCAGACTGCTCCATCGCTCGACCTGCTCGCCATCGACGGTCACGATGCCGATCTCGGTGATGCGGTCTTTGGTCGGCGTTGACCCTGACGTCTCCAGGTCAACGAAGGCCAGTGGCAGATCGTCCAGCCGATCGGGCAAACGCGGGCGGGCCACCGCTGGCTAGGACATCAATGAAGCGAACATCCTCAGATTATCTTCGAGAATCGGGCCCGATCAAGGTCGGTCTGCAGATAAGCATCAAACGACATGGCAATCGCCCGAACCAGATACCAGCCTGTCTCGGTGACCGTAAGACCAGCCCGATCGATCTCAACCAGCCCGGCCTCGACCAAGGGCGTCAAGCGTTGGAGCTCATTGGCAAACATGGCCTCAAAATCCGCCAGCTGACCCAAGCGGAAAGACTCAAAATCAATCTTGCCCTGGCACATGATGGCCATGATGACCGATCGCCGAATCAGATCGTCTCGCGAGAGGGTAATGCCCTTGATGATCGGCAGACGGCCCTGGTTCAGGGCGTCGTAATACTCCTCTAGGGTCTTTGCATTCTGACTGTAGGTCGCACCGACTCGGCCAATGGCCGACACCCCCAGCGCCACCAGGTCACAATCCGGCTGTGTGCTGTAGCCCTGAAAATTTCGATGCAAACGCCCCTGACGCTTGGCCACGGCCAGCGCATCGTTGGGCAGCGCAAAGTGATCCATGCCAATGTAGACATAGCCTTGCGCCAGCATGGTGTCCAAGGCCATGCTGAGCATGTGCAGCTTGTTGGCCCCAGTGGGAAGCTCCGCCTCAATGATGCGACGCTGAGGCTTGAAACGATTGGGCAGGTGGGCATAGCCGTAGAGCGCAATGCGATCGGGTCGAAGGCTGTTGACCTGCTCGAGCGTTCGGGCAAACGACTCCGGCGTTTGCATCGGCAGGCCATAGATCAGGTCCAGGTTAATCGAGTCAAATCCGATCTCGCGAGACCAGGCCATCAGCTCAGCCACCTGCTCATAGGGCTGGACCCGATGGACCGCCTGCTGGACCACCGGATCAAAGTCTTGCACCCCAAAACTCAGACGGTTAAAGCCGATCGACATCAGGTGTTTGAGTCGATCCCGAGAGACCGTCCGCGGGTCGATCTCAATCGAATACTCCCCGCCGGGCACCAGCTCAAAGTGCCGACGGACCATCGACATCAGGTCGTCCATCTCAGCCATGGATAAAAAGGTCGGCGTACCACCGCCCAGGTGCAGCTGAGAGATCCGTTGGCCTGAACCCAGGTCTTGGGTCACCAGATCCAACTCTTTGGACAGGTAGTGCAGGTACTCGGCGGCCTTGCTGTGGTGCTTGGTCACCACCTTGTTACAGGCGCAGTAGTAGCAGACCGACTCACAAAAAGGGATGTGGATATACAGAGACAGGGGGCTGGCCGACCGTTGTTCTCGGCGCTGGGCCAGCACGGCCCGAAACTGGTCGGGTCCGAAGGCCTCCACAAACCGGTCTGCTGTGGG
>JBEDMQ010000029.1:0-2987 GCA_041171045.1 Pseudomonadota bacterium
CTGGCTTTTGAGCAGCAAAGTGAGACAGGCACAGGGCAATCATTTCGCCGGCCCCAATGAACAGCATCTTGGTCTGTGACAAATCACCAAAGATTCGCTGGGCCAATTTAACGGCTGCGGCTGCCATGGAGACCGAATGGGCCCCAATCTCGGTGCTGCTGCGGACTTCTTTCGCCACCGAGAAGGCCCGCTGAAACAGGTGGTGCAGGTTGGTGCCCATGGAGCCGAATTCCTGGGCCTCACGGGCCGCCTGTTTCAGCTGACCCAGAATCTGGGGTTCGCCAAGCACCATCGAGTCCAGGCCACTGGCCACACGAAAGACGTGACGGACGGCCTGGGGCTCGTCGTGCAGATACAGGTGTTGGTTCAGGTCCACGGCCCGAACCTGAGACCGGTGGGCCAGCCAGTCCAAGGCCTGCGCCCGGGCGTCCTCCGGCTGATGAGAGGCAAAGTAGAGCTCGGTGCGGTTACAGGTGGACAGCAGCGCCTGCTCAGGTGCCACGCTGCCGATGGCCGAACGCAGGTCGGCCAGGCCATTGCGAAGGGCGTCGCCAGGAAAGGCCAGACGCTCGCGCATCGCCAGTGGTGCCGAGGTGTGGTTTAAGCCAAATGCCAGTAACTGCATAAGGCCTTGATTCTACGAGAAATGGCCTGGTTTTAGGCGAGTTTCTGCAGCCGATAGCCCACGCCATAGACCGATGCCAGCTCAAAACCAGCGCTTGGCACCAGGCCCAGCTTGGTTCGGACGCGAGAGACGTGCGTGTCAATGCTGCGACTGGTCACGGCCTGATGCCCCCGCCAGACCTGCCGGCGTAGAGTGTCTCGGCTGACGGTCTGGCCCAGTTGGGCCAGCAAGATCTCCGCGCAACCACGTTCCTTCTCGGTCAGGCTGGGATAGGCAGGGTGCTCCGTCAGCAGAGCAGTCCCGGTTATTCCGGTGTCTTCATCACCCCGTTTGGGGCGTGTCCGACGCACCAACCCCCTGATCCTTGCCACCAGCTCGCTGGCCCGAAAGGGTTTGAAGACATAGTCGTGTACGCCCAACTCAAAGGCCCTAATCAAACCAGTCTCCTCAGTCATGCCAGTGAGCATGACCACCGGAGGGGCCCGGTTCGACAGGCGCTCTAAGACAGCCAGTCCGGTCATGTCCGGCAGTCGCATGTCCAGCAGCACCGCATCAAAGGCGCCTGGATCACCACAGGCCGCCACAAAATCTTGTCCGCGTTTAAACCACTGCCCGGCCAGTTCAGCCGTCGCCAGCACATCCACAATCTGCTGACCCAATGCCAGGTCGTCCTCCACGACCGCTATTCGCGCTCTGGCCTGCTCAGACATCTCTCCCACCGCAGCCACCCCCAGCTCTGTTTAAGACCGCCTAGGGTAGGACTTAGATGGGCGTTTGCCCTGTGCAGATTATTGACAGCCCAGAAACAGCCGGTAGGCGGGGTGCTCGGATTCGTTCCAGTAGGGGTAGCCCAGCCCTTCTAAAAAGTCTGAGAATTCGGCCTCGTCCTGCTCTGGCACCTGCAGACCGACCAGAATCCGACCGTAGTCGGCCCCGTGGTTGCGGTAGTGAAAGAGCGAGATGTTCCAGCTGGGGTTCATGTTCGTCAGGAAACGCATCAGCGCGCCTGGCCGCTCTGGAAACTCAAACCGATAGAGCCGCTCGTTGCGGGCCAGGGCCGATCGACCGCCCACCATATGCCGCAGGTGGGACTTGGCCACCTCGTCATCGGACAAATCGATGGTGGCAAAGCCCGCCTTGCGCAGGCGATCCGCAAACTGAGTGGCCTGGTCGCGATTGGCCACCGAGACCCCCAGAAAAATGTGGGCCTGGTTGGCATCGGCAATTCGGTAGTTGAACTCGGTGACGTTGCGCTCGCCCAGCAGGCTGCAGAAGGTCTTGAAGCTGCCACGCTCTTCCGGAATGGTGACGGCGTAGACCGCCTCACGCTGCTCACCGATCTCGCTGCGCTCGCTCACAAACCGCAGCCGATCAAAGTTCATGTTGGCGCCACAGGCAATTGCCACCAGGGTTCTTGGCCGGCTCTGGCCGTTTTCCATCACGGTGCTGCCGTGTTGGGCCACCCACGCCTTCAGGCCCGCAATGGCCAGCGCACCAGCCGGCTCCTCAATGGCTCGGGTGTCTTCGTAGACATCTTTGATCGCTGCGCAGACCGCATCGGTGTCCACACGCACAAAGCCATCGACGTATTTCTGCACCAGCCGAAAGGTCTCTTCGCCAACCTGCTTGACGGCGGTGCCGTCGGAAAACAGGCCCACGTCTTTCAGTACCACCCGTTTGCCTTGCTCGACCGACTGGGCCATGGCATCGGAGTCTAGGGTCTGCACCCCGTAGACCTTGGTCTCGGGCCGCAACTGCTTGATGAAAGCGGCTACGCCTGCAATCAAGCCACCACCGCCCACTGCCACAAAAATGGCATCGATCGGGTCGGCATGCTGGCGCAGAATCTCCATGGCCACCGTGCCCTGGCCTGCGATCACATCCGGATCATCAAAGGGGTGGACAAAAGTCAGGCCCTCGGCCTTTTGCAGCTCCAGCGCATGCCCATAGGCATCCGAATAAGAATCCCCCGACAGCACCACCTCGGCCCCTCGGTTGCGCACCGCCTCGATCTTGACGCTCGGGGTGGTCACAGGCATCACGATCACAGCCCGGCATTTGAGCTGCTGGGCGGCCAGGGCGACGCCCTGGGCATGGTTGCCGGCCGAAGCTGCAATCACCCCTCGAGCCAGCTGCTCCGGGTTTAGATGGGCCATCTTGTTGTAGGCCCCCCGCAGCTTGAAGGAGAAGACCGGCTGCATGTCCTCGCGCTTGAGCAGCACCTGGCAGCCCAGACGGCGACTGAGCGAGGGCGCCTTTTCCAAAGGGCTCTCCAGCGCCACGTCATAGACGCGGGCATTGAGTATTTTTCGTAGGTAATCCGCTCCCATGGCGCAAGTGTAAGGCTTTGGCCACAAACTGC
>JBEDMQ010000030.1:0-2518 GCA_041171045.1 Pseudomonadota bacterium
TGGCCTGGCTGTTTGACCTGAGCCTGACCTCGGAACTGAGCTATGCCCAACTGACCGAAGTCACCGACTCGGTCATCGTCAAGCTGATTCTCTGTGGTCTGGCCTGGGCCTTTATCCACCATTTCATGGGGGGTATTCGGCACCTGGTCAATGACATGCACATCGGCATTACCAAAGAAGCCAGCCCCAAAATGGCGACTGGCTTCATGGTGGCCAGCCTGGCGGTCACCGCCTGGGCCTGCCTCAAAATCTTCGGAGCCCTGTAATGACAGACAACATCGGACGCAAGCGCCTGGTCGTCGGCGCTCATTACGGCCTGCGCGACTGGCTCAGCCAGCGTGTCACGGCCATTGTTCTGGCGGCCTACAGCCTGGTGCTGGTGCTGGCTGCCTTGCTCACCAGTGAACCCGGCTACTACGGCTGGTCAGGCCTGTTTGCCCAGACCTGGATGAAGGTCTTCACCCTGTTGGCCCTGCTGTCCTTTGTCTACCACGCCTGGGTTGGCGTGCGGGACATTTGGATGGACTACATCAAGCCCGTCGGCATTCGGCTGGCGCTGCAGATCTTCACGATTCTGTGGCTGCTGGGCTGTGGCATTTGGGTTATTGACGTGCTCTGGAGGGTCTAATGGCTAACGTACTGTCGAATCAAACCAAGAATCTGCCCCGTCGTCGCTTTGATGCGGTGATTGTGGGGGCCGGTGGCTCGGGCATGCGCTGCTCGCTGCAACTGGCCGAGGCCGGCCTAAACGTGGCCGTGCTCTCCAAGGTCTTCCCAACCCGTTCTCACACCGTGGCCGCGCAAGGCGGTATTGGCGCCTCGCTGGGCAACATGAGCGAGGACAATTGGTACTGGCACATGTTTGACACCGTCAAGGGCTCGGACTACCTGGGTGACCAGGACGCCATTGAGTTCATGTGTCGTGAGGCCCCCAAGGTGGTCTACGAACTTGAGCACTTTGGCATGCCCTTTGACCGCAACCCAGACGGCACCATTTACCAGCGTCCCTTCGGTGGTCACACCGCCAACATGGGTGAGAAGCCCGTCCAGCGGGCCTGTGCGGCTGCTGACCGCACCGGTCACGCGCTGCTGCACACCCTGTATCAGCGCAACGTCCGCGCCCGCACCCAGTTCTTTGTGGAGTGGATGGCACTGGACATCATTCGCGACAGCGAAGGCGCCTGCGTTGGCGTCGTGGCCCTGGAGATGGAAACCGGTGAGATCATGATCCTGGAGGCCAAGACCACGGTCTTTGCAACCGGTGGTGCTGGCCGCATCTGGGCGGCCTCGACCAACGCCTTCATCAACACCGGTGACGGCATGGGCATGGCGGCTCGCGCCGGTATTCCGCTCGAGGACATGGAGTTCTGGCAGTTCCACCCAACGGGTGTGGCCGGCGCCGGCGTTCTGATCACCGAGGGCGTGCGAGGCGAGGGCGGCATTCTGCTCAACTGCAACGGCGAGCGATTCATGGAGCGCTATGCGCCCACGCTCAAAGACTTGGCGCCTCGCGACTTCGTGTCTCGGTCCATGGACCAAGAGATCAAAGAAGGACGCGGCTGTGGCCCCAACAAGGACCACGTGCTGCTCAAGCTCGATCACCTGGGTGCGGACAAGATCCTTAAAAAGCTGCCCTCCATCCGTGAGATCGCACTGAAGTTCGCCAACGTCGATCCGATCAAAGAGCCCATTCCGGTCGTGCCCACCATCCACTACCAGATGGGTGGGATCCCGACGAACGTTCACGGCCAGGTCCTGACCACCACCAACGGTCAGAACCAAGTGGTTCAGGGTCTGTATGCCATCGGCGAATGCGCCTGCGTGTCGGTACACGGCGCCAACCGCCTGGGCACCAACTCTCTGCTCGACCTGGTGGTCTTTGGTCGCGCTGCTGGCAATCACATCGTGGGCACCAACCTGAAGGCCCAGGAGCACCGCGACCTGCCGGAGAACGGTGCAGACGTCTCGCTGTCTCGCCTGGCCAAGATCGATGCCTCGAGCAAGGGCGAACGGGTTCAAGACGTGGCCAACGACATTCGCAACACCATGCAGACCTACTGCGGCGTGTTCCGGACCGAAGAGCTGCTCAGCCAAGGCGTCACCAAGATCATGGATCTGGCCGCCCGCGCGGACAACATCTACATCACCGACAAGTCGCAGGTCTTCAACACCGCTCGTGTGGAGGCATTGGAGCTGGCCAACCTGGTGGAGACCGCCAAGGCCACCATCGTGTCGGCCCAGGCCCGTAAGGAAAGCCGTGGCGCCCATGCCCACCGCGACTTCCCCGAGCGCGACGACGCCAACTGGATGAAGCACACGCTCTGGTACTCAGAGGGCAATCGACTCGACTACAAGGCGGTGAACTTGAAGCCGCTGACCGTTGAGTCCTTCCAGCCCAAAAAGCGCACCTTCTAAGCCCAATTGCAGAGGACATCGATATGACGACCCGCACCGTACGCTTTTCGATCTACCGTTACGATCCAGACAAAGACGCCAAGCCCTACATGCAAGACCTGAC
>JBEDMQ010000031.1:0-11842 GCA_041171045.1 Pseudomonadota bacterium
GCAGAGACATCATGATGTTGAGTCCTGCCTTGCGGACCTCCCAGAGGGCGGACTGCCGAGCGGGTTCGACCATCTTGACCGTCGCCCCTGGCAGACCGTGGTCGGACATCAGGGCATCCAAGTCATCCAGACCACGCATCAGGGTATCCACATCGTCCCCAGCAAACTCCACCAGCAGCAGTGCATCGGTTGGGCGTCCACAGACGTCGACCAAGGCGTCGGCAATGACGGGGGCAAACAGAGGGTTGGCGCGGCAGAGTTCGATCATGGTGCGATCGACCAACTCCACCGCCACTGGCTTGAGACCCACGATGTGTCGAGTCAGCGACATGGCCTGCTGGAAGGTGGGGAAGTTCACCACGCCGAGCCGTTTGTGCTTGGGCAGGGGCGAGAGTTTGAGCGCAATAGACTCAAAGGTGGCCAGCGTGCCTTCGGAGCCCACCAGCAGGTGCGCCAAGTTCAGGCTGCCGTCGCTGGTGTAGGGCCGCTCGCTCTGAGGATGAAAAATATCCAGGTTGTAGCCACCCACCCGACGCATGACCTTGGGCCAGATCTCGCCGATGTCTTGTTTGACCGAATCCGCAATCTGGAAGAGACGAGGGACCAGCTCCGAGAGACGACGCGAGGACAACTGCATGTCACCGCCATCTCCAAACCGACCGAAGTAAGCCCGTGTGCCGTCCTCCAGAATGGCGTTGATGCCCAGGACGTTGTGAACCATGTTGCCGTAGTGCAAAGACCGCGACCCACAGGAGTTGTTGCCGGTCATACCGCCAAGTGTGCATTGCGCAGCCGTCGAGACATCGACGGGGAACCAGACCCCCTTGGACTTGAGCTGGGCATTCAAGTGATCCAGCACCAGACCGGGCTGCACCTCAGCCCGCATGGCTTGAACGTCGACGGACAGCAGCTTGCGCAGGTATTTGCTGGTGTCGATGACCAGGGCTTCCCCAACCGTCTGTCCGCACTGAGACGTGCCACCACCACGAGGCAAGACGGCCACGCCAGCATCACGTGCGACATCCAGGGCGATGCGCAGATCGAGGGGGGTCTTGGGGACCACCACACCGATCGGCATGATCTGATAGATCGAGGCATCGGTGCTGTAGCGGCCACGTGACGCCTCATCAAAGTAGACGTCCCCCTGGACCTCTCGGCTTAGTCGGCTGGCCAACTGAGATTGCGAGAACCGGGTCTGCAGAGAGCCGGCTAGAAAGGCTCGACGATCGATCGCTGGCGCATTCATGCGTCGGCCTCCAACAGGCGAACCACGATCTCGCACTTGGCATTGACGTGAGCGGCGAGCAGTTGACCGAGCTTCGTCGCATCGCGCTTGGCGAAGGCCTTGGCTATTTGAGCGTGTTCTTTCACAGCTTTGTCCCACTTGGTTTTGTCGAGGTTGGATCGAAAGCGCAGCGACTGCAGCCGTGCGTTGACCGAGGCATACGTTTCTTGCAGCGTGGCATTGTCGGCGGCGGCGTTGATCAGGTTGTGAATCTGGGCATTCAGGGCGTAGTAGCGGGAGAGATCCTGCTCGGCATGGGCCGCCTCCATGTCGTCTTGTAGTTTGAGCAACTTTTTGATCTGGCCCGGCGAGGCCCGCTCGGCGGCCAACTGGCCCGACAGGCTCTCCAGCGCAGCGATGACTTCAAAGGCTTGGACCACTTCCTCGATGGTCATCTTGGGGACCACGGCCCCCCGATTGGGCAGCAGACGAATCAGGCCTTCGCCGGCCAAGACCTTAAAGGCCTCCCGCATGGGGGTGCGGGAGACTCCCATCTGCTCGCAGAGCAGACGCTCGTTGAGCCGGGCACCCGCGGGCAGCTCTCCCTCGACAATGGCCTCACGTAGACGATCGGCCACGGCCTGATGCAGCCCGCGGCGTTCGATGAGGGATTGCCCGGTTGACAAAGCTTTGGTCATGGCCGACATTGTAGCCAGATTTTTGTATACAAAATACGTCTAATCCCACCACCAACAAAGACTCACCATGCAACGCGACCTGACCAACAGCATCAACCCCCGCTCCAGCCTCAACCGCATCGGCCAGGGCCGTCACTTCCTTCAAATCCCCGGTCCCACGAACGTACCCGATCGCGTGCTGCGTGCAATGGACTTCCCCACCATCGACCACCGGGGTCCTGAATTCCAGCAACTCGCCCTGCGAGTCCTGGAAGGCATTCGGCCGGTCTTTGGTACCAAGAATCCCGTCGTCATCTACCCGGCCTCTGGCACGGGCGCCTGGGAGGCGGCACTGGTCAACGTCCTCAATCCCGGTGACCAGGTCCTCATGTACGAGACCGGCCACTTCGCCACCCTCTGGAAGCGTCTGGCCGAGCGACTGGGGCTCAAGCCCGAGTTCATCGGCGGAGACTGGCGTCGCGGTGTGGATGCTGCTGCTATCGAAGAGCGTCTCAAGAAAGACACCGGCCATGCCATCAAGGCCGTCTGTGCCGTTCACAACGAGACGTCGACCGGTGTGACCTCCAACATCGCTGCCGTTCGCAAGGCCATCGATACCGCCAAGCACCCCGCACTGCTCCTGGTCGATACCATCTCCTCTCTGGGCTCGGTGGACTATCGTCACGACGAGTGGGGTGTGGACGTGACGGTCGCCGGATCCCAGAAGGGTCTGATGCTGCCGCCGGGATTGTCGTTCAACGCGGTGAGCGATAAGGCCATTGCCGTGAGCAAGACCAACACCATGCCCAAGGCCTATTGGGCGTGGGACGAGATCCTGACTGCCAACGCCAACGGCTTTTGGCCCACCACACCTGCTACCAACATTTTGTATGGCCTGGCAGAAGCCATCGACATGCTCAACGAGGAGGGTCTCTCCAACGTCTTCGCTCGCCACCTGCGCCATGCACAAGCCACACGGGCCGCCGTAGAGGCCTGGGGCCTAGAAGTCCTCTGCCAAAACCCTGCCGAATACAGCCCGGCCTTGACCGCAGTGGTCATGCCCAAGAAGCCGGACGGTACCCATTACAACGCCGATGCCCTGCGAAAGACCGCCCTCGAGAAATTCAACATGTCACTGGGAACGGGCCTGTCCAAGCTGTCGGGCTGGGTCTTCCGAATTGGCCACCTGGGTGACTTCAACGACCTGACACTGTTGGGCACCCTCGGTGGTGTTGAGATGGCCCTTGAGGCCGCAGGCGTGCCGCACAAAAAAGGCGGCACCCAAGCCGCCATCAACTACCTCGCCAAGGCCTAACCACGTTGGTCACTAGCCGGGGCAGCCAAGAACAACCCCCCAGGAGCCTGTTTATCCGCTGATCTATTTTCTACTCGTTTTTTTAACCGCTGCATCTATTACATCCACAGGAGACAACACCATGCAGAAGACTCAAAAAAACCGTCGCCACTTCCTTGCAACCACCGCACTGGTCACTGGGCTTGGCCTGGCTGGCCTCGGCTCGGTCCAGGCCCAGACCGAGATCAAGTTCGGCCACGTTGGCAATCCTGGCTCTCTGTTCGACCTGTCAGCGAACGAGTTCGCCCGGATCGCCAACGCCAAGCTCGGCTCCAAGGCCAAAGTGGTGGTCTACGGCTCCAGCCAGCTCGGTGGCGACAAAGAAATGGTTCAAAAACTCAAGCTCGGGACCCTGGACTTTGCCCTCCCCTCTTCGGTCATGACCTCAGAGGTTGATCTGTTTGGCGTGTTCGATATGCCCTACCTCGTGGCAAATCGAGACCACATGAGGCGCATCGAGAAGGAGGTTGTTCAGCCGATTCTGGCGCCAGCTGCCGAGAAAAAAGGTCTCAAGGTCATGAGCGTTTGGGAAAACGGCTACCGGCATATCACCAACAACAAGCGTCCCATTGTGAAGCCAGAGGACCTAAAAGGTATCAAGCTGCGGACACCAGAAGGCAAGTGGCGCTTGAAGATGTTCCAGGCCTACGGCGCCAACCCCAGCCCCATGAACTTCTCAGAGGTTTTCACAGCCCTGCAGACGGGCGTAATGGATGGTCAGGAGAACCCATTCACCCAGATTTATTCGGCCAAGTTCCAAGAGGTCCAAAAATATCTCTCCCTCTCTGGTCACGTCTACACCCCCGCCTTCCCCACCGCCAGTGCCAGACGGTTTAGCAGTTACCCCGCCGATGTTCAGAAGGCGCTAACAGAGGCAGCGGTCGAGACCCAGGCATTTGTCTTCAAGAAGGCGGCGGAAATGGAGAACGATCTTTTGGCCAAGATCAAGGCAGCGGGCGTGCAGGTCAACGAGGTGGATAGCAAGGCCTTCGTTGCTGCGAGCAAAGCGATCTATGACGAGTTTGGAAAAGAAGTCAAAGGCGCCAGCGACCTCATCGCCAAAGCCCAATCACTCCGCTAACCACCGAGAGGCCATCCGTCATGTCCACACATCAGTCCGCTGACACGCCGGCTTGCACCCCGTGCAGACCCTGGCGCCAGGTCTACGGCCGTTTCCTGGAGATCTTGGTGTTCGCGCTCATGGTGATTCTCTTCATAGAGGTCACGCTGGGCGTCGTGTTCCGGACCCTGGGACACTCCCTGTCCTGGTATGACGAGGTGGCCTCCATCTTGTTGGCCTGGCTGACCTTTTACGGGTCGGCCTTGGCCTCCTTCAAAAGAGCTCACATGGGCTGCCCTGAACTCATCGAGACCCTGGGACCGCTTCCAAAGAAGCTGCTGGCGGTCTTGGCTCAGCTCTTGGTCATAGGGTTCTTCCTGGCCATGGCGGTCGTTGGCTTTCAGATCATGCCCATCCTGGCTACCGACACCATGACCAGCCTTCCCGATATTCCAATGAGTGTGGTTCAGTCGGTGATACCGATTTCATCGGTCCTCATCCTGATTTCAGAAGTTGATGAGTTGGTCCGAATTCTCTCAAGCTCTGGGCAAAATGCCCAGGCCAGTCACTAGCGAAAAAAGGAATCCCCACGATGTCCACCATGTTCCTACTCTTCGCTGTTGTCCTGGTGCTAGTCCTGATCAACGTCCCCATTGCAGTCTCACTAGGCCTGGTGGCCGCTGGCGCGATGGTTGTACTTCAGGGACTGGATTCACTACCCAATCTACCCATCGTGGTCTTCAACGGGGCGACCAAGTTCCCGCTACTGGCCATTCCCCTCTTTATCCTGGCCGGCGCCATCATGAACTCGTCAGGCATCTCACAACGCCTGATCAACCTGGCATCGGCCCTGTTTGGTTGGATTCGCGGGGGACTCGCCCACGTCAACATCGGCGTGTCGCTGTTCTTTGCCGAGATCTCGGGATCGGCTGTCGCTGACGTCGCTGCTCTTGGGTCCGTACTCATCCCCGAGATGCAGAAAAAGGGCTACCCCGCAGCGATGGCCGCAGCGGTGACCTCCTCCTCCGCATCTCTGGCCATCATCATCCCGCCCTCTATCCCAATGATCCTCTATGCCGTCATGGCAGAGGCATCTGTAGTCCAGTTGTTTGTCGCCGGGATCGTACCGGGTATTTTAGGTGGCGTTGGCATGATGGTCTTGTCCTACTTCCTGGCCAAGCGATACAACCTCCCCCGCGAGGAGCGCTTTTCAGGACGACGAGTTCTCAAGGCCGCCAAAGAGGCCAGCTGGGCCCTGCTCATGCCGGCCATCATCCTGGGCGGTATTTTCGGTGGCGTGGTTACCGCCACCGAGGGCGCTGCACTCGCGGTAGTCGCTGCGCTATTCGTAGGAATCGTGATCTACCGAGAACTAGACTGGACACACCTCAAGGCATCGGTCATGGAGGGTGGTATTCAGACAGCGACCGTCATGCTCATGGTGGCCACGAGCGCGCTTCTAGGGAATGTGCTGACCGAAATACAGGCACCTCAGCAGATGGCCGGTGCCGTGTCAGCTCTCACCAAGGATCCACTGGTTGTCTTACTCTTACTGAACATTCTGTTTCTCTTCCTCGGGGTCTTTCTCCACTCGGCGGCAGCCATCATCCTGGTAGTTCCCATCGTGATGCCCCTGGTCAACGCGGTCGGCATTGATCCAGTCCATTTCGGGATTATCGTGACCCTCAACCTCGCTATTGGCCAGCAGACGCCGCCTGTGGCCAGCGTGCTGATGGTCGCCAGTTCGATTGCCAAATGCAGCGTATGGGAGGTAACTCGTAGCAACGTCTACTACATCGGTGTGCTCCTGACAGTCCTGCTCTTGGTGACGTATGTGCCCATCACTGGCATGGGTCTGGTTGAACTCTTCTACCGTTAAGACTGACATCGCATGGACAACATTCTTTTGGAGCACCGCGAAGGCGATGTGGTCACCCTGACCATCAATCGGCCCGAAAAACTCAACGCCATGACCAAGCCGCTCTGGCTCGCCCTGGGCCGGTCTGTCGAGCGCCTGTCAAATGACCTCAGCATTCGATGTCTGGTTCTCAGAGGCGCGGGTGATCGATCTTTCTCTCCCGGCAATGACATCGGCGAGTTCGCCACCGAGCGAGCCAATAAGGCTCAGGCGATTGCCTACGGCAAAGTCATGCACAGCACGGTCCAGGCATTGGCCAATTGCCCACATCCCATCGTGGCCCAAATCCATGGCATCTGCGTAGGCGGCGGCATGGAAATCGCTGCCTTGGCCGATGTCCGAATCTGTGGGCAGTCCAGTCGCTTCGGTGCCCCCATCAAAAATCTGGGGCTGGTCATGGCCTATGACGAAATGGCACCACTGGCCCGGTTGGTTGGTCCGTCCAAGGCGCTCGAGATCCTTCTTGAAGGCAGAATCTTCGGAGCAGATGAGGCCTTGCAGATCGGCTTTGTCTCTCGAGTAGTCGACGACCACAAGGTCGAGGCCGAAGCCCGCGACACGGCCCAACGAATCGCGTCAGGGGCGCCGTTGGTCGCACGGTGGCACAAGAAGTTCGCCCGCCGACTCCAAGACAAGACGCCTTTGACCGATGCCGAGCGTGATGAATGCTTCGACTGTTTTGATACCCGAGACTTCCAGATTGGTGTCGAAGCCTTCCTCAGTAAGTCTACGCCCCAATTCAAGGGCCAATGACATGGGCTCATCTAACACCGCCGATCTCAGCGCCGACCACTCAAAGCAACAAAACCATTCCACTCGGAAAGGGCCGCTATCCGGCATTCGAGTATTGGAATTGGCCCAGATCATGGCGGGCCCCACCTGCGGCATGATGCTGGCCGACATGGGCGCCGACGTCATCAAGGTGGAGAAGATGCCCGGAGGTGATGATTCACGCGGCTACAAGGAACCCCTGATCAACGGCGTGTCTGCACCTTTTCTCGTCCTCAATCGAAACAAGCGTGGCATTGCCCTTAACCTCAAGCAGCCCGAGGCCAAGGAGGTCTTGCGGCGCATGGTGGCCAGCAGCGATGTACTGACCGAGAACTACCGCAAGGGCACCCTGGAAAAACTGGGTCTGGGTTACGACAGCCTTAAAGCCATTAACCCCAAGCTGATCTACTGTGCGGTCTCTGGCTACGGCCGCACGGGGCCCATGGCCGATGCGGCTGGCTTTGATCTGATTGCGCAGGGCTTCTCAGGCTTGATGAGTTTCACGGGTCATCCGAATATGCCCCCTGCCAAAACCGGCAACTCTATCGCTGACATCAATGCGGGTATCTTGGCAGCGGTTGGCATTCTGGCGGCCCTAGTGGAGCGTGGACGAACCGGCCTTGGTCAATTCGTAGAGACCTCTCTGATCGAGGCGGCCATCCAGCAGACCTACTGGCAGGCTGCTGTCTTCTTTGCCACCGGCGAATCGGCCAAACCTTTGGGCTCTGCTCACACGCTCACGGCTCCCTACCAGGCCTTCGCCTGCGCAGATGGCTTTCTAAACATTGGGGGCGCGAATCAGGCTAACTGGGAGCGAATCGCCGACGCGCTGGGACACCCGGAGTGGCGCCAAGATCCTCGGTTCGTGACCAACACTGACCGAATGACCCATCGTGAAGAACTAACTGCGGAGATTGAGCGTGTCACGCGCCTGAAATCGGTGGCCCACTGGCAAGCCATTTTTGATGCGGCTGGTGTGCCGGCGGGGCCGGTTCACTCGGTGGAACAGGCACTCACCCATGAGCAGACCCTGGCGCGACACATGGTGGTGACATCCGAGCATCCAAAGGCAGGGCCCGTCAGAGGTGTAGGCAACCCCATCAAGTTCTCATCTCACCCCAGTGGCCCAACCAGCGCACCCGCACCCATGCTGGGTCAGCATGCCTTTGAAGTCCTGTCGGAATTTGGTTACAGCGAGGAGGCGGTGCGGACGCTGATCGAGGTAGGAGCCGTCGGTTCTCCCGTATCGGTCTGAGCCAAGACCCGGCCCTGAGAAGCTGCTCGAATGCGGTCACGAATGCCAATCACCTTGGTGGGATACTCGGACGCCCCACCTGGGCCCACACCGACATAGGCCATCAAAGCTGCTTCGGTGCTTTTGAATCGGTCTAGGTACTCACGCAGTACCGCAGCACCAGCCTGAATATTGGCCCAGGGGTGCAAGGCAGCCTGCACGCCGCCATTGTTTTCAAATTTGTCCTTGTGGACCTCGGGCATGACCTGCATCAGGCCCTTGGCACCCACACGGCTCTCGGCTAGGGGGTTGAACCCGGACTCCACCGAGATGACCGCCAGCAGCAGGTAGGGGTCGAGGCGCATGAGTTTAGCGGTCTCAAAGGCTGCCGCGACAATCTGCTCGGTAGCACCACGAGACACCCGGTGTCGATTGGCAATCCACCGAGCGGCCCTGGCCTGTTCGGGAGTCAGTGAAGTGGGCAGGGCAACGAAGACGGAATCCACGCCGCCCGACGACAAGGCGCCTTGGACCACACCAACCCAACCATCGAGTCGCGCACGCCCAGCGGGGGTTAACACAATCGACAGGCCAAGCAAGAGGCCGACAATCACCACGACGCCATGACTGTGCATGACATCCCTGGGAGAAGGAACCGTCAGGCCGAAGCGAGGGGCTCTGGCCGGGGATTCATCTCGAGTTGTTGGGGGAGTTGCTTTCATGTCGGCTTAAAACCCGCCTCTGGGTTGCATGGAAGCTAGTAACGACTAACCAACTTCCGGATAAATTCATCGAACACAGGCTTTGAGAGCCCTGCCTTTGGATGGTTCACGAAAATCGTGAACACAGCCCACCGACCTGTATCGGTCAGGGCATAACCCGAGACCGACCGAACGTCGTCCAACGATCCAGTCTTGATCCAAGCCCGGCCCACTGTCTGCTGATCCGTCAGACGCTTTCTGACCGTACCCTCTAGGCCAGCCAAAGCGAGCGTGTCGATCCAGGGAAACGGATCCGGCTGCCCCAAACGGGAGACCATTAGCCGGGTCAGACTGGATGCGGCGATTCTCTCATGTCGACTCAGACCAGAGCCGTTGTCCAAAACCATCTCCGGAAAGCGAAGATTTTGCGAGGTAAGCCATTGCTTCACCCGCTCAACCGCATCAGCGCGGGTACCACCCCCCTTAGCCGATGCCGAAAGCTCCAGAAAGACCAAGCGGGCCATGGGGTTATTGCTGCGCTTGTTGATTTCGGAGAGTGCCTCTAACAACGGCCTTGGCGAGGTCCATTTGACCAAGAGCTGAGCCGAATCGGGAATCTTGGCCTTTTCAGGTTTGGCAGTAATGCTGCCACCGGCGTCCCGCCAAGCCTTGGCAAACAGGCGATAGGCAAACTGGGCATGGTCAAACAGGGCGATATAACGCTCAAAACCCGGGCATTGAAGACCCATCTGCCCCTTAACCTGAAGCACATCAGACGAGGGTTGCATGAATTCAAACCGATTTTTCTCGCAGCCCCCCTGCACCCGACGTAGTTGAGGATCGACCCTAAAACCCGCCAACTCGGGCTCCACCACGGTCTGCCAACGGCCCTTTTCACTCCAAAGACCGAGTCGCACGGACTTGAAATTGAGCATGGCTGCATGCGGCGGGACGTTGTAAGGCTTCATGGGTTGCCCATCAAAGGCCGATGAGTCGGCCAGCGGCTCCTGGTAGCGGCTACCGTCGAGGACAAAACGCCCCTCAATGCGTCTAATCCCCTTGGCCTTGAGCTCCCCAATAATCGCCTGTAGATCCTCGATGACCAGCTTTGGATCACCCCCGCCCAATATGCCGAGCCCGCCCTTGAGAACACCCTTTTGGATGGGCCCCAAAGCGAAGAAGCGGGTCACCGGGCGGTAGTCAGCGCCCAACAAGTCCATGGCTGCCGCCGTCGTGACGAGCTTGATGGTGGAGGCGGGGTTCATGGCCACCATCTCACGATGACCAAAATGAACGGCACGGTCCTTGGACTGATCGACAGGCAACACGGTCACAGAGTAGGAAACGGCCTCAGCGGGCAGCCCCACCTGAAGAAAGGCTGACAGCCAGTCATCCCCCGCCGGGCCTTTGGCGTGCCCCAAGTTGGTGCAAAGCAAGAGCCCAAGCCCCAGGGTTCTACTGATTTCGGCTAAAAATCGCACGGTTTTGCTTTAGGTCCTTTGAATCTAAATGCTATTGTCATCGGCAGCGCTCATCATAGACTGCCAGCTCGGTCGCAGGATTGCGTTGGTCGTGAAGCGATACCAAACCAGAGACAGACAACATGGCTTTAGAAAAAAACGAGAACTACTTCGAACTCACCGACGAAAATGACCGGGCCTCGGCCATCGAGGCCCAATTCAATGAAGACGCCCTGGAAGAAGCCAGACGTCGAATTGCCCCCGAGACCAGTCCCGACTTTGACGGCCTGCACTGCATTGACTGCGGCGAAAAGATCATGGCGGCCCGCTTGAAGCTCGGAAAAATTCGTTGCATCGACTGCCAGACGCTCAAAGAGAAACAAAGCCGCGTTTTCGGCTAGCCAACGGACTGACGTGCTCGGGGCTGCTGCGGCGGCCGTCCGGGCCTCTCAAGCCCGGGGTCCCTCAGCCCGGGGAAACAAAGGGTAAACCCTAGACTTCGTGAAGACTTGAAATTGGGCGGGTCTGCCCCTACCATTAGCACTCAAGGGAGTTGAGTGCTAACAAGCCGAGACCTCCCTGGCTTAAACAGCCTTTCCTCTAACCGTTAAACACTTATGGAGTGAACACAGTATGAAACTGCGTCCCCTGCACGACCGCCTTGTGGTCAAGCGCCTCGACAACGAGCGGAAAACTGCTTCTGGCATCGTGATCCCCGACAACGCCGCTGAGAAACCCGACCAGGGTGAAGTGCTGGCTGTCGGCAACGGCAAGATTCTGGAAGACGGCAAGCAACGCGCTCTGGATGTCAAAGTCGGCGACCGCGTTCTGTTTGGCAAATACTCTGGTCAGACCGTCAAAGTCGACGGCGAAGAACTTCTGGTTCTGCGCGAAGACGACGTGATGGCTGTCATCGAGTAAGCCCCCACCTCCCACAACGAATTCCAAGGAGTAAATACACATGGCAGCAAAACAAGTGATGTTCGGCGATGACGCTCGCCAAAAGATGGTCAACGGCATCAACGTTCTGGCCAACGCAGTCAAGGTAACCCTGGGCCCCAAAGGCCGTAACGTCGTGCTGGAGCGCTCCTTCGGCGCCCCCACCGTGACCAAAGACGGTGTCTCGGTCGCCAAAGAAATCGAACTCAAAGACAAGTTCGAGAACATGGGTGCCCAGATGGTCAAAGAGGTCGCCTCCAAGACCGCCGACAACGCCGGTGACGGCACCACCACTGCCACTGTTCTGGCCCAGGCTGTTGTCCGCGAAGGCATGAAATACGTGGCCGCTGGCATGAACCCAATGGACCTCAAGCGTGGCATCGACAAGGCCACCACCGCCATCGTCGAAGAACTCGCAAAGATCTCCAAACCATGCACCACCACCAAGGAAATCGCTCAGGTTGGCTCCATCTCCGCCAACTCCGACACCGAAATCGGCGAGA
>JBEDMQ010000032.1:0-4022 GCA_041171045.1 Pseudomonadota bacterium
CATCGAACGAGGAGGACATCAAAATGGCCATGCTAAGTTTTGAGCGGAAGTACAGAATTCGGGGCGGCACCCTGCTGGGTGGCGACCTCTTTGATTTTTGGGTGGGCCCTTTTTATGTCGGTTTCTTCGGGGTCCTGACCATATTTTTTAGTTTCCTGGGCACAGCCCTGATCCTGTATGGCGCCTCGCAAGGTCCGACATGGAATCTCTGGCAGATCAACATCGCGCCGCCTGATCTGAAATACGGCTTGGGCCTTGCGCCGCTGATGGAGGGGGGTCTCTGGCAGATCATCACCATCTGCGCCATTGGGGCCTTCGGCAGTTGGGCTGCGCGAGAGGTCGAGATCTGTCGCAAGCTGGGCATGGGTTTTCACGTGCCAGTGGCCTTTAGCGTGGCCATCTTTGCCTATGTGACGTTGGTGGTCATCCGTCCCATTTTGTTGGGTGCGTGGGGACACGGCTTTCCATACGGCATTTTGAGTCACCTGGACTGGGTGTCCAACGTGGGCTACCAGTTCCTGCATTTTCACTACAACCCGGCCCACATGGTTGCCGTGAGCCTGTTCTTCACCACGACGTTTGCGCTGGCCCTTCACGGATCTCTGATCCTCTCGGCCACCAACCCGGGCAAGGGTGAGACGGTTAAATCGCCCGAGTATGAGGACACCTTCTTCCGGGACATCATCGGCTACTCGGTTGGCACCTTGGGCATCCACAGACTGGGTCTCTTCCTCGCCCTTGCAGCTGGCTTTTTCAGTGCGGTCTGCATCGTTATCAGCGGGCCCTTCTGGTCACGGGGCTGGCCGGAGTGGTGGGGCTGGTGGCTGCGGCTACCGATCTGGTCTTAACGAGGGACATGGGAGAAAAAAATGGCTGACTATCAAAACCTCTTCACCCAGGTCCAGGTCAATGGACCGATCGAAATGGGGATTCCCTTGGACAGGCCCAGAGACACCGCTGAGCGTGTGGGCAAGCCCTGGCATTGGCATCTGGCGGGTCGACTGGGCAACGCACAGATCGGGCCGGTCTATCTGGGCTTTACTGGGATTGCCTCGATCATCTTTTTCCTGATTGGCTTTACCGCCATCGGCTGGAACTACCTGGTTCAGGTCAACTACAGCCCGATCGAATTTGTTCGCCAGTTGTTCTGGCTGAGTGTGGATCCACCCAATGCCAGCTACGGTCTTCGGATTCCACCCATGAACCAAGGTGGCTGGTGGCTCTTTTCGGGCTTCTTCATCACGGTGTCGATTCTGCTGTGGTGGGTTCGCACCTATCGCCGCGCCGTTGCCCTGAAGATGGGCACGCATGTGGCCTGGGCCTTTGCCGGAGCCATCTGGCTGTATCTGGTCCTGGGCTTTTTTCGCCCCATCCTGATGGGCAGCTGGGCTGAGGCCGTGCCTTGGGGCATCTTTTCGCACCTTGACTGGACGACTGCCTTCTCGCTGCGCTATGGCAACTTGTTCTACAACCCCTTCCACATGCTGTCGATTGCTTTTCTGTACGGCTCTACCTTGCTGTTTGCGATGCACGGCGCCACGATTCTGGCGGTCAGTCGGTATGGCGGTGAGCGCGAGATCGAACAGATTGTGGACCGTGGTTCTGCCTCGGAGCGTGCGGCCTTGTTCTGGCGCTGGACCATGGGCTTTAACGCCACCATGGAATCGATCCACCGGTGGGCCTGGTGGTTTGCCGTGCTGACCTGCATCACCGGTGGCATAGGCATCCTCTTGACTGGCACTGTTGTCGACAACTGGTACCTCTGGTCGGTCAAGCATGGCGTGGCACCAGGCTACCCAGCCATCTGGGGACCAGTGGCTGACCCCATGTCTGCTGGCGCTCAATAAGAAAAGGATCTGACATCATGAAAAAGACCTACCAACAGTGGACCTTGGGGTTGATCCTTGGCATGAGCCTTCTGCTGACCGGCTGTGAAAGGCCTCCCAAGGTCACCGAGCAGATTGGCTACCGGGGTACCGGCATGGAGAAGGTAATCAACCCTCGCATCGAGTCGGTCACCAAGGCGGCCAATGTGGCACCGGAGGCCTTGCCGCCAGCCGAGAAGGGCGGCAAGAAGGCGTCCGCCGTCTATAAGAACGTGAAGGTGCTGGGTGATCTGACCGAGAACGAGTTCAACCGGGTCATGCTGGCGATGACCACCTGGGTCTCACCTGAGCAGGGCTGTACCTTCTGTCACAACGCTGCCAATTTTGCCGAGGACACCTTGTATCAAAAGGTTGTGGCTCGCAAGATGATCGAGATGACCACGACCATCAACAGCAAATGGCAGGCGCACGTGGGCAACACCGGTGTGACTTGTTACACCTGTCACCGCGGTAACAATGTGCCTAACAAGCTCTGGTTCACGGCCCCCGAAGTCAAGACCGCTGGTCGCATGCTGGGCAATGATTTCGGTCAGAACAAGGCGGGTCAAGACAGCGTGAAAAATGCCTCGCTGCCCTACGATCCGTTCACACCCTTCCTGCTGAAAGACACGAACATCCGTGTAGCGGGAGACACGGCTCTACCGACTGGCAACAAGACCTCACTCAAGCAGGCTGAGTACGTCCATGGCTTGATGATTCACATGTCGGACAGCCTGGGTGCCAACTGCACGACCTGTCACAACACCAGAGCCATGGCTCAGTGGGATGAGAGCACGCCCCAGCGGACCACCGCCTGGGTGGGCATCCGTATGGTTCGGGATCTCAACAACAACTTTGTGGTGCCTCTGACGGGTATTCAGCCAGCCCATCGACTGGGTCCCACGGGTGATATCGGTAAGGTCAACTGCGCCACCTGCCACAACGGTGTGCAGAAGCCGCTATACGGCGCGCCCATGCTGCAGGCTTACCCAGAGCTCAAGGGCAGCTTGCCGGTGGAGAAGGTCGCCGCCATGGCAGCACCGGCCAGCGCACCCAAAGACCATATGAGACGCTAACGGACACACAAAAGCACCTCCTCTCCTGGAGTGTGACTCAGGGCCCTCTCCCCGGGGGCGCCTGATTCAGCGCCAGCCAACGACAAATTGGCTGGCGTCTTTTTTTGTTGTTGGTGATGTCAGGCGTTTAGGATGACGACAGCGGCATTGAGGGCCGCTGCAAAACCAACCCAAGCCAAATAAGGCCACAACAACAGGGCTGCCTTCGGGGCGTATGGTCTGAGATGCCGGATGAGCAGAACAATCGATCCCCAGAGCAGACAGACCTCAATCACCGCGAGTTCTGGTCTCTGCAGCTTGAAAAACAGCAGGCTCCAGCCAACATTGAGAACCGCATTGAGTGCCCACAGCGCCAAGAGTCGTTGACGCGTTTGGATGGCCTGCGTTGCGGTCGCACGCCAGGCCAGCACGCCGGACCAGGCCATCAGGGCGAAGAGCGTGGTCCAGGCCGGCCCAAAGAGCCAGTCGGGTGGTTTCCAACTGGGCTGAATCAGACCGTAATACCAATCGTCGAGGATGGTGAGGCTGCCACCGATGCTGGCGGTCGCGAATGCCAGGCCAGCGGCGACCCAGGCATCGCGCCTCATGCTCGTGCAAAACCCAGCAGGTGGGCAATATCCTTGATCAGTATGCGCAGATGGGCCATCGGACGGCGACGGACGAGTTCTTTGTTCATGTAGGCATCAAAGGTCAGTTGTTGAACATCTTTGTCACGGCATATTTTGACAAACTGTTCGCGTCTTTTCTCGGTCTGGTACCAAAACCGCTGAAGCAGGCCCAGAATAAAGAAGACTCTGCCATGAGCCTTCATAAAGGTCTGTCTGGCCAGTCGAAGGTCGTGGCTATCTGCACTTTTTAGAAAGGCCATACCCGCCTTCGCTGCCAGTTGCCCGCCGAGCATGGCGTAATAAATCCCCTCGCCTGAGGCGGGGGCCACCACGCCAGATGCATCCCCGGCCAAGACCACGTTGTGACCATCGTCCCATCGGGGTAGGGGCTTGAGCGGGATTGGTGCGCCCTCTTTGCGGAGGAGTTCGCACCCATCCAGGCCCGCTCGCTGCTTGAGCAGGCTGGTTGCGTG
>JBEDMQ010000033.1:0-36523 GCA_041171045.1 Pseudomonadota bacterium
GACCACACCCATAACACATAACAAGGAAGAAAAAAGACATGCAAATCGTCGAGACCGCGGCAAGCTTCACCAGCCAATCTCCCATGCCTTTGACACAAGACCGCATGGCCGCAGGTGCAGCGTCCACCCTCACGCATTACCAAATCATTCGCCGCAATGGCGCCGTGGTGCCTTTCGAGCCCGCCAAAATTGCTGTGGCCATGATGAAAGCCTTCTTGGCCGTGCACGGCACCCAAGGCGCCGCCTCCGCCAGCGTGCGCGAAACGGTTGACGCCCTCACCCAAGCGGTGGTGCGCGCCCTCATGCGCTCACGCCCCGGCGGTGGCACCTTCCACATCGAAGACGTGCAAGACCAAGTTGAACTCGGCCTGATGCGCGGCGGTCACCACGAAATCGCACGTGCCTACGTGCTCTACCGTGAGCGTCGCACCCAAGAGCGTTCGCATGTCAAAGAGCAACAAGCGCCCACCACCCCCGTGCTGCATGTAACCGAAGGCGGTCACCGTGTGGCCTTGGACATGGCTTACTTGCAACGCCTCATCCACGACGCCTGTGCCGGCTTGGGCGCCGATGTCAAACCCGAGCCCATCCTGGCTGAAACCATGCGCAACCTGTACGACGGCGTGCCCATGGAAGAGGTGTACAAAGCCGCCATCTTGGCCACCCGCACCCTGATCGAAAAAGACCCTGACTACACCTACGCCACCGCACGTTTGCTGATGCACACCATCGTCAAAGAAGTGTTGGGCCAAGAAGTGGTGCATGCCGACATGGGCCGTCACTACGCCGACTACTTCCCCCACTTCATCAAGAAGGGCGTGGACAACGGTTTGCTCGACGAAAAACTGTTGCAATTCGACTTGCAACGTTTGGGCTCAGCCCTCAAAGCCGACCGCGATTTGAAGTTCGATTACCTCGGCCTGCAAACCCTGTATGACCGTTACTTCTTGCACGTGCGCAAGCAGCGCATTGAGTTGCCACAAGCCTTCTTCATGCGCGTGGCCATGGGCTTGGCATTGAACGAAGTCAACCGCGAAGCACGTGCGATCGAGTTCTACGAAGTGTTGTCGTCGTTCGACTTCATGTCGAGCACGCCCACCTTGTTCAACAGCGGCACCTTGCGCTCACAGCTATCGAGCTGCTATCTCACCACCGTGCCAGACGACCTCGACGGCATTTACGAATCGATCAAAGAAAACGCTTTGTTGTCGAAATTCGCTGGCGGCTTGGGCAACGACTGGACCCGCGTGCGCGCTTTGGGCAGCCACATCAAAGGCACCAACGGCGAGTCACAAGGCGTGGTGCCTTTCTTGAAGGTGGTCAACGACACTGCCGTGGCCGTGAACCAAGGTGGCAAGCGCAAAGGCGCGGTGTGTACCTACCTCGAAACCTGGCACTTGGACATCGAAGAGTTCCTGGAGTTGCGCAAGAACACCGGTGACGACCGCCGTCGCACCCACGACATGAACACCGCCAACTGGATCCCCGACCTGTTCATGAAGCGGGTCATGGAGGGGGGTGACTGGACCCTGTTCTCGCCGTCCGACGTGCCGGACCTACACGACAAGTTCGGCCAGGCCTTTGAGCAGGCCTATCTGGGTTATGAGGACAAGGCTGCTCGCGGGGAGCTCAGGCTCTTCAAAAAGATCCCGGCTGCCAGTCTGTGGCGCAAGATGCTCACCATGCTGTTCGAAACGGGCCACCCCTGGATCACCTTCAAGGACCCCTGCAACATCCGTAGCCCGCAGCAGCACGTCGGTGTCGTCCACAGCTCCAACCTGTGCACCGAGATCACGCTCAACACCAACGACAGCGAGATCGCGGTCTGCAACCTGGGGTCGGTCAACCTGGTTCAGCACCTCAAGCCGTCTGCTCAGGGCGGACTGGAGTTTGACCACGAGAAGGTCAAGCGGACGGTGCGGACGGCCATGCGCATGCTCGACAATGTGATCGACATCAATTATTACGCCGTGGCCAAGGCCCGAAATTCCAACATCCGCCATCGCCCAGTTGGACTGGGGATCATGGGCTTCCAAGAGGCACTGCATGCCATGCGCATCCCCTATGCCTCAGAGCAGGCAGTTGAATTTGCCGATACCTCGATGGAAGCGGTCTGCTATGAGGCCTATTGGGCCTCGACCCAGCTCGCTGAGGAGCGGGGAGCCTACAGCAGCTTTAAGGGCTCACTATGGGATCGCGGCATCCTTCCCCTGGACACGTTGGAGCTGCTCAAGCAAGAGCGAGGCGGCTACGTCGAAGTGGACACCACCGCCAGACTGGACTGGGACGCTCTGCGGGCCCGCATCCGTCAGTTCGGCATGCGCAACTCCAATTGCGTGGCGATTGCCCCGACGGCCACCATCTCCAATATCGTTGGCATTTCAGCCTCCATCGAGCCGACCTACCAAAACCTGTACGTCAAATCCAACCTCTCGGGTGAGTTCACAGTGGTCAACGAAATGCTGGTTCGTGACCTCAAGCAGCTCGGCTTGTGGGATGAGGTCATGGTGGCGGATCTGAAGTACTTCGACGGCAGTCTGGCCAAGATCGATCGCATCCCCCAGGAGCTCCGCCAGCTCTACGCCACGGCCTTTGAGGTCGACACCAAGTGGATGGTGGAGTGTGCTGCCCGTCGTCAGAAATGGATCGACCAGGCCCAGTCTCTCAACATCTACATGGCCGGTGTCTCTGGCAAAAAACTAGATGAGACCTACAAACTGGCCTGGCTGCGCGGTCTCAAGACGACCTATTACCTGCGCACCATGGGTGCCACGTCTGTTGAGAAGAGCACGCTCAATACTGGCCAACTCAATGCCGTGCCCGTCAGTGGCGGTCTCGGTGGCGGTGCAGTTGCTGCGGCAGCAGAGGTGAGTGGTGCTGCGGCTTTAACCTCAGCAGCAGACCCGATCGTTGCATCCTCCGCAGTCGCTGGCAGTGATGTGAAGTTCTGCTCCATCGACAACCCGGATTGCGAGGCTTGTCAGTAAAACGTCGTAGGCAAAAAAAACAACAAACCTTGCAAAAAAATATTGCAAGGATCAAATGCATGCATCATGATTCGGTCTGTGTGCAATGACCGAATCTCACGCTTGCTTGTATCAAAGAAAGAAAGTGAGATCCGAAATGCTGAACTGGGAAGACACCACAACGACGGCCAAGCCTGACCCAATGACTGCGATACGAGAGCAGTCGGGTTCTACTGTCCCCGCTTCTATCATGCACGCCGCTCAAGACCAAGCCGTGCAAGACCAAGCCAGTCGACGTGTTCGGGTCGAAGACAAACGCGTCATCAACGCCGGTACCGACGTCAATCAGTTGGTCCCCTTCAAGTACAAGTGGGCCTGGGAAAAATATCTGGCTGGCTGCGCTAACCATTGGATGCCCCAAGAGATCAACATGTCTCGTGACATTGCGCTCTGGAAGGATCCCAATGGCCTGACCGACGATGAGCGCCGGCTGGTCAAGCGCAATCTGGGCTTTTTCACCACCGCCGATTCTCTGGCCGCCAACAACATCGTACTGGGCACCTACCGTCACATCACGGCGCCCGAATGCCGTCAGTTTCTGCTGCGCCAGGCCTTCGAGGAGGCCATCCATACCCATGCCTACCAGTACATCGTGGAGTCTCTCGGGCTAGACGAGGGTGAGATTTTCAATGCCTATCATGAAGTCACCTCGATTCGAGCCAAAGATGAGTTCCTCATCCCCTTCATCGATGTTCTGACAGACCCCAACTTCAAGACCGGCACCCTCGAAAACGACCAGAAGCTCTTAAAGTCCCTGGTGGTCTTTGCCTGCATCATGGAAGGCCTGTTCTTCTATGTTGGTTTTGTGCAGATTCTCGCCCTGGGCCGTCAAAACAAGATGACCGGCGCTGCAGAGCAGTATCAGTACATCCTTCGCGATGAATCCATGCACTGCAATTTCGGTATCGACCTGATCAACACGATCAAGCTCGAGAATCCCCATCTCTGGACACCAGAGTTTCGGGCCGAACTCAAAGAGATTTTCCTTCAGGCGGTCGACCTGGAATACCGTTACGCCGAGGACACCATGCCTCGCGGGGTTCTGGGGCTGAATGCCAATATGTTCAAGGGCTACCTGCGCTACATCGCGAATCGACGCTGCCAGCAGATCGGCCTAGACCAGATCTTCCCGAACGAAGAAAACCCCTTCCCTTGGATGGCCGAAATGGTGGACCTGAAGAAGGAGCGTAACTTTTTTGAGACCCGTGTGATTGAGTATCAGACGGGTGGTGCCCTCAGTTGGGAGTAGCGTGATCGTTCTCCACAAGGGCCCAGCAGAATTCATTGGCGTTGGAGGTGTTGTTTTGCAGTTGTTTCCTGCGCAAATGAATGGTTCGAGCCGCGTTGGCTCGAATCTCCCTTGTGACCATGCCGATTAATCGGCCTGAAGGAGAAGACCATGGCAGCAAAGAAGAAAGTGAAGAAGGCGAAAGCCGCTTCCAAACCCGAAGTAAAGAAAAAAGTTGTGGCCAAGAAGCCTGCTGCTAAAAAAGCAGTAGCCAAGAAACCCGCCGCTAAAAAAGCAGCAGCCAAAAAGCCCGCCGCCAAAAAAGCAGCAGCCAAAAAGCCCGCCGCTAAGAAGGCAGTCGCAAAAAAAAAGCCCGCCGTTAAAAAAGCAGCCGTGAAGAAGCCCGCTGCCCCTGCTGCAGCCCCTGTAGCAAGCACCTGGCCCTTTCCCACCGGCAGCCGTCCATAAACGCGCCGGATTACACGAACGGCTTTGCCATTTGTGATGAGCCCCGCCATAAGGCGGGGCTTTTTTCTATACTCTGGCCATGCTGATTGAGTTCACCTGGATTCTGGCCAAAGCGGTTTTCAGTCTAGTCTGCATTGCCAGCATGCTGCGGGCCTATTTGTTGTGGCTGCGTATGCCTCCCATGAATCCCGTCAGCCAGTTGGTCTTTCGAGTCAGCAACTGGATTGTCCTGCCCATCCGTCGGCTGATGCCGGCCAGCCGTTTTGATTGGGCCAGTCTGCTGGCTGCCTGGATGTTGGCCCTGTTGGCGGTATTGTTCCGTCTGGTGTTGGCAGCCTTTGAGGCCCCCATGATTGGCCTGCCGAAGGGCTTGACCTATGGCCTTTTGGTGGTGGGCCTGTCACTCACCTGGATGGTGGGGTGGGCCTTGAAGTTCGCCTTTGTCTTGCTGGTGGTTCACGCCTTGTTGTCGTGGTTTGGCGCTGGGCCCTCGGCCATGGCCATGCGGCCCTTGGTGGCCCAAATGACCGAGCCCTGCCTTCGGCCTCTTCGCCAATTGCTCCACCGGGGCCAAGTCACTGGCATCGATTTTTCAGCGCTGGCGGCTCTGATCCTGATTCAACTGCTGCTGAGCCTGCATGACCGAGCCGCCTCGGCGCTCGTTCAGGCCTTGCTAACGGGTCTGACGCTTTGAGACACGAATAGCCGAGCCGTACCCAACGATCTGGACGGCATCACCCGCTGTCAATGACTCGTCGGCTTCTTGAACGACGACGGTCTTCTCACCGTTGTCGAGCCTGATGACCAGCTCGAAACCCGGCCTATGATTGGCCTGCTCTTCGATCATCTGCCCGGCGATAGCGCCGCCCAGTGCACCGAGCACACTGGCAATGGTGCTGCCCTTGCCGTCGCCGACTGTGGAGCCGGCTATGCCGCCAACCACACCGCCGGCGATCATGCCAGCCCCTTTGCTGTCTCGGACAATGGTCACAGCCCGGACGGACTCCACCACCCCATATCGAATCGCCTGTTCAACCTGCGCCTCGCCGGCCCGATAGACCTTTGACGAGTTGCTCTGTGTGGCACAACCCGTCAGCTGGACGGTGACAGCTGCTGCGGCCAACAACATAACGCGGATTTTCATGGCGAGCTCCTGAAGAGATTGAATCAAATGGGGCAGGGTCCCAGATCAACATAAGCCTTGGACCAGAGTTCACGCAGCAAGTTTTGTCCAAGCGGATGGTTTTGCCCGCCACGATGCTGCACCTTGATACCACCCAGCAAAACGCCCAGGCGTGCACTGGTGACCAGATCAAGCCCCTTGTGCAGTCCGGCCAAGAGACCCGCCCGAAAGGCATCACCGCACCCGGTCGGGTCAATGGCCTGGTCCACCCGAAGGGCTGGCAGTTGAACCGTCCTGCCGTCGGCGGTGATCAGCCCCACACCCTCGGCCCCCTTGGTCTGGATAACGCCGCCTGGGCTGTGGGCCTTGAGTTGTCTCGCGACATCGGTCAGTGGAAGACCGAGCTTACGTGACAGCATTTCGCCCTCATAGTCGTTCACCGCCAGCCAACTGGCCTGGGCGATCAGCGTACGAAGCTCCGCCGCCTCAAATATTGGCATGGCCTGGCCCGGGTCAAAGACAAACGGGATGCCCTGTTGGTGGAAGGCCTGCGCATGCTGAATCATGGCCAGCTTGCCATTGGGCGAGACAATCCCCAGGCCTGGCCCCGGCCCGATCTGGGACTCGTGGGCAAAGTTCATGGCCCCCGGGTGGAAGGCCGTGATCTGGTTGTCTAACAAATCAGTGGTGATGAAGGCTTGCGCCGTAAAACAGTCGGATCGACTGACAACGGCACTGGTGTCGATTCCCAGGTTCTGGAGTCTGGTGAGGTAACCCTGCCCGTCGTGACCGATGCTGCCAAGCAGCCGAGTGGGCAGACCCAGCGCTGCCAGGCTGTAGGCGATATTGGCGGCGCAACCACCGAATTCCTGGCGCATCTGTGGCGCCAGGAAGGCGACGTTGAGCATGTGGACCTGGTCCGGCAGGATGTGATCTTTGAATTGGCCCTCAAACACCATGATGGTGTCAAAGGCGATGCTGCCGCTAATCTGAATGTGCATGTTGAAGTTCCGTCAACGTGTGGAGGATTGGCCTTGGCATTTAAGGCGAGGATTCAAAGCCCAGACAGACCCAGCCCTCATCCTCACCCAAGATTTCAAGCGGTCTGCCGGGCGCGGCCAGTGCATAGGCCTGCCGAAGCTCTTCCACCTGGCGACTGAGGATGCCCGACAGCACCAGGCCGCCACCGGGCTTGCAATGGGAGAGCAACAGCCCTGCGAGCAGCTTAAGAGGCTGGGCCAGTATGTTGGCAATGACCAGGTCAAACTGACCGTTAATGGGCTGCGAGACCGTTCGCCAGTCGACTCGTTGCTGCTCTGTGCTCGTTAGGTTCAGTTCAGCGTTTCGCCGGGCCACATCGACGGCGACTGGGTCAATGTCCACCCCAATCACTGACTGGGCCCCGAGCTTGGCGCAGGCCAAACCCAGCACTCCAGACCCACAGCCGTAGTCTAAAACTCGGCCCAAGGCACGTTGTTGACTGAGCCGAAGAATGGCCTGCAGACACAGACGAGTGGTCGCATGTCCACCAGTTCCAAAGGCCATACCCGGGTCAATCGACAGGCCGATTCGAGGTGGCCGTAGGTAGTCTGGGGGCATGCGGTGCCAGCTCGGACCAATCCAGAGCAACTGGTCAATCTCGATCGGGCTGAAGGCCCGCTGTGATTTGGAGACCCAGTCTTCCTCGGGCAGGCCTCGAATCTCAGACTGACAGCCCGCCAAAAAAGGAAAGACCGCCTGTGCCTGGGCCCACCACTTCGGGGCCGGGGTCTGTGCGTCCAGCAAGATGCGAATCTGGCTGACTGGCCAGGCCAGGATGTCGGTCTGGGCACCCGGCTCGCCAAAACGAGGCTTTTCTAGGCTGGGATCATTCGCCTGGGCATCTTCGACGCTCACACAGAGAGCCCCCAGGGCCATCAACTCATCGCTCAGCCATTCCAGCCACTCGTCGGCCTCGCCCTCTGCCTGAGTGGGTCGGTCTTGTTCACGCAAGTCGAAGACAATCTCCGAGACCATGCTGGGGGCGGCCGTCTGGTCAGACGACTGACCCAGCACCTTAGACATCGTTGGCCAGCATGTGCTCGAGGTAATGAATCGAGGTGCCACCGTCTTCGAAATGGGTGTCTCGCATGATTCGCCGATGCAGGGGCACATTGGTGGAGATGCCCTCGACCACCACCTCGGACAGCGCGATGCTCATCCGGGCCATGGCCTGTTCGCGGGTGTCTCCGTAGCTGATGATCTTGCCGATCATCGAGTCGTAATGAGGGGGAACCACATAATTTGCGTAGGCATGGGAGTCCACTCGAATGCCAGGGCCTCCGGGCATGTGCCAGGTCTGGATTCGGCCAGGCGAGGGCGTGAACTTGAAGGGGTCCTCTGCGTTGATCCGGCACTCGATGGCATGGCCCTTGAAGACCACATCCTTCTGCCTGAGCCTTAATTTCTGGCCGCTGGCGACACGAATCTGCTCCTGAACAATGTCTACACCTGTGATGAATTCGGTCACGGGGTGTTCCACCTGTACCCGAGTGTTCATCTCAATAAAGTAGAACTCGTCGTTCTCGAACAAGAACTCGATGGTACCGGCGCCACGATAGCCAATCCTTTTGCAGGCATCTGCGCAGCGCTGCCCGATTTTGTCCCGCAGCCTCTGGGACAGTCCCGGGGCCGGCGCCTCTTCTACTACCTTCTGGTGGCGTCTCTGCATGGAGCAGTCTCGCTCACCCAAGTGGATCACGTTGCCGTGGTGGTCCGCGAGAATTTGAATTTCGATGTGCCGGGGGTTCTCCAGGAATTTCTCCATGTAGACCTCCGGATTGTTGAAAGCGGCCGCAGCCTCTGCCTTGGTGGTGTTGACCGCATTGATCAGAGCCGCTTCGGTGTGCACCACCCGCATGCCACGGCCACCTCCACCACCGGCGGCCTTGATGATCACGGGATAGCCCACTGCGCGAGCGCAGCGAACTATCTCTTTCGGGTCGTCTGGCAAGGCGCCCTCGGAGCCAGGTACACAGGGCACCCCCGCTGCGATCATGGCTTTTTTGGCTGCAACCTTGTCGCCCATCATGCGGATAACCTCCGCGGTTGGACCAATAAATTGGAAGCCGCTCTGCTCAACCCGTTCCGCAAAATCCGCGTTTTCCGAGAGGAAACCGTAGCCGGGATGAATGGCCTCTGCATCGGTCACCTCAGCCGCAGCAATGATCGCCGGTATGTTGAGGTAACTCTCTCGCGAGGGGGGCGGCCCAATGCAGACCGATTCATCTGCGAGCTTGACGTACTTGGCTTCGGTGTCGGCCGTTGAGTGAACCACGACGGTTTTGATGCCCAGTTCTCGGCAGGCCCGTTGGATGCGCAATGCGATTTCACCGCGATTGGCGATGAGAACTTTTTCGAACAATGCCATGTGCGCGCCTTAGCCGATGACGAACAGGGCTTGGCCGAACTCAACGGGCTGACCGTTTTCCACCAGGATTTCTTTGATGACACCAGCCTTGTCCGCGGGAATCTCATTCATCAACTTCATGGCTTCGATGACACACAGGGTCTGGCCTTCGCTCACCGCATCTCCAATGCTGACAAAGGGCGAACCGCCCGGCGAAGAGGCTCTGTAGAAGGTACCGACCATGGGGGAGGCCAGTCGATGGCCAGTGGGTGCTGCGGCTGGCGCCGGCGCAACGTCGGCAGCAGGGCTGGCGGCAGCTGGCGCGGGCGCGGCCGGTGCTGCGGCGGGGGTGGGCATCATCACAGTGGTCGCAGGCGCATAGCCGACGGCACCAGTCTGGGCTGCGGACTTGACGATTTTGACCTTGCCCTCGCCCTCGGTGATTTCCAGCTCAGCAATGCCGGACTCGGCCACCAGGTCGATCAGGGTTTTGAGTTTACGAAGATCCATGGGAAGACACCTTTTCTAGGAAGCGGGTTGAAGCTGGGCCATGAGGTGGTCCAGCGCCAGGTTGTAGCCATTGGGGCCGAAGCCGCAGATCACAGCCAGGGCCAAATCGGAGAAGTAGGACTGGTGCCGGAAGGGCTCGCGACGGTAGACATTGCTGATGTGGATTTCAACAAAGGGCAGCGCCACGGCAGCCAGGGCATCACGCAGGGCAACACTGGTGTGGGTAAAGGCGGCCGGGTTGATGACAAAACCGGCCACCTGGGCATCAGGTGCACGATGAATCAAGTCGATCAGGGCCCCTTCGTGGTTGCTCTGGTGGCACTGAACGTCGAATCCTTTGGATGGCCCTCGGCTGATGAGGGACTCGTTGATCTGCTCGAGGGTGGTGGAGCCGTAAATCTCCGGCTCTCGAAGTCCAAGCCGGTTGAGGTTGGGCCCATGCAGGACCCATATTTTTTTGTTTTGCATGGCCTCTGAAAGGTCGTTGCGACGTTGCAGAGTTTACCCCAAGCCTGGCGGGGTCAAAAGCCTAAAAGAGTTTATTTTGCCTCTTTTATCCAGTTTCTTAGTTCATCTTCTTTGATTCGACCAAGTTTTTGGTGGGTCACGCGCCCGTTGGCATCGATGAGTACGGTATAAGGAAGGGCATCCACCGAAGCGCCCAGCTTTTTGGCCATCTCCGAGCCAGCGGCCCCCACGATGGCCACTGGATAGCTGACAGGGCTGTCTTGCAGAAATGATTTGACCGGAGATGGCGAGTCAACCGCCAATCCGATCACTTTAATGTTAGAAGACAACATTTGGCTGTGAATTCGTGAAAGTTCTGGCATTTCTTCGACACAGGGTGGGCACCAAGTCGCCCAGAAGTTCACCACGGTGAGCTGTCCCCTGGCCTCGCTCAAGGGCAGGGGCCTGCCGTCCGGCTGGGGGTAGGAGAGCTCAAAAAGCCATCCTGCTGAGGCTGCGGGATTGGGGCTCAGCCGCCAGATCCCGATGCCGATGCCCGTCAGCAGGGCGAGGATCACGACCACTACGATGGTTTTTTTTGACGACATGACTTCGTTATTCCTTGTGCAGACGGGCCTGCAGCTCTGACAGCTGGATGCCACCTTGGTTGCGCAGGCCTTGGGCTCTGGGCACGACGCGGATGGTGGTGGGCGTCCCCTCCCACTCAAATTGCAACGCCTCGACCTCACCCGGCCCAGCGGGGTTGGGAAGGCTGGTTGCCTCTGCTGATATCCCCCGGTTGAGCAGCCCAATGCCCAGGTCTTTGGCCGACTCATCAACACAGGCGAGTTGAATCCCGCTGTGGACCAGGGCCAAGTCCTCAGCCAGGGCACCCAGGAGCCAGGGATCGAATTCAGTGAGTTGAAGCATCAGTCGCTCGGCACTGGCTTGTCGATCCCGCAGGCGCTCAGCATGGGCCTCCGGTTCGTAAATCGCCAGGTGTTCGCGGATGGCCAGCTGGACCTGTTCATTTGTCGGCAGATCCTCCCGGGCGATTCGACCACCTCGGTACCCGGTCAGGCTGGCATAGGCCCGCTGTTTGGCGGACCAGAAGTCCAGGCCGTCCTCGACGATGGCTGCGGCGGCCTGAACAGCGATCTCTTCTTTTAGATCCGACATGGAGGGATTATGCCCGCTCGATACAATGCCGCATGCATATTCACATCGTCGGCATTTGCGGGACTTTTATGGGGGGGCTGGCCCAACTGGCCAAGGCCATGGGGCATCGGGTCACTGGCTGTGATGCCAACGTCTACCCCCCCATGAGCGACCAGTTGGTCGCCAGCGGCATTGAACTGATCCAAGGATTTGAGGCTGACCAGTTGGCCCTGCGGCCGGACCTGTGGGTGGTGGGCAATGTGGCCCGTCGTGGCCTGCCACTCATCGAGGCTATTTTGAACCAGCGCCTCCCAATGACGTCCGGCCCCGCTTTTCTGGCCGAGCACGTCATGGCCGGCCGGCCGGTTGCTGCGGTAGCGGGCACCCACGGCAAGACCACCACCAGTTCATTGCTCGCCTGGGTGTTGGATCAGGCGGGACTGGCGCCAGGCTTTCTCATCGGTGGCGTCCCCGAGGGTTTTGGTGTCTCCGCTCGAATGGGTCGACCAGACGGGGTCTTTGTGATCGAGGCCGATGAGTACGACACAGCCTTCTTCGACAAGCGATCGAAGTTTCTGCATTACCGTGCGCAGGTGGCCATTCTCAACAACCTCGAGTTTGACCATGCCGACATCTTTGCGGACTTGGCGGCCATTGAGACTCAGTTTCACCATTGGATTCGCATCCTCCCATCCGAGGGTTGTCTCGTGGTCAATGGCCAGAGTGAGGCTTTGCGTCGGGTCATTGGACGTGCGTGCTACACCCCGGTGACCTGGTTCAACGAGGACCAAGGGCTCCATGCCAGAGTGCCCAGCCAGTCGGTGAACTCAACCCCCGCCAAGCCGATGAGCCCTCAACAAAAGGCCTCTGCTGGCCGGGAGGCCTTTGACATCTACAAGGGGGACCGCCTTCTGGGCCAACTGCTGAGCCCCCTCTGGGGTGAGCACAACCGTGCCAATGCCTTGGCGGTATTGGGCGCGGCCATGGCGCTGGGTGTCCCGGCTGACCAGGCCATGGCAGCGATGGCCAGTTTTCCGGGGGTGAAGCGACGGATGCAGCTTCGTGGCGAGTCGGCCGGCATTCGCGTCTGGGATGACTTCGCCCATCACCCAACCGCCATTCAGACCACTCTCCAAGGCCTGGCTGGTCAATTGACCACTGGGCAGCGGATCTTGGCGGTCATTGAGCCGCGATCCAACACCATGAAGATGGGGGTGATGCGCGATCAACTACCTGGCAGTCTGAGTCAGGCGGATCTGGTCTTTGGCTACTCGGGCGGATTGGACTGGTCTTTGGAGCAGGCACTTGCCAGCCTTGGCTCACGAGCCTGCGTGCGGGAACGGCTGGATGACCTGATCAACGCCATTGTTGAGCAGGCCCGAGCTGGCGATCAGATTCTGGTCATGAGCAATGGTGGTTTTGGCGGTCTGCATGAGCGATTGCTCAGCCGATTGGCGGAGCGCTAGCGGCGATGTCTGGTGGGGTGTTTTTTGAGGAATCGGGCGGACTCAAGGCAGGCCTGGTCATCAGCAGCGCCGCCGGGGCCGATCAAGTCAGTCTGACAACAGGCCGACGCGTCAAGGTTAAGGCCAACCAAGTCTTGGTGAGATTTGAGGCCAAGGACGAGTCTCAGGTGGCGCAATTTCTCGAGCAGGCTCAACGGGTGGCCGATGAACTCGAACCGGATTTTTTATGGCAGTGCGCACCCAGCGATGTCTTCACGGCTGATGCCTTTGCACCAGAGGTCTTTGGCCAGCAGGTCTCCCCCAAGGAGTTGGTGGGGCTGATTCTCTCGCTGCACCAAGCGCCCATGTATTTTTATCGCAAGGGCAAGGGTCAGTTTAAATCCGCACCACCGGAGGCACTCCAAGCCGCCCTGGCCGGTGCGGCCAAGCGCGCGGCCATGGCCGAGCAGGAACAGGCCTTCACCCAGGCGCTGATGGAAGGCCAGTGCCCAGAGGAGATCGCCCGGCAGGCCATGAGCCTGTTGATCAAACCAGACAAGCAGTCGGTGGCCTTCAAGGCCTTGTCTGCTGCTGCACACCAATCCCAGGCAACGCCAGCGGCCTTGTTGATGCGGCTCGGTGTGGTGGAGTCGGCCTATGCCTTGCACCTGAGTCGTTTTATGACGGAGTGTTTTCCCGGTGGGCGTGAGCATCCCCTGCAGGATGACGATCTCCATGCCCTGCGAGGGCGTTTGTCAGCACTGTCGCAGAGCCTGCCTCGGGCGCCGCTGGGGGCCTACTCCATTGATGACGAGGCAACGACGGAGGTCGATGATGCGTTCTCTTGCGAGGCCCTCGATCATGGTGGCTGGCGGGTCGGTATTCACATTGCGGCGCCCGGAGCACTGTTGGCGCCCGACGATCCCCTGGCGCAAATGGCCCGAGACCGGGCCTCCACCGTCTACTTTCCGGGCGACAAGATCACCATGCTGCCGGCCCAGGTCATTGCCCTGGCCTCTCTCGATGAATCCGATTGGCGACCGGCGGTCTCGCTTTACGTTGAGTTCGACGCCAAGGGCGATCGCTTGTCTCACGTCACAAGGTTCGAGATGGTGCAGATCAGCCGAAACATTCGCCATGGCGACTGGGAGGAGGACCTGTCGGTCGCTGTGGACCCATCGACCTCGCCCGAGGCCAGAGAGGCCGCCAGAGGTCAACTGCCATGGCCAGACCTGACCGTCTTGCATCAACTTGCCCTGTCCTGTCGTGCTCGAAGAGAGGCCGTTCGTGGCCGGCCGGAGCCGGCGGCTCGTCTGGACTACGGCATCCGTCTGCACTGGCAGGACCATCCTCGGGCGGCCGCACTGGCCCTGGCCGATGTTGACATCCAGACCCGTCAGCGCGGCTCTGCCCTGGATCTTTTGGTCTCCGAGTTCATGATCCTGACCAACGTGACCTGGGGGGAGACCCTGGCCCTCGGGCAGCTGCCAGGCGTCTACCGCTGCCAGTCGATGGGCCGCGTTCGGATGCAGACGACACCCGGTCCCCACCAAGGTTTGGGGGTTTCTCATTACGCCTGGTCAACGTCACCCTTGCGGCGCTATTCAGACCTGGTAAACCAGTGGCAATTGTTGAGCATCTTGGGTCATGGCCGGCCAGCCTTCAAAGGCGGGGATGCCAATCTATTTGCCGATGTGGCCCACTTTGATGCGGTCTACGACCGGTATGCAGAGTTTCAGTCCAGCATGGAGCGGTACTGGACGGGTCGGTGGTTTGGGCAGCAGCTGGGGCTCTCCGGCGAGGCCTGGCAGACGGCTCAGGTGAGCCCAGCCAACACCATGTTGGCGGTTGCCACTCGGACCGAGTCTGTGGTGCGATTGAGGGCAGCCCCTGCCGTGCTCAGGCTTGCACTGACCAGCCTGCCGGCGGGAACAGAACTCGAGGTGGCGGTCACCGGTTTTGATCCGCTCGACATCTCACTTCAAGGCAAGGTGATTCGGATCATGCAGACGGATTCAGTGGGTCGTTATGCAGTGCTGGGCGATCCGATTGCTCACAGCAAGTCCCCTTTTATTCACCAAGCCTTCGCAGAGCAGACCGGCCTGGCCATGGATTATCAGGCGATTCGGGTCCCGCCCGAAGACTTGTCTCAGTGTCTGGGGCGGCTGCATGAGCAGGGCTACGCCGGTCTCAATCTAACGGTGCCGCACAAGCACCTGGCCTATGACTTGGCTTTATCACAGCGATGGCCCATGTCGACGCTGGCCAGTCAGGCCGGCGCGGTCAACACCTTGATTCGCACCGATCAGGGCTGGCAGGCAGACAACACCGATGGCCTTGGCCTACTGACCGATATGCTGCGCAGCCTTGGGCAGAGCGACCTGTCTGGGCTAAGGCTTTTGATGATCGGCGCCGGAGGGGCGGCCGCTGGTGTGCTGGGCCCATTGGCGGCGGCAGGCTTGCAGACGGTCACGGTGGTGAACCGCACCGTCAACAAGGCCCAGGCGCTGGTTGATCGTTTCTCGGTTGCTTATCCTGGGGTTTCTTGGCAGGCCGATGGTCTGCAGAGCTTGGCCCCCGGGGCCCCTCGTTGCGATCAGGTTTTTGATCTGGTGGTCAATGCCAGCAGTGCCAGTCTGCAGGGGCAGACGCTCGAGATCGGCCCCGGGATCTTTGGTCAGGTACGACTGGTCGTTGACATGATGTATGGCGCCCAGCCCACTGCCTTCATGCAGCAAGCCAGCCACGCAGGGGCCCAACTGGTGACAGATGGCCTTGGCATGCTGGTCGAGCAGGCGGCCGAGGCTTTTGAACGCTGGCAGGGTCAGCGACCAGAGACGCTGTCGGTATTGCTGGCTTGTCGTCAGGACCTGATCGCGGCGGCCGCTGGGTTAGAGTAAGACCATGACCGAGACCGCCGTGACCGTTGATTCTGCACTGACACCCGTGATGCGGGATGCCGAGGCGGGTCAACGGGCCCTCGAGGAGATTCAGGAGCTTCTCCACCGGTTTGAGGTCGAGTCCGACCTGGTCTCTCGCGAGCAGGTTGCGGGCGATGAGAGCCGAAAAGCCTTGGTCGAACAATTGGTCTTGAAGCAGCAGACGGCGGTCCTCTTGCCCAAGGTCCAGGGTTTGCATGTGGCAGACATCGCCTACGTGCTAGAGGGGCTGCCTCGCCATCAACGTGAACTGATCTGGCCCTTGGTGCCCGATGGCTTGCGGGGCGAGGTCATGCTGGAGCTCGCCGAGCCGGTTCGAGAGCCGCTCATTGAATCCATGACCCGCGAGGCCTTGCTTCGAATGGCACAGGCACTGGATCCAGATGACTTGGCTGCCTTGGCCGATGAACTGCCGTTTGATGTGGTCGAGCGTGTTCGTCAGGGTCTGTCGGTGGAGGAGCGAGAGCAGCTTCGGGCGGCCATGTCCTACCCGGAAAACAGCGTTGGCGCCCGAATGGACTTTGACATGATCACCATTCGCGACGATGTCACGCTGGAGGTTGTGCTGCGTTATCTGCGTCGATTCGACGAGCTGCCCGATCACACCGACCAAGTCTTTGTCGTCGACCGAAAAGAGGGCCTGCTGGGATCTCTGCCCATCGGCCAGCTGTTGGTCAATGAGCCCGAGACCGCAGTGGCCGACGTCATGCGCCGAGACCTGGTATCGCTCAAACCACTGGATGAGGCCATTGATGCTGCCCAGGCTTTCCAGCGCTACGACTTGGTCTCCGCGCCTGTGATTGATGAGTCTGGTCGGCTGATTGGTCGTCTCACCGTTTCCGAGGCCGTCGACGTCATTCAAGAAGAGAGCGATTCCGATGTCTTGGCCCAGGCCGGTCTTCGTGAGGAAGAGGATTTGTTTGCCTCGGTCTGGGATTCAGCCCGTAACCGTTGGCTCTGGCTCGCATTGAACCTCTGCACCGCTTTCTTTGCCTCTCGGGTGATCGGCGCCTTTGAGGGCACCATCGAAAAAGTGGTGGCGTTGGCCGCTCTCATGCCGATTGTGGCTGGCCTGGCCGGTAATTCCGGCAACCAGACCATGACCCTGTTCATTCGCTCGCTGGCCTTGGGTCAGATGAACGCCAGCAACGTGCAGCGACTCTTTCAGAAGGAACTTGCGATTGCCCTACTCAATGGCCTGGTCTGGGGCTGCATTGCGGGGGCCTTTGCTTGGTGGCTCTACTCAGACACCTCGCAGGGCTTCTTGTTGGGCGCCACCATGATGTTGGCGATCGTGCTCAACCTGCTGATCGGAGCCTTGATTGGCATTGTGGTGCCCTTGATTCTGGAAAAACTGGGCCGGGACCCTGCCATGGGTTCGTCGGTCTTGTTGACCTTCAGCACCGACTCGATGGGCTTTTTTATCTTCCTAGGGCTGGCAACGCTGTTTTTCTAGCCCTCGGCCTGCCAATGGCCTGAACGGCCCCCTGCTTTTTCGAGCAGCCGAACCGATTCGATCACCATGCCTCGGTCGATGGCCTTGACCATGTCATAGACCGTGAGCAGGCCGACACTGACCGCAGTCAGTGCTTCCATCTCTACGCCAGTCTTGCCAGTCAAGCCAACCGTTGCTGTGCACGAGACAGCCTGATCCTCTGGGTGACAGGCGAGATCAACGCTCACCTTGGTCAGCATCAACGGATGACACAAGGGGATGAGGTCGCTGGTCTTCTTGGCTGCAGTGATGGCGGCAATCCGGGCAATGGCCAGCACGTCGCCTTTCTTGGCCTGACCGGCCGCGATCACCTGAAGGGTCTCGGGTTTCATGCGAATTCGGCCAGTCGCCGTGGCGACTCGTTCCGTGTCAGACTTATCAGAGACATCGACCATATGGGCATGGCCCTGGTCATTGAAATGCGTCAACGAATTCATATGCCCATGATAACGAGGATTTGCTTGGCCGCCTGGCTGGGATTGGCCCCGTTGGCGGTCCCCATTGCAGGCCATGCCCAGACTGGCCTGCCAGCGCTTGGTGAGGCGTCTGTGGACGAGCTCTCCTTAGCAGCCGAGCGTCGCCTGGGGCAGGCTGTTTTTCACGAACTGGTGAGAGCTGGTGCGGTCTTCGACGACCCGGAGTTACAGGATTATCTGCAGGCGCAGGCCTGGCGGCTGCTGCGCGTGGCGGTCTCTCAGGGCAGTCTCACGGATCGTCTTGGAGGCAGTGCCTCTGCCCTCTCAGCCCAGGAATTTTATTTTTTCCCCGTGCGCGACAACAGCATCAACGCCTTTGCCTTGCCTGGGGGATGGGTCGGCGTTCACACGGGATTGGTCACCGCCGCTCAGACGGAATCAGAGTTGATGTCGGTCCTGGCCCATGAGATTGGTCATGTCACCCAACGCCACATTGCGCGCATGTTTGGTGAGCAGAGACAGGCATCGGCCTGGATGATTGCTGCAGCCGTCTTGGCGGCAGCGGCCGCTAGTCAGAGCGCCGATGCAGCGGCCGGGGTTTTGTCACTCGGTCAGACGGTGGCCGTTCGTCAGCAACTCGCCTTTTCCCAGAATGCTGAGCGAGAGGCGGACCGTGTGGGATTTTCCATGCTGACTGGTGCGGGATTTGATGGTCGAGGCATGGTGGGGCTCTTTGAGAAGCTCATGCAGGCTGGTCGGTTCTACGAGTCGAGCCAGGCCCCAACGTGGCTGCGCACCCATCCTCTGACCAGCGAGCGCGTGGCCGACATGCGGGGACGGCTTGGTCTGATGGGACCAGCCCATCAGCAGGCCACCGTCCAAGACAGTGTGGAATTCGCCTGGATCCGGTCGCGTTTGATGGCACAGGCGGATCAGTCGGTGGATGGGCTCAACCGAATGCTCGGTCTGATGCGCGAGGAACTTAAAGGCGCGTCGCCAGCCAAGGCCGCCGCATTGCATTACGGCATGGCCTGGGCTCACTTGTCCCGACGTGATCCACTCTCGGCGGCCGATGCAGCCAGACAGGCTCGCCAACAGGCCCTGACTGCTGGTCAGTTGCAATGGGTCGAGGCCTTGCTGATTCATCTAGACCAGGCGGCTGCCTGGTCCCAGAAAGACCATCGGCGGGTCATCTCGCTTGGTCAAGACTTACAGGATCGACATGGACGGTCTGTCTCCCTGCGGGCCGGTCTTCGCCTTGCAGCCCGGGCGGGCCTGGAGTCGGGGCAGCCTGACGATCTACCAGCATCTCTGCAGAGACTTCAACTGGTCGTCGACCGATGGCCAAGCGATGCAGAGGCCTGGCGTCTGTTGGCCGTGACCAACGCGCAGTTGAATCGACGAGCGGCCGCCCATGCGGCCAGTGCCGAGCAATACGCCCTGTCGGGTGGTTGGCAGGCGGCCATCGAGCAGATGGAGATGGCCAGGCGCGCTGGTGATGCCGACTTTGTCATGCTCTCCAAAATCGATGCCAGGCTCTCGGTCCTGAGACGGCGCCTCCAAGAGGCCAAGGTGAACCCGCTGCCTTAACCACCGAGCCTGACCTTTGGGTCGAGGCCGCCAATCGGACCCTGATCGGATCAGGCCTAGCGAAAGACGATGGTCTTGCTGCCGTTGAGCAGAATGCGGCGCTCGGCATGCCAGAGCACGGCGCGGGCCAAGACACGCGACTCAATGTCACCACCGATCCGGGCCAGCTCTGTTGCGTTGAGCGTGTGATCCACGCGCTCGATGTCCTGTTCGATGATGGGCCCTTCGTCCAGATCCGTGGTGACGTAATGCGATGTGGCGCCAATGATTTTGACGCCCCGGGCGTAGGCTTGTGCGTAAGGCTTGGCACCCTTGAAGCTGGGCAGGAATGAGTGGTGAATGTTGATGGCTCGACCCGACCAGGCTGCACAGAGTTCGGGTGACAGAATTTGCATGTACCGAGCCAGCACCACCAGATCCACCTGGGAGGCTTTTGCCAGTTCACGCAGAGCAGACTCTTGTTCGGACTTGTTGTTGGGTGTGACCGGTAGGTGATGAAAGGCAATGCCGTGGTGCTCAACCAGGCTCTTGAAGTCTGTATGGTTCGAGGCCACGCCCACAATCTCAATGGGCAGAGCGCCGTTGGCCGTTCGAAAGAGCAGGTCGTTGAGACACTGACCGTGCCGTGAGACCAGGATCAAGGTCTTGGCCTTCCTCTGCGCATGGCTGATGGACCATTGCATGGCCAGGGGCTGGGCCACGCTCTGGAATCGATCGGAGAGGCTTTGGGCCGATGCCGCCGTCGGTGCGTCGAAGTGCACACGCATGAAAAAGAGGCCGGTCTCGTCGTCACCAAACTGTGCGGAGTCCAGGATGTTGCACTGATGGGCAAACAGAAACTCCGATACGCGAAAGACCACGCCCTTGGCATCGGGACAGGAGAGGGTCAGGATGAAATCGTGATGATCAATGGGCATGGCGCAAGTCTAACTGGTCTGGCCACCAGCCTTTGGCTCGCGCGGCCGCGATGATCCGCTCGGGCCCGAGCTCCTGGAGGCAGGCGGTTGTGCCCAGCCGACACCGACGGTCATAACAAGGGCGACAGGGCAGCGGGAGAGACAGGGCTTCCCAGTTCAGGCCAAAGGCTGGTGTTCTAGCTTCGCTGGTCGATCCATAGAGGCCCAGGCAGGGCCGACCCAAGGCGGCGGCAATGTGCATCAGGCCAGAGTCGTTTGAGACCACCAGGCTGCTGCTCGCCAATTCGGTCATGGCCTGAGCCAGACTGGTCTGGCCAGCCAGCATTCGACAGCCATCGGAGTCTTGGTCGGCCTCGGCCCGCAGGGCCAAGGCAATCGACTCGCCGATGCCCTGGTCTTTGGAGCCGCCCAGCACCACCACCTGTCCTCCGGCTGCTCGCCACTGCCGAGCCAGCGTTGCGTAGTGGATGGCGGGCCACTGTTTGGCTGGACCAAACTCAGCGCCGGGGCAGAGGGCGAGTTGAGGCCGGGTAGGCGGCTGCTTGGTCGGTCTGGCTATGAGCAAGGGCACTGGATTGAGCCGAAGTGGGTGGACTGTCTTTGGATCATCAGCCAGGGCCTCATAGAGCGCAGGCTGGCTCAACTCAGGCTGACCCGACGATGCATTCGGACGCCGAATGTCGTTGAGAAGACCGTAGCGCCACTCGCCGACCAGGCCGGTTCTCTGGGGGATGTTGGCAAACCAAGGCAGCAAGGCCGATTTCCAACTATTGGGGCAGACGATGGCCTGTTCGTAGCCTGCATCCATCAGGGCTCGTGCCTGGCGCCTGCGTTCCAACCATTGAAGACGGCCGCGCTGAAACGACATTGGCATGACGCGACGAACGAAGGGCATGCCGTGGAACAAGTCAGCCAGATGGGGCAGACAGACCACATCCAGCGGCCCAGACTCTGCCAGGCTCGCCATCATGGGCGAAGCCATCACGGCATCGCCCACCCACTGTGGGGCAATGACCAGTCTGGTCTTAGTGGCCGTGGCTGACGGCCCTGGCCTCATCACTGAGCTGATAGTGGGTGCCGCAGTAAGGGCAGACGGCCTGCCCCGAGGTCAGGTCCAGCCTCACCTTGGGGTGGCTGCTCCACAGTGGCATACCCGGATTGGGACAGTAAGCCGGCAACTGGTCTGCCTGCAACACAACGGTCTCTTGGGAATCGGTCTTCGTCACGATGGGTTCTCCAAGCCGGCAGGCCTATTCGGGGGTTAGAGCGTGGCCAGCCAGTGGCTGTAGGCGGGGGCCTTGCCAGCGACTACATCAAAGAACAGGTCTTGAATTTTCTTGGTGATCGGACCACGACCACCGTTGCCGATGACGCGGTCATCGAGTTCTCGAATGGGGGTGATCTCTGCAGCCGTACCCGTAAAGAAGGCCTCGTCCGCGCAGTAGATCTCGTCACGGGTGATGCGCTTCTCGACGACCTCGATGCCCAGGTCTTTGGCCATGGTCAGCACGGCATCACGTGTGATGCCATCGAGGCACGAGGCCAGATCGGGTGTGAAGAGTTTGCCTTTTCGGATAACAAACAAATTCTCGCCAGAACCCTCCGAGGCATAGCCGTCGGTGTCGAGCAGCAGGGCTTCGTCATAGCCCATGGCGGCGACTTCCTGGTGGGCCAGGATGGAATTGATGTAGTAGCCACAGGCCTTGGCTCGAACCAGAGAGACATTGACGTGATGACGGCTAAACGACGAGGTCTTGACGCGAATGCCTTTGTTCAGGCCGTCTTCGCCCAGGTAGGCACCCCATGGCCATGCAGCGATCGCCACGTGAATGGTGTTGGTACTCGCCGCAATTCCAAGTTTTTCGGAGCCAATCCAGGCGATCGGACGGATGTAGCAGGACTTCAGGTGGTTGCGACGAACCACCTCTTTGGTGGCCTCGGCCAGCGTGGCGGCGTCAAAGCCCACCTTCATCTGGAAAATTTTGGCCGAGTTCAGAAAACGCTGGGTGTGCTCGGCCAAGCGAAAGATGGCGCTGCCAGTGGACGTCTCATAGGCCCGGATGCCCTCGAAGACGCCCATGCCGTAATGAAGGGTGTGGGTGAGCACATGGATTTGCGCATCCCGCCAGGCCACAAACTGGCCATCCATCCAAATCCAGCCATCCCGATCGGACATCGACATCTTGTTCTCCAAAGCAAACGAAAAGGTAATCTTCACATTCTATCGAAGCCAGCCCAGGACTAAATTTGCGCAAACCCTTTGATCTCTTGGCCGCTCTGAGTCACCCGAGCGCCAAAATGGCCTTTACTGACTTGGCACCTGGCATGCTGGCCATGGCGGCCTGGGGCTGCGTGACGGGGGTGGCCATGGTCGAGTCAGGCCTGAGCGCCTGGCAGGCTGTGGGCATGACCTTTATCGTCTTTGCCGGTACGGCCCAGTTGGCGTCCCTGCCGCTCATCGCCATGGCAGCCCCGTTCTGGCTGATCTGGCTCAGTGCCTTGGTGATCAATCTCCGGTTCGTCATCTACGCGCTGGGACAGCGAGACTGGATGGCCAGGCTCTCGGCCGGCCGTCGCTTTCTGCACGGTGCCTTCACCACGGACATCGTAGCGGCCAGCGTCAACCGACGACTCGCCTCGCCCCCAGACGGCTTTGACCCCATCGCCTATTTCCGGATGGGCAGCCTGATGAGTTGGGTCTCCTGGCAGGCTTCCTCGTTGCTGGGTATTTGGCTGGCCGGGCAGTTACCGCCCGGCCTCGGGCTGGCCTTTTTAGCAGCCTTGGCCATCTTGGCCATGCTCTTGCCCATGATCACAGACCGTCCGGGCCTGGCCTGCGTCATCGCTGCAGGGGTCACCTCGATGCTGGCCCGAGGTCTGCCACTGAACCTGGGGCTTTTGCTCTCGATTGTGGTCGGGCTGTCGGCCGCCGTCCTGGTTCGTCAGTGGTCCAAGACTCGAGCCGTCGGCTCGACCGGGGAGGGGACATGAGCGATTGGCACATCTGGATCGTTCTGGTGGGGCTTGGCGCCTGCTCGGTGCTCTCGCGATCCACCGCCCTTTTGCTGCCCTCCAGTGTTCAACTGCCAGATTGGCTGGTAGTGGGCCTGCGTTACGCCCCCATGGCTGCGCTGGCTGCAGTCATCACGCCACAGTTTCTGGCGCCAGCCGGTGAACTCGCGCTGGGTCTGGACAACCCGCGCTGGCTGGCCGGTCTGGCCGGGATGGTCGCCTGGTGGGTATGGCGCGACCTGTTGTCGGTGCTAGCCCTTGGGACGGTCACCTTTTTTCTGGTTGGCTGGGCCCTGGGCTAGGCCCTCTGCCAGGCCTTCTGCTAGGCCCCTGTATGGAGCTCAGAGAGACGACGCACCTTGGCAGGCGCATCCGCAAACACCAGCGACCAGAGGTCGCGAACATCTCGTTGAGCCTGGGCAATGAGTGGCGCCTGGGTCACATCTAACCTGGCCGAGGCAGCCCCTGCGAGCCTGAGCCGGTGCTGCTGACGGCGCAGCTCTCGATAGGCATTTGCCACGGCAGTGGCCAGATCCAAGGGGATCAGTCCGAGCTGACCCGCCAGGTGCAGCAGGGCGATGTTGCCGATATTGCCGGTTAGGCTGGCGTGCTGGTGGCTGTAGCGCAGCACCAACGCCTGCACCATAAACTCGATGTCCACCATGCCACCGCGATCGTGCTTGAGGTCAAAGAGTCCGCTCTGGTTTGGATGGCCCTCGTGCATTTTTTCCCGCATGGCCAGGATTTCTTCAAGCAGGGGCGCGGGCTCACGTGGCAGACAGAGGATCTCGCAACGGGCCTGCTCAAAAGCCCGCCCAATGCGGGCGTCTCCAGCACACCAGCGAGCGCGGGTGAGGGCTTGGTGTTCCCAGACCCAAGCCTGCCGTCGTTGATAGTCTATAAACCCCTGCAGGTCAGAGACCAAGAGTCCCGCATTACCGTTTGGCCTCAGACGCAGGTCAATCTCGAACAACTGGCCCGAGGCGGTGTTGGTGGTGAGCCAGACGTTGATGCGCTGAGCGAGCTTGGCGTATTGCTCCTGGGCCATCTCGTGGCTGTCGTCGTAGATGAAGATCAGGTCTAGGTCTGAGGCGTAGCCGAGTTCCTTGCCCCCCAATTTGCCATAGGCCATGACCGCAAACTGTGGATCAGGCCGGTGAATCTTTCGGCCCACCTGCCAGGCGCTGATCAGGGTCGCGGTTAGCACTTGATCGGCCAGCCCAGAGAGTTGATCCGACAGCTCCTCGACCCGCCAGTGTCCCTCCAAGTCTTGCACCAACAGACGGAACACCTGCGCATGGTGAGCCTCTCGCAGAATATCCATCTGCCGCTCAATGTCTGGTTCACCCTGCAGGGTTGCCGCGGCGAGGGCGGTCCGTAGGTCTTTTCCAAAGGCTTCAATGTTGGGTGCCTCGAATAGGCTTCGAGCATCAAGTAGCTCGTCGAGCACGATGGGGTGTTGGGTCAGATACTGTCCCGCCCAAGTGGAGGCAGCAAATACTTTGCTGACGCGTGCCAGTGCCTCGGGGTATTCGTCAAACAGGGCCAGATAGGAGGCGCGCTTGCTCAGGCTCTGTACTAAATGCTGCAGGCCCTGTCGAACCCGGTCGGGCTGATCGGATGCCCCTGCGAGTCGCTCGATCTGCGCCTCCAGTCGCGCCAGTCGGCTGGCCCGGTCTGTACGCTTGAGGCCCGAGGGCGCTCCCTCTGCCTCGGCCTGCGCCTCCTCCCGTCGAAAGAGTCGATCAAAAATCTGGACGACTGCCTCGCGGTGCCCCTCGATGGCCGCAGCCAAGGCATCTGCATTGGCCAGACCCATGGCCTTGGCCATTCGAGCGCAGGCATCAGCATTACCGGGCAAGACGTGGGTCTGGGCGTCTTCCTCGTATTGCAGGCGATGTTCGATCGCACGCCAGAAGGCGTAGGCCGCCAGCAGGGCGTCCACCTCTGCTCGTGTGAGCCGGTTCTGAGTGGCCAGCCTTTCCAGAATCTCGCGGGTACCACGAGCCTGCAGACTCTCCTCTCGTCCACCCCGAATCAATTGAAAGAGTTGGGCGACAAATTCCACCTCTCGGATGCCACCTGGCCCGAGCTTGATGTCAACCGGCTCGTATTCACCGGCCATGCGCGACTCCCGTCGCTGGCTCCTGCGCTTGGCCTCCTCTCGGATCTGCTGATGCAAGTCTCGAAGAGCGGCCAGGGCATTGAAGTCGAGGTACCGGCGAAAGACAAATGGTCTTCGGATGTCCTCCAGTGAGTCCACCAGGGCTTGAAAGCCCGTTGGCTCGCTGAAGAAGGGCTGGTTCACCACACGCGCCTTGACCCAGGCATACCGCTCCCACTCACGTCCCTGGACCATCAGGTATTCCTCGAGCATGCCGAGGCTGCAGACCATGGGCCCTGAGTCGCCGTTGGGCCGCAGTCGCAGGTCTACCCGAAACACGAACCCATCGGCCGTGGTCTCGCCCAACAGCTGGGCCATGCGGCGGCCTAGCTTGGTGAAGAACAACTGGGTTTCGATCTCGCCACCGCCGTCAGGCTGGCCGCTGGTCAGTCCGTCCTCATCGGTGACGTAAATCAGATCGATATCGGACGAGGCGTTGAGCTCATAGCCACCCAGCTTGCCCATGCCAACAATGAGCAGATCGGTTGGCTCACCCTTGTTGTTGAGGGGGCGTCCATGGCGAGCCTGCAATTCTGTCGCAGCGGATCGGTAGGCCAGGTCTATGGTTAGGCAGGCCAGGGCACTGATGGCGCTGAGGTTTTCCTGCAAGTCGGCTTGACCCGCATAGTCACGTGCCATGATGGCCAGCAGGCTGGCGTTGCGGAACCAACGCAGCGCCGGCATCACCCCCTCACCGGCTGGACCCGTCAGACCCAGCTGATCACCCCAATGCTGCCGAGCCCACAGGGCCAGCGACTCTGCTGTGACCGGGCGGTCGATCGGCATGAGCAGACCGGCTTCTTTTAGGCGCGGCAGCCACCTTCTGGCAAAGCCAGATTGGGCATAGGCCATGGCATAGCCCTCAGAAAAGTCCAGGACTGGCCGGGCAGTGGTGTTGGGGTCTGACATAAAAGTCTTGGGGTTTGGCGCTGAGAGCCCTTGGCTGTGCAAGAATTTGATCATGCCACCATCTCAGCACCCCAGCGAAGCCTCGGCCTTGTCCGCCGCGTTGTCGGGGCGGTGGGGCAAGTGGGTGATGCGAGTCCTGCTGGTGGTCCTGCTGTTGGCGGCGCTGTCGGGTGCGGGGCTGCGCTACCTGGTCTGGCCCAAGCTGGCCGAGCAACTCAACGACACTTCCGCCCTCCAGGGTTTGGTCGAGCAGGCGCTGGCCGAGCGCGGGCTTCACAGACCTTTTGAACTCAAGATCACTGGCGCGCGGGGGGCCTTCTTGGACTGGTGGACCCCGGGCCTCACGATTGAGGAGGTTCGTCTGACTCAGACCGACCAGACGCTCTTGCGACTGGGTGACTTGCAGGCCAGGTTTGGCCTTCGATCCCTCTGGAGCCTGGTATCGGGTGAGCCAGTCTTTGCCAAGCTGGCCATAGACTCTTTGCAGATCCACCTGGTGCGCCAGGCCGATGGCGGCATTCGCCTGATGGGCCTGCCTGTCACGCCGGATGGCGCAGTGGGCCTGCCGCCCCAACTCACCCAATGGCTGATCGAGCAGGGTCCTCTGAGTCTGCTCAGGGCTGAACTGACTTGGCAGGACCAGCAGTCTGGTCAGCAAGGCCAGATCACCGCCGGTGATCTTCGAGCCCACTTTGGACGCCTGGGCAGTCGTCTGTCTGTGGCGACGGTTGGCCTGGGGCCTATAGGACAGTGGCTGACCGCGGTGCATGGCATCCAGGGCCTATCGGGTGAGTTACGGGACGTGTCGATTCAGCACGATGCCCCGCTGACCAGCCTATCGGACAGCGCGCTGAGCCTCGGTCAGTTGTCACAACTCAGTGTCTCAGCCGACGTCACCGGTTTGGCGCTGCCCCCAACCGGCCCGTTGGCCAGGCTCTCTGGGCTGTCGGGGCGGCTGCAATGGCGACAAAACAAGGCCTTGTTTGACCTGGATTCGCAGTCGGTTGACCTGGCCATGCCCAATCTTTTTAAGACGCCCAGCTTCCGTTTGGAACAGTTGTTGGCCAAGGGGCAACTGGTCTTGGAGCCGCCCCCGGCAGGTCAGTCATCACCCGCCGCATGGCCCTGGCGTCTCGAGATCGACCAGGCCACCCTGCGCAATCAAGACCTGCGGGTCGATCTCAAGGGCACCTACGATCACCGATCTCAGGCGCCCGTGCTGTCGATGTCGGGGACCATTGGCGGGCTGAATCCTCAGAAGGTGTCAGCCTATCTGCCGACTGAGGTCGGACAGGACGCACGAGACTGGCTTAAGTCGGCCCTCGGCCCGGGCCGGCCGGTATCCGGTGACTTCGTGCTCCGAGGTGACCCCAATCGCTTTCCTTTTCAGCAGTCTGGCGATGGTGAGTTTCGCGTTCGTCTCAAAACCGAGGACCAGACACTGGTCTTCGCGCCGGAGTGGCCCGCCATGCAGGGGGTCTTTGCGGAGGTGCTGTTCGACCGGGCCAGTATGACCGTCAGCAGTCGTCAGGCCAGACTCGGCCAGGCGACCCTCTCGGATGTAACCGCCAGCATCGCAGACCTCATGGCCGACGCCCCCGTCTTGCAACTCAAGGGCCATTTTCAGACCGGGCTGCAGGCCATGGTGGACACGGTGAACCGCAGCCCAGTAAGGGACATGCTCTCTGGCCTGACAGAAGGAGCCAAGACCAAAGGCGAGGCAAGACTCAACCTGTCCTTGCAGATTCCCCTCGACGACACGGATCGCACAACGGTGCAAGGTCAATTGAGCTTCGATCGGAATCAGGTCCTGCTCAGTGGTGGCATTCCACAGATCACAGACTTGACGGGCGACCTTCGATTTAGCGAGCAGGGGCTCACAGCCCTGTTGCTCAAGGCCCAGGCACTTGGGGCTCCGCTGACGCTTACTCAGCAGGCGACCACGGAGACGGGGCTTACCCGTCTGAGGGCCCAGGGCCAACTCACAGGAACGGGCCTGTCGGCCTGGATGGCCCAGAGTCTGGGCGTCACCTTCAAAGATGTCCTCAAGGGCCAGACTGACTACAGCCTGGTGCTCTCGGCCAAGTCCGATGAGATTCGCCTGCAGGTGACCTCCAACCTGAAGGGTCTGGCGGTGGACCTGCCCGATCCGCTCGCCAAGAAGGCTGAGCAGACTTGGCCGATCAGCCTGAGCCTGTTGCAGAAGCCCGAGCGTTCGGGGCGTCCCTCTGATCCCGGCGCCAACCGCCAGCGACAGGACTGGCGGCTGGAGAGCCAGAACGGCCGCCTGTCAGTCTTTGCCCGACAATTCATCCAGGCGGGCCAGGTTCAAGAGGCTCGTGGTCTGATGAAGATTGGCGAGGCGGCGGCCAAAGGCTCTGCTGCAGATGAACTGCCGAAGACCACCGGCCTCGTCGTCAGACTCATGGCGCAGTCGGTGAGCCTGGACAAGTGGCTCTCGGCCTTGGAAAACAGGATGCAATGGACTCAGCCGCCTCAGGCAACGCCCGCAACTGGTGTCGTGTCTGCATCCAGTGGATCTCTGACATCGGGGCCGCAGTCTGATCAAGGTCTCGAGCTGACCCGTGTTGAAATCAAGACACCCCTGCTGACCATTGGGGAGCACGCCATGCGAGAGGTGGACGTTCAGGCTGCGCCGCAGTCCGGGGCCTGGTCGATTGATCTGCGGTCACAGGCATCAGCCGGTCGCATCATCTGGCAGACCGACCGACGAGGCCGAGGCAAGGTCATTGCCCGGTTATCGAGACTGTGGCTAGACGCGCCGACCGACGAGAAAACCCGGCCTGAGACGGAACGCGAGATTGAGCGCAGTCTGACCTCGATCTCAGAGGCCAAACGCTGGCCTGCGATCGATCTGGTGGCAGAGGATTTTCGACGCGGGCGCAAACAATTTGGCCGCCTGAGCCTCGACGCGGCCCCCGATGGCAACGCAGATCGTTGGCGAATTCACGCGTTGGAGGTTTCGAGTCCCGATGCCACCCTGAAGGCCAGCGGCTCTTGGGCCGCTGTTCCCGGTGGCGGTGCGGCCAGCAAGTCAACACCCTCGGAGACCCGGCTCTCGGTCAACATGTCCGTCCAGAGCGCAGAGGGTCTGTTGTCGCGACTGGGATACGGCGGTTTGTTACGAGCAACGCCTGGTGAGGTCAAGGGTGAGTTGCGCTGGCGCGGATCGCCCACCGATTTTCGGGTGCAGACCATGGCTGGTCAGATTGCACTGGACCTCAAGTCCGGCCAGTTTCTCAAGGCCGAGCCCGGCCTGTCCAAACTCATCAGCGTGGTGAACCTGCAATCCTTGCCCAAGCGCATTAGCCTGGATTTTCGCGACATTTTTTCCCAGGGATTTGCCTATGAGCGCGTGCGAGGCGATGTGGCCTTTGGCAATGGCCAGGCCGTGACCACCAACCTTCGTATCGTGGGGGTTCAGGCCTCCGTCTTTATCGACAGTCAGGCGGATCTCCTGGCCGAGACTCAGAACACCAGGGTCTTGGTGCTGCCGGAGTTGAATGCTGGTCTGGCATCTTTGGGTTACGCCCTGGTGAACCCAGCGATTGGCCTGGGCAGTTTCCTGGCGCAATATGTCTTGCGAGACCCACTGAGAAAAATCCTAGCCTACGAGTATCAGGTCACCGGGTCCTGGGCGGACCCTCAGGTCCAAGAAATCAGTCGGACCGAGACAGCAGAAAAGGCCCAACGTGAGGCCCAACAGGCCCGATGAGAGGCACGACACGCTTGATCACCACATGAACGCTCCCATCGACACGCACCCCTCTAACAGCCAGTCATCCGGGGCTGGTCTGCCCGTGGCGGCCGTTCAAATGGTCTCTGGTTCTAACCTTCTGGACAATCTGCAGACGGCCGCTCGGCTGGTGGGCCAGGCGGCCGACCAGGGGGCAAAGCTCGTCGCATTGCCGGAGTATTTCTGCCTCATGGGTCAGCAAGAGTCTGACAAGCTGTCCATCGCAGAGGTCTATCAGCCCAGCCCGCTGATGCTGCCACCGCAGGCCCAACTGGCCGTGCCCATTCAGGTGGAGTTGGCCCGTCTGGCCAGAGAGCACCGGATCTGGCTGGTTGGTGGGTCCATCCCCCTGGTCAGTGGTCAGCCCAACAAAGTGCTCAATACCTGCCTGACCTACGACCCAGATGGCAAGGTTTTCCACCGGTACGACAAGCTTCACCTGTTTGCCTTTTCGAATGGCTCAGAGTCCTACGATGAGTCGCGTGCGATTGCCCACGGCAGCCCACCAACCCCTTGCCAGATTGACCAGACGGCCCTCTCAAGCCAATCCATTGTCTGGCCTGGACCCACCCTGCGAATGGCACAGTCCGTCTGCTATGACATTCGATTCCCCGAGTTCTATCGACTCTTGGGGCGTGACCAACCCTTGGACCTGATTGTGGTGACTGCAGCCTTCACGTGGACCACCGGGCAGGCGCACTGGGAACTGCTGCTGCGGGCGAGGGCTGTGGAAAACCAGTGCTGGCTGTTGGCCAGTGCGCAGGGGGGTGAGCACAGCAATGGGCGCAAGACCTGGGGCCAGAGCTTGTTGATCGACCCGTGGGGCCAGATTGTGGCCCAGAGGGCCATTGGAGAAGGCCTTGTCTTGGGCGTGGTTGATCCTGCGCTCACCGAGCGCATTCGCCTAAACTTACCTGCCTATCAGCATCGCGTGCTGGCCTAGGCCAGCACTGCCCGACTCACTCTAAGGACTGACCATGACCCCGGCCGATCTTGCCATCTCTGCTCTTGGCTCTGCCCATGCCTTCTTGCTGGAGCCTCACGGCCTCACAGAGGCGGACCTTCACCGCGCCCTGGCTGAGATCCACGCCCACCGTATCGATTACGCCGACCTGTACTTTCAGTACACGATGGCGGAGTCCTGGAGCCTGGACGAGGGCATCGTGAAGTCCGGCAGCTTTTCCATCGACCAAGGGGTCGGTGTTCGGGCCATCAGTGGCGAGAAAACCGCTTTTGCCTACAGCGACACGCTCAGTGCAGCGGCGCTGCTAGAGGCGGCCCACACCACCCGCAGCATTGCTGCCCGTGGTCAGCAGGCACGGGTTCGTGTCGGCCAGGCCCAGAAAAAATTGGTGGACCGTCGGCAACTGGCCCAGCCCAAGCAGGCGCTTTACATGGGTCAGGATCCGCTCGCGGTCATGCCGGCGCAGGACAAGGTCGCCCTTCTCATGGAGGTGGAGCGACTGGCCCGGGCACAAGACCCGAGGGTGACCCAGGTCATGGCCTCTTTGGCTGGTGAGTTCGATGTGGTGCTGGTCATGCGTAGCGATGGCTTGTTGGCCGCTGATGTGCGACCACTGGTGCGGCTGTCGGTGAGTGTGATTGTGGAGTCCAACGGCCGTCGCGAGCAGGGCTCAAGCGGTGGTGGTGGTCGTTATGACCTGCGGGTCTTCACACCCGATCGCCTGCAGGACTACGCCTGCGAGGCAGTTCGGCAGGCCTTGGTCAACCTAGAGGCCAGGCCAGCGCCCGCTGGCGTGTTGCCGGTGGTCTTGGGCCCCGGCTGGCCTGGTGTCTTGCTGCACGAGGCCGTCGGCCATGGCCTCGAGGGTGATTTCAACCGCAAGGGCTCCTCTGCCTTCTCCGGCCGAATTGGTCAACGGGTTGCGGCCAAGGGCGTCACCGTGATTGACGATGGCAGTCTGCCCGACCGTCGGGGTTCTTTGCACATGGATGACGAGGGCAACCCCACTGCCCGAAATGTTCTGATCGAAGACGGTGTTCTCTGTGGCTATCTGCAAGACGGCCTGAACGCCCGGCTGATGGGCGTTCCAGTCACGGGCAATGGCCGCAGGGAGTCTTATGCGCATCTGACCATGCCACGCATGACCAACACCTTCATGCTGGCGGGCGACCGCGATCCCCAAGAGATCGTTGCCTCGCTTGATCGTGGACTCTATGCAGTGAACTTCGGCGGTGGCCAGGTGGACATCACCAGTGGCAAGTTTGTCTTTTCGGCCTCCGAGGCCTACTGGGTTGAGGGCGGCAAGATCCAGTATCCCGTCAAAGGTGCCACCATTATTGGCAATGGCCCCGACGCCCTGACTCGGGTCACGATGATCGGCAATGACCTGGCCCTGGACCCCGGCATCGGGACCTGTGGCAAGGAGGGTCAGAGCCTGCCCGTGGGGGTGGGGCAGCCCACTCTGCGCATCGAAGGGCTGACGATTGGCGGAACCGCCTAGTGGCGTCGGTCGAGAGTCGACCAGCCACTCGGATCCACGGCTTGCCGACGTCTTGCAGTCGGCTTTTGTAGAATAGATCCATGTCCAAAACATCCAATCTGCGCATTCAGGCGATCAAGCCCTTGGTAACCCCCGACGAGTTGGTGGCCGAGATCCCATTGACGGAACAGACGGCCGAGGTCGTCACCGAGTCCCGATCAGCCATTCATCGCATCCTTCACGAGATGGATGACCGGCTATTGGTGGTCATGGGGCCCTGTTCCATTCATGATCCCAAGGCTGGCCTGGAGTATGCCCAGCGGCTGCTGGAGCAGCGCAAGCGCTACGCCAAAGACCTTGAGGTTGTCATGCGGGTCTACTTCGAGAAGCCCCGCACCACGGTGGGCTGGAAGGGTCTGATCAATGACCCACACCTGGATGGTTCTTTCGACATCAACACCGGCCTGCGCAAGGGCCGCGAGGTGTTGTCTCAGATCAACGCCATGGGGCTGCCCGCCGGAGTTGAATTCCTAGACGTCATCTCGCCACAATACATCGCTGACCTGGTGGCCTGGGGGGCCATTGGTGCTCGTACGACCGAGTCTCAGGTTCACCGCGAACTCGCCTCTGGCCTGTCTTGCCCAGTCGGCTTCAAGAATGGTACCGATGGCAATCTGAAGATTGCCTATGACGCGGTCAAGGCCGCCTCGCATCCTCACCACTTCCTGTCGGTGACGAGCGAGGGCCGTACCGCCATTGTCTCCACTCGGGGTAACGAGGACTGCCACGTGATCCTGCGTGGGGGCAAACAACCTAATTTTGACGCGGCGAGCGTAGAGGCGGCCTGCAAGGATGCAGCCTCGTCCAACATGGCCTGCCGACTCATGATCGACATGAGCCATGGCAATTCCAGCAAAAAGCCAGAGAACCAGCTGCCGGTGTCCAAGGCCATTGCCGATCAGCTGTCAGCTGGCGATCAGCGCATCTTTGGTGTCATGGTCGAGAGCCACCTGGTCTTTGGTCGACAGGACCTTAAAGACGGTATGTCCCTGGCCGATCTCACCTACGGTCAGAGCATCACCGACGGCTGTATTGGCTGGGAGGACAGCCTGACCATCTTGGAGAACCTGGCTCAGGGTGTGCGCGACCGCCGGGTCAAGATCGCCCAGCAGGCCGCTTAGTGGTCGGTCAGTCGTCGATTAGTCGTCGATCATCGGATAATCGGCCAGCGGTCTACTCTAGCGGTCTGCCGGCTCAGGCCCCCGGCCGATGCTAATCGCGTTGCCACAGCACGTCAGCCTGGCCCAGCGCTCGGTTGATCCGTCTGGACAAAATAAACAGCCAGTCCGATAAGCGGTTCAGGTATTGACGAAGGAGGGCCGTCTGGCTTTCGCCGTCTTCCAAGGCATGTCCCAATGCAGTCAGGCTGCGCTCAGCCCGACGGGCCAGCGTCCTGGCGATGTGACACTGGGCGGCGGCCAGGCTTCCGCCGGGCAGAATAAATTCACTCAGTCGAGGCAGGTCGGCATTGTCTCGGGCCACCCAGTCATCGAGTTGTTGCAATCGTTCGGGCATGAGCAGGGTCATGCCGGGGCAGCTGATCTGGCCGCCCAGGTTGAACAGATCGTTCTGCACCTGGCGCAGAGCCTCGTCGACCGCCTGCATCTCTGCTGCATGTGTAGCCAGAGCCTGCGGCGCTGACAGGCCGGCTTTGAGCTGGGCTCGCAGCAGGCCCAGGTGGCTGTTGAGCTCGTCCACATCGCCCATGGCATGAAACCGGGCATGGTCCTTGGGCAGACGGGTGCCGTCTGCCAGACCAGAGGTGCCGTCGTCGCCGGTGCGAGTGGTGATGGCGGAGAGTCGATGTCCCATAGCTTTCAGTCTAGCAAGACCAGGGTTATTAGCGAGATTCAAGCCCTGCCCCCGCCCTACAATAGCGGCATGAACGCTCCATCCGAGACCCAATCAATGCGCCTTGGCGAACTGCGGTTTGCCGATTTCACCAAGCCCATGGACGAGACCAAGCGCCAGGCGGTGCTCGCCGCCTTGGCTCAGGTACTGCCCGCCGATGCCTTGATCTCTCAGACCGAGGGCCTCAAGCCTTACGAATGCGATGGCCTGTCGGGCTATCGCCAACTGCCTGCTGCCGTCGCGCTACCCCACAACGAATCTCAGGCAGCTGCCGTCCTGCGCCTTTGTCGAGACTGGGAGGTGCCAGTGGTTGCGCGCGGCGCTGGAACAGGCCTGTCGGGTGGTGCCACGCCTCACCGCGGTGGGGTGGTCCTGTCATTGGCACGCTTTAATCAGATTCTGTCGATTGACCCAGTCGCCAGGCTGGCCAGGGTTCAGCCCGGTGTTCGCAACCTGGCCATCAGCGAGGCCGCGGCGCCCCATCAGCTCTATTACGCGCCAGACCCTTCGTCCCAGATTGCCTGCACCATCGGTGGCAATGTGGCCGAAAACTCCGGTGGTGTGCACTGTCTCAAATACGGCCTGACCGTTCACAACGTCCTGCGTGTTCGAGGACTAACTATCGATGGTGAGGTCGTGGAGTTCGGCTCAGAGGCCTTGGACTCCGCTGGCCTGGACCTGCTCGCTCTGGTGATTGGCTCAGAGGGTATGTTGGCGGTGACCACCGAGGTCACGGTCAAGCTGGTGCCCAAGCCTCAGTTGGCCCAGGTCATCATGGCCTCCTTCGACGATGTTCAGAAAGCAGGCAATGCCGTCGCCGACTTGATCGCCGCTGGCATCATTCCGGCCGGGCTAGAGATGATGGACAAGGGCATGACCGAGGCCGTAGAGGAATTCGTTCATGCTGGTTACGACACACAGGCCGAGGCGATTCTGCTCTGCGAATCCGACGGCACGCCAGAGGAAGTGGCCGAGGAAATTGGTCGCATGAAGGCGGTGTTATCCGCCAGTGGCGCAACCGGTCTCAGTGTCAGCCAATCCGAGGCCGAGCGACTGCGCTTCTGGTCTGGCCGCAAGAACGCCTTCCCAGCCTCGGGTCGGATTTCACCGGACTACTACTGCATCGATGGCACCATTCCCCGCCGTCGCCTCGGTGACATGCTCAGCCGCATCGCGGAACTCGAACGGAAGTATGGCCTGCGCTGCTTGAATGTTTTTCATGCTGGTGACGGCAACCTGCACCCGCTGATTCTGTTCAATGCGGCCAATCCGGGGGAGTTCGAGACCACCGAGCGATTCGGTGCAGAGATCTTGGAGATCTGTGTCGAGTATGGAGGGACGGTGACTGGTGAGCATGGCGTGGGCATCGAGAAGGTTAACTCTATGTGTGTGCAGTTCTCGCCAGAGGAACGCATGTCGTTTTTTGCGGTGAAGCGGGCCTTTGATCCGCAGGGCCTCCTCAACCCTGGCAAGGCCATCCCCACCCTGACCCGCTGCGCAGAGTACGGGCGCATGCATGTCCACATGGGGGCCCTTCGCTTCCCCGAATTACCTCGCTTCTAAAGATGTCTATGACCATTGAACCGGGCGCCTGGGTCGAGCAGGCCAAACAACTCATCGAGCAGGCCAAGTCGCGCGGCGAGGCGGTCGACATCCAGGGGCATGGCAGCAAAGCCTTCTATGGCAATCCACTGTCGCAATCCACGGCCCCGCTCTCCACACTTGATTACCAGGGGGTGGTCAGTTACGACCCGACCGAATTGGTCGTGGTGGTCAGGGCGGGTACCCCCATCGAAACACTACAGGCGGTCTTGGCAGAAAAGGGGCAGATGCTGGCCTTCGATCCTCCACAGTTTTCAGGTCCAAGAGGACGCGGGACGGTTGGCGGCATGGTGGCCACAGGCTTGTCTGGGCCGCGTCGCCTGCAGGCAGGGGCCTGTCGAGACTTTATTCTGGGGCTCACGGTCCTCAACTCGGATGGTCAGTTGCTTCGCTATGGCGGCACCGTCATGAAGAACGTGGCCGGCTACGACCTCTCACGTCTGCATGCTGGCGCCTTGGGCAGCCTGGGCCTGATCCTGGATGTCTCCTTGAAAGTGCTGCCTCGGCCGGCGGCCTCCGCCACCATCCGTCTATCCATGGGTGAGTCCCAGGCCATGGCCCTGACCAACCAAAG